>NZ_JBLIWA010000001.1:121844-314176 GCF_047525675.1 Streptomyces sp. 796.1 | reverse complement strand
CCCCCCCCCCCCCCCCCCCCCCCCCCCCCGCCGCACCCGACACCGCAGGGGCCGCACCGAGCACGGACGTCGTCCGGCGCGGTGCGGCCCCTGCGGTGTGCTGCGGTGTACGGGTGCTGCTACGAGGTGGGCATCTGGCGCGAGAACTCCTCGGAGCCGCCGTTGTCCCAGGTGATGGTCAGCTTCTGGTCGCCGTCGCTGAGCGCCGCCTTGCCGGTCATCGAGTCGCCCTGGCAGTTCGCGTTGACGCTCATGTCCTCGGTTGCGGTGCCGCTGCACGTCATGGTGCCCATCCGCATGGCGAACGCGCTGCCGGAAACGCTGAGGATGCCGACCTGGCCCGATGAGGTGCGCTTGGTGGTGTACCAGATGCCCTGGGCCTTGCTGGCGTCACCGCTGCCGCCGCCGGTGGAGCCGGAGGTGCCGGTCGAGTTGGAACCGCCGATGAGGCCGGTCGAGTTGGGGCCGGGAATCTTGATCTCGTCACCGCCCGTGGCCCCGCCGGTGTTGCCGCCGATGGCCTGACTGCCGCCCTTGTCGGGCTTGCCGAACAGCGACGAACCGTCACTGTCGCCGTCGTCGCCGCAGCCGGTCAGCGTGAGCGCCAGCGCCGCGACGACAGCAGCGGCGGCGATCGTTGTCTTGTTTCGCACGGAGGTCCCCCGTCATGCCCTGATCAATTGCTCGGGAAACGTAGCAGGCTGTGGCGGGTCCTCCGACCCCCGATGCCGCTCCGTCGAGCCCCGGGGACACAATCGATATCCAGCCGTTGCACAGCGGAACGCCCCCGCACGCTCCGTCTCGGCGGCATCACCGGCCGCCCCTACCCCAGCCGTCCCGGCCCCCACCCACCCCATCTGCCGGCCACCACCTGGGCTTTCCCGATCCGAGCCGCACCACGGGCCACCCGCGGGCCCCGTCGCGAGCGCCCGCCACCCGATGCACCCCCTAGCCGTTCCCCTCCCGACCCCTATTTTTCGCACCATCCCCCTCGGCATGGCCCCCAGACGCGAACCGGACGCTCCGCGCCGGACGTCTTGCCTCGTCTGGGCCACCCCGCAGTCACTCTCCGTAGCCTTCCGGTCGGGTGCGCCACGGGCCCCGCCGGGGCGCGCGGCGGACCGTGCGTGCGTACGCGGGGCGGACGGGGCGGCAGGGTGCGCGGAGTACGCGGGCGCGCGGGACAGGTGGGACAGGCAGGGCAGACAGCCGGACGGGCGGGCCGGCAAGTTGCGGCAGGTGGCTCGTATGCGGTGCTCGAACGGGGGGCGCCGGAAAGGAAATTGGTGCGCGCCCATGCCGGGCGGCCCCGGCGGGGAATACTGACGGACATGGGGACGCCGATCATGGGAGCAGCCGCACAGGTGCCCGCCTGGGTACCGCCGACCGACGTCGAGCGGGCGCTGTTCGAGGCGAAGACGCGCCAGGACTGGGACGCCTACCTCCGGGTGCTCTTCGCCGCGCAGACCTTCGCCTACGCGCCCAAGCAACTGGTGGACGACGACCAGCTCATCGCCTGGGTCCCGCACACCGCGGCGCACGGCCCCCGCTTCCTCGCCGTATACACCCGCGGCGAGCTGTCGGCCCCGCGCGCCGGGGAGGTCGCCTGCGACATCGCGCTGCCGCTCGCCCCGTACGTGTGGTGGGGCGAGAAGCTGCGCGGCATGGTGGTCAACCCGGGGACGCCGACCGAGGCGTACTTCCCCGGGGCCCGGCGCAAGCGGCGGCGCTGGCTCGCGCTGCGCGACCAGTTGCCGCAGCACGACCCCGACCACGACACGGGGGCGCTGCTCACCAAGTACACCGGTCCGCTGCGCGGCCCGCTGGCCGTGGGGCTCGCCTGCGGGGCGCACCTGTCGGTGCACCGCAGGGCACTATGGAACGACCTCACCGACGTGTACGCGGACTACCGCGCCGACACCAAGATCCTGCGCGAGGCGTGGGGCGCGGCCAGCGCCGCGCAGTGGCGCCGGCAGCTCGACTTCCTCCTCGCCGGTCAGAACAGCCCGCCGCAGCCGGAGTTCGTGCTGCGGGTGCGCCGCGCCATCGCCCGGCACACCGCGGGCGCGGCCGTGGACTCCACGCTGTGGCAGCGCACCGCCGTGGAGACGCTGCGCGAGCGCGGCACCGCCGAGGCCGAGCTGGCCGAGGTGCGTGCGCTCATCCGGCGCATCATCAGGTACGAGGCGCGGTTCCGGGCCGACGGCCTGCTGCCGGCGGACGGGTACGTGGGATCGGCTGCCGGCTATGACTTCGGGCGGGCGGTGAGCGTGGCCCGCTGGGGCCTGGGCGCCCGGTACGCCGACGGGGCCGAGGCCGAGGCCGCCGTCATCACCGCCGGCGTGCTGTGCCGCCGCCACTACACGTCCTGGGCCGACTTCTCCGCCGGCTACGTGCTGGGCCGGGTGCTGCGCTTCGACGACGAGTCCTTCGGCCCGATGTACGCATCGGCCCTCGCCCCGCACCGCCTCCTCCTCGACACCCCCACCAGCCCCTGGCGCACGCTCCCCTTCACCGCACCCGCGGTCTGAACCGGTACCCACCGGCGCCGTCGGACCCGTCGCCGCCCGTGTCAACGGGACTTTCGGCAGTGGTGGGCCGGCGGCCTCGCTCCGTAGGGTCTCGCGCGTGAAGAGCACGACGATCGAGGGCGGGCGGCCCGCTGTGACCGCCGGCCGTGGTGGGCGACGGTCCCGGTGGCCCCGCAGGCGCGGGGGCGGTGCCGGGCCCCGCGCGGGGCGCTGGCGGGTGGATCCGGGGCACCTGTTGACGGCGGCGGCGAGCGTGACGGCGGGGTTGAGCGTGCTCAGCCTGTGGTGGGCGCTGCCCACGGCGGTGGCCGCGTTCGCGGCCGGCCGGCGGCCCGGCCGGGCGCTGCCGACCGTGCTGGTGCTCGTCGCCCTGCTGGCGGCGGGGCTGGTGGCGATCACCGTGGTGCCCGCCTGGCTCGATCTGTCGAGCGTCTTCGTGGCGGTGGTGGTCGTCGCCGCCATGGTGCCCTGGTTCGCCGGGCGGTTCTGGCGGCAGTACCAGGACCTGGTGCGGGCCGGTTGGCAGCGGGCCGGGCAGTTGGAGCGGGAACAGCGGCTGGTCGCCGAGCAGGCCAGGCTCCGGGAGCGGGCCAGGATCGCGCAGGACATGCACGACGTGCTCGGCCACGACCTCAGCCTGATCGCGCTGTCCGCCGGCGCGCTCCAGCTCAGCCCGGACCTGGCGGAGCCGCACCGGGCCGCGGCCCGCGACATCAGGGCCCGCGCCGCCTCGGCCGTCGAACGCCTCGGCGAGGTGATCGGGGTGCTGCGGGAGGAGGCCGACGGGGCGCCCGAGCAGGCCCCGGACGCCAGCCTGGAGCGGCTGGTCGCCGAGGCGGCGCGGGCCGGCCTCGCGGTGCGGCTCCAGGTCACCGGTGACCCCGCCGCTGCCGCCCCGTCCCCGGTCGCGGAGCGGGCCGCGTACCGCGTCGTCCAGGAGGCACTGACCAACGCCGCCAAGCACGCGCCGACCGCGCCGGTGACGGTCTCCGTCGCCTACGCGGCCACCGAAGCGGAGGTGCGGGTGGAGAACGGGCCGCCGTCGCCCGGCGGCGGGGCGGGAGCGGCGGCGAAGGGCACGGCGGGCGGCGGCCCCAGGCCGGCGCCGGCCCCCGCACCGGACGGTGCACCCGCGGCCGGTGCGGTACGCGCGCCGGCCGATGCCCCCGGGCCGCGCCCCGACCGGGCGACGCGGGCCGCTCCGGCGCCGGCCGCCACGCGGCTGCCGGGAACGGGCCCCGTCCCGTACGCGTCGGGCTCCGGCGCCGCCTCGTACCCGCCGGGCGCGGGTCCCCTCCCACCGGCCGTCGGTGGGCGCGGTCTGATCGGGCTCGACGAGCGGGTGCGGCTCGCGGGCGGCAGCTTCGTCTGTGGGCCGTGCGCGGGGGGCTTCGCGGTCGCGGCGCGCATTCCGCACGCGGGCCAGGCCCGCCCCGAGCGCGCCGCCCCGGCGCCGGCCGGTGGGGCCCGCTGGCCGTCCGATGGGCCCGGCGTGAGCGCCCCCGGCGGCCTGCCGCAGGAGCACCGCAGGGCCCGCCGGCGGGTGCGCCGTACGCTGTTGGCTGCGCTGATGTTCCCGCTGGTCACGGGGGCGGTGCTGAGCGCCGTACTGATCGTCTGGGATGCCGTGGCGACCTCCGGGGCGGTGCTCGACCCGGGTGACTACGCGCGGCTGCGGGTGGGGCAGGACCGGGCCGCGGTCGAGCGGGTGCTGCCGGACCGCCAGACGACGCACCGGCCGTCCGGCGCCGGTGCGCCGCGGGCTGCCGGTACGGACTGTGCGTACTACGCCATGACGGCCGACCCGTTCGACGACCGGGCGGGCGACGCCTACCGACTCTGTTTCCGCGACGACACGCTGGTGTCGCTCGACGTACTGATGGGCTGAGGACACTGTGATCCGCGTACTGATCGCTGACGACGAGGCGATGATCCGGGCCGGCGTACGGGCCGTGCTCTGCACCGATCCGGGCATCGAGGTGGTGGCCGAGGCCGCCGACGGGCACGAGGCGGTGGAGTCGGTGTTGCGGCACCGCCCCGACGTGGCCGTGCTCGACATCCGGATGCCGCGGCTCGGCGGGATCGCCGCCGCGGCCGAGATCCGGGCGGCGGCGCCGGAGACCGGCGTGCTCATGTTGACCACCTTCGGCGAAGACGACTACATCTTGCGGGCGCTCGGCGGCGGCGCCGTCGGCTTCCTGATCAAGTCCGGCGAACCCGAGGAGTTGATCGCCGGAGTACGCGCGGTGGCCGACGGCGCCGCCTATCTGTCACCGCAGGTCGCCGCCCGGGTGGTGGCGCACCTCGCGGCGAGCGGCGCCGGTGACCTGGCGAGCCGGCGCAGCGCCGCCCGGGAGCGCGTCGACGCGCTCACCGCCCGGGAGCGTGAGGTCCTCTCCCACCTGGGCGCGGGGCTCTCCAACGCCCAGATCGCGCGCCGGCTGCACGTCGTCGAAGGCACGGTCAAGGCGCATGTGAGCGCCGTCCTGGCCGGGCTCGGCGTGGAGAACCGGGCCGCTGCCGCGGTCGTCGCGCACGAGGCGGGCGTGGTCGCGCCCAGCGCGCGGCCGGCTGCCCGCGGGTGAGAGCCGGGCCAGCAGCGGCGCCGCGGCGCGGCTGGCCGGCGGCAGCAGGGCGATGAGCGCGGCGGCTGCCACCGCGCCGCCGAGGGCGGCGCCGGCCAGCACGTCGTGCGGGTAGTGCACGCCGACCACCACCCGCAGCAGCGCGGCGGCGGCAGCGAGCGGCAGCGCGACGGCGGCCAGGCGCGGGCGGAGGACGGCGAGCCCGACGGCGATGCCGGCGGCCAGCGTCGCGTGGTTGCTGGGGAAGGACCAGTCGCCCGGCGCCGGGCACTCGCCGAGGGCGGTGGCGCCGCGCAGTGCACGGCACGGCCGCTCCTCGTCCACGGCCAGCTTCAGCGCCTCGCTCACCGCGTAGCCGGCCACGGTGCCGAGCCCGATCAGCAGGGCGCCGGCCACCTGGTGCGCGTCGCCGCGGCGCAGCGCGCTCGCGCCCACCCAGGCGAGGAGCGCGCCGAGGGCCAGCAGGGTGCCTTCGCTGGCGAGTTCGCACAGCGTGCCGAGCCAGCCGGGCGCGCCGGCCACCGCGTCGTTGACCTCGCGGTACGCGGTGGCCGACGGCCCGTCGGTGACCCGCATCGGTGCGGTCGTGCCGAGGCCGCCCGGGGCGAGCCACGCCAGCGTGCCGCCGGCCGCCGCGAGCAGGGCGAGGGCCAGCGCGGCGCGCCGGGCCGTCGGACGGAGTACAGAAGACGTTCGTTCCATGGCCACCGAACGTAGGAGTGGCCATGGGCCCGGGGCCCGGGACGAACGGCAGGCCCCACCCCCCACCTTCGTCGGGGTTGACGCGCGGCTGGGCGGGTGCTGGGGGTGGGTGAGCCTGGCTGCGGGGGCCGGACGGGCCCGTGGTGTCAGGGTGCCGGGCTGCTCGCCGGCTCGGGCGCGGCGGTGTCCTCGGTCGCCGGCGGGAGGCTGTCCATGAAGGAGCTGACCGAGAAGACGGCGCGCCCCGGTCCCGGCGGGCCGTACCCGGGCGGCGAGGTGAGGCCGAACTCCTCCAGCGTCGCCCGGTAGCTCTCCAGCAGCCGGATGTGGTACTCCAGCGGCGCGCCCTGCGGGTTGGCCTTGCCGAGCGGGGTGGTGGGTTCGGGGCACCAGGTGGTGAAGCGCGGTACGACGCCGTGCGACATGAAGAAGCGCAGGCCCTCGGTGGTGGAGTCGATGGCCTCGCCGACCGTGGTGAAGCCGAACGGCTCCGCCATCTCCACGCCCGCCACGAAGTTGGGGATCACGTTGCGGGCGCCGAAGACCTCGGTGGAGTCCAGGATCCGCCGGTGCCACTCGTCGCGGCCGACGTAGCGCTCCTTGCCCGGGCAGTACAGCTCGAACAGCCGGCGGTCCCACACCTCGAAGTTGGGGTGGTAGATGCGGATGCCGTAGTCGTGGAAGCGCTGGACGTCGTCGCGCGGCAGCGCCTGCGCGACGACCTTGCCGATCCACCGGCCGGGGAAGCGCTCCTCGATGGCCTTGGCGTAGTGGCCGTAGAAGTCGGCCTCGTCCCGGCCGCCGACGTGCGAGGTGATGGAGCCGCCGGTGAGGGTGTACGCCTGGGAGGCGCGCGCCGTGTCGTACCGGTCGATGATCTCCAGCGCCTCCAGGACCTCTTCGACGGGCTTGACGCCGGTGTACGGGCGGCCGGCCGCCTTGTGCTGGCGCCAGTTGTGGTTGATGTCGCAGTACTGGCACTCCTCCTTGGCGCCGAAGTACTGGCAGACCCGGAAGACCGTCAGGTACACGAGGTAGCCCCACTGGATGGTGGGGGCGACCTCCATGACCGACTTCCCGTTCGCGAGGGTGTGCCGGTAGTAGTCGGGCATCGGCGGCAGCCCCACCTCGGCGATCCGCACGCCGTCCAGGTAGAGCCCGAGCGCGCCGTCGGCACCGGCCCGCACCACGTACGGCGAGTCGGGGTTGACCCGCACGGAGACCACGGTGCGGCGCAGCTCGTACGGGCCGCCGGTGAGCACGATCTCCTCCGGCGGCCGGTTGAGCGCGGCCTCGCCGAGTTCGGGGAGGGTGCGGTGGTCGAAGGAGAAGATGAAGTACGACTTGGGCTTGACGTCGCCGGCCCCCTCCGCGCCGCTGAGGGCGGACGCGTCGAAGGCCATGCCGCCCCGGAGCAGGTCTTCCTTGATCACCGCTTCCCGCGGGACGTGTGGGAAGCGTTCCATCAGGTCTTCGACCAGCGCGGTCCGGCTTCGGCTCTCCATGTTCTGCTCCATCCCTGACGTCCTGGGACGCCGCCGGTGGGCGGCTCCCGGCCCTCGACCCTTCATTGCACCAGAACGGCCGCGGGTCGGGCCGTGCGGGGTACGGCGTGCGTGGTGGGCGGCGCCTGGTACGACCCGGTGGGCCGGGTCGGATGTGGTCCGGTGGACCGGGTCGGACGTGGCCTGGTGGGCTCGGGCGGACGTGGCCCGGCGGACGCCGCCCCACGCTGCCCGGTGGGTCCGGCCCGACCTGCGGGACCGGGGCGGTTCGCGCACCATGACGGGGTGGGGCCGGAGCGGCCCGCCGGGGTCGCGGGCGGTGTCCGGCGGCTCGCCACGCGGCGCACGCCGGGCGCGGCGAGGGGCGCCCGGCGTACAGTGGCGGTCCGTCGACGGACCACCGACCGTCCGTCACGGCCCAGGCCATCCGGTGTCCCGGGTCCCGTCCGGCACGGCCAGGACGCCGCAGCGGGCACCGGCCAGGACGCCGAGCGAGGTGCACCCGTATGCGACGCGCGGACCACAGCGAGGACCCCGTTTCCGCCCTCAGCAACCCCGCCGGGGTCGTCCTCGACGCCCGCGGCACCGTGCTGGGCTGGACGGACGAGGCGTCGGCGCTGCTCGGGCTGAGCGACGAGGAGGCGTGCGGGCGGCACATCAGCACGCTGCTGGCCGGGCGCGAGCAGTGGCGGCAGGTGCTCGGCACCCGCGGGGCGGGCGGCTGGGAGGGGCAGGCCAGGCTGCGGCACCGGGCGGGACACGAGGTCCCGGTGATCTTCCGGGTGCTCGACCTCAGCAGCGGCCCGCACGGCGAGGCCCGCCACCTGGTGCTCGCCGCCGCGGCCGACACCTACGAGCGGTGGCGGCAGGACATCGCCTTCTCGCACGAGCTGTTCTTCCAGGACCGGATGGGTCTCGCCCTGTTCGACGTGGACCTTCGGCTGGTGCGCACCAATGCGCACCTGTTCTGGTACTCGGGCGTCCCCACCGGCCTGGCCGGCCACCGGCTGGGCGACTTCCTGTACGCGGCGGACGCGGCAGCCGTCGAGGAGCACCTGACCGAGGTGTTGCGCACCGGAGATCTACGGCTCGGCGTGGAGGTGCTGATCCGCACCCTGGAGGACCCGCGCGGCGGCCGGCACATGACGATCTCGGCCTGCCGGCTGCGGGACCCGCACGACGGGGGGCTGGTCGGCGTCGCCGCGTTCTTCACCGACATCACGGACCACGTGCGCACCAGGGAGCGGCTCGACCTGCTGCACCGGGCGGCGGCCGTGCTCGGCGAGTCGCTGTCGATCATCCGTACCTGTGAGGACCTGGCGGGCGTGCTGGTGCCGGGCCTCGCCGACCTGGTCGCCGTGGACCTGGCCGATCCGGTGTTGATCGGCGAGGAACCGGCGCACGACGGGGAGTACCTGTTCGCGTTGCGCCGGATGGCGGTGGCCGGCGCCAACGGCGCGGCGCTGCCGACCGGGCCGATGCCGCTGGGCAGCATCGACGCCCACCGGGCGACGGACATCACGGCCGCGGCCGAGGCCGTCGACGGCGGCCGGTCCGACGCGGTCTCCAGCACGGGTGGCCCGCGCGCCGGCCGCGGCGGGCTCATCGTCGACCTGCGCCCTGGCCCGGCGGGCGCGGACACGGCCGCTGCGGGTGACACCCCGCTCGATGAGCAGGCCGGACCCCCCGGTGCGGAGGCCGCCCCGCTCGGTGCGGAGGGGGCCCCGCCCGGTGCGGACGACGTGCCTTCCGGTGCGGAGGACCTGCCGCCCGGTGGTGTCGACGCCCGCGCCCAAGCCTCCGGTGCGGGCCCCGATGCCCTGCCCGGTGGTGCGGGGCGCGCCGGGTCCGCTCGTACGGGCGCGGATGCGCTGGCCTGGGCGCGGGCCGTGCCGGGGGCGCACTCGGTGATGACGGCGCCGCTGCACGCCCGCGGCATCCTCTCCGGCCGGGTGACGGTCTGGCGTACCGAGGCGGTCGCCCCGTTCGACGCGGAGGACCTGACGCTGCTCGAAGAGGTGGCCGCGCGGGCCGGGCTCGCCGTCGACAACGCCCGCCGGTACACCCGCGAGCGGCGGGCCGCGGTCAAGCTCCAGCGCAGCCTGCTGCCGCCGGCGCTGACCGACGTGGTCGCGGCCGAGACCGCGAGCGTGTACCTGCCCACCGATGCCTCGCGCGGCGTCGGTGGCGACTGGTTCGACGTCATCCCGCTCTCCTCGGCCCGGGTCGCGCTGGTGGTGGGGGACGTCGTCGGGCACGGGTTGCAGGCCACCGCCACCATGGGGCGGCTGCGCACGGCGGTGCGTACGCTGGCCGATCTGGACGTGGACCCGGAGGAGTTGCTGACCCATCTGGACGACCTGGTGTTGCAGCTCACGGTGGAGGCGGACAGCGACCGGCCGGGCGTCGAGGACGGGGCGCCCAACTCGCTGACCGACTCGGTGGGCGCCTCCTGTCTGTACATCACCTACGACCCGGTGACCCGGCACTGCGTGATGGCCAGCGCCGGGCATCCGCCGCCCGCGCTGATCTGCGCGGACGGCACGGCCAGGTTCATCGACCTGGACCCCGGACCGCCGCTGGGCGTCAGCAGCCTGCCGTTCGAGATCACCGAACTGGTCCTGCCGCCGGGCAGCGTCCTCGCGCTGTACACCGACGGGCTGGTGGAGCGCGGCGCCGGTGACGTGGACGAGGGCATGGCGGAACTGCGGGCCAGGCTGGTACGGGCCGACGTGCTGAACCGGCCACTGGCAGGGCTGCCGCAGGAGATCGTCTCCGAACTGCCGCCGAGCCGGCTGGCCGATGACGTGACCCTACTGCTGGCCCGTACCCGGGTGGTCCCGGAGGGGGACATCGCCAGTTGGACCCTCGCGGCCGATCCCGCGCTCGTCTCCAGCACCAGGGAACTGGTCTCCGGTCAGCTCGCCGACTGGGGCCTGGCGGAACTGACCTTCACCACCGAACTGGTCGTCAGCGAACTGGTCACCAACGCCATCCGGTACGCGGGTGGCCCGGTCGAACTGCGTCTGATCAGGGCCGGCGCACTGATCTGCGAGGTGTCCGACCCGAGCAGCACCCAGCCCAGGATGCGCCGCGCCCGCGCCACGGACGAGGGCGGGCGCGGCCTGTACCTGGTGGCCCAACTGACCAGCCGCTGGGGCAGCCGCTACACCCGGCGCGGCAAGACGATCTGGACGGAACAGCCACTGCCGGCCCCCTGACCGCGGCCACCACGCCCGGGCCGGGGCCGCCTGCTCCCCCGGCAGCCGCTTCCCACCGCCCGCGCCGGCACCGGCCGAACCTCCGGGGGCCGGTCAGAGGGCCGGCCGGGTGGTCAGTCCGCCAGCGGCTGGAGCGGGGTGGTCCGCACCGTGCCCACCGGCCGCTCCGGTATCCGGGGCAGCTTGGCCAGCACCCGTTCCCGCAGCAGCTCGTACTCCGCGCGCAGTCGTACGATCTCGGCCGGGCGGGGGATGATCACGCCGCCGCTGACGATCTCCTCCGGGGCGAACTGCTCCCGGGTCAGGTCGATCTCGACGCCCGTGCCCAGCCGGTTCCACCAGTGGAAGTCGGTCTGCACACCGGCCACGTGCACCTCGCCGCGGACCAGGTCGCCGCCGAGCAGGTCGTTGAGCACCATGGCGGTCACCCCGCACTGGTCGCGCGCCGGGTTGTCGACCGTCCAGCGGTCCCGGTACTCCGGGGTGCAGGTGTCGGCGCCCCAGCTCGCGCGGACGGCCCGTTCGATGTCGGTCAGGAGTGAGTAGGTCATGCGCTTAAGGCTCGCACGGGGCACTGACAATCAGCCGTCGATGCGGCGCACGGGCTCCCCGGCGAGGTAGCCGCGGATGGCCTCGACCGCCTGGCCGTAGTACGTGCGGTAGTTGTTCCGCGTGACGTAGCCCAGGTGCGGGGTGGCGAGCAGGCGCGGTGCCGAGCGCAGCGGGTGGTCGGCCGGCAGCGGCTCCTCGTCGAAGACGTCCACCGCGGCGCCGGCGATGGCGCCCGCGTGCAGCGCGGCGAGCAGCGCGCCCTGGTCGACGATCGCCGCGCGCGAGGTGTTGACCAGGTATCCGGTCTGCTTCATCAGGGCCAGCTCCCGCGCGCCCAGCAGCCCGCGGCTGCGGTCGCCGAGCACCAGGTGCACCGAGACGAAGTCGCTGCTGCGCAGCAGTTCGGCCAGCGAGCCCGCGTGGCCGACGCCGACCTCGGCGGTGCGCTCCTCGGTGAGGTTCTGGCTCCAGGCCACGACGTCCATGTCGAAGGCCCGGCCGACCGCGGCGACCCGGCTGCCGATCTTCCCGAGGCCGATCAACCCGAGCCGCTGGCCGGCGAGGTCGGCGCCGACGGTGCTCTGCCAGGGGCCGCCGGCCCGCAGCGTCTCGTTCTCCGGCACGATGCCGCGGGCCAGGCCGAGCAGCAGCGCCCAGGTCAGCTCGACCGGCGGGGTCGAGGAGCTCTGGGTGCCGCAGACGGTCACCCCGTGGGCCGCGGTGGCGGCGAAGTCGATGACGGAGTTGCGCATGCCGGAGGCGACGATCAGCCGCAGCCGGGGCAGCCGGGCGATGAGCGAGGCAGGGAAGGCCACCCGCTCGCGCAGCGTCACCACGATGTCGAAATCGGCCAGCGCGGCGGCGAGTTCGTCCTCCGTCCGCAGGTGGTCGGCGAAGCTGACGACCTGTACGTCGTCGAGTACGGCCCAGTCGGCGCTGGTGGCGGCGGCGCCCTGGAAGTCGTTGAGCACGGCGCAGCGGAGCGGCATCGTGGTGTTCCCCCTCGCGGTCGATTCATGGTCGCTGGCACTTGCATACCGCACCGTCTTTCGCCGCCCGCGCCCGCCCCCACCTGCGGCGCACTGCCGGTCGGGGGCTGCTGTTGCGGTGGGGCGGCCCCGCGCGGGGCGGCCTCCTCGGCCGGGCGGTAGCGGCGCCGGGCCGCTCGGCAGCGTCCTCTTGCCAGTGCATCCCGTCGCCCCACCGCCGCGTCACGTCGGCACCCCGAAGCCTCGGCATGGAACCGCGTAGCGCATCGCAGTGCGCTGGCCGAAAGCCGCCGGTCGGGCCGTGGGGCGGGGACGATCCGCGGGCGTCGATCGTGGCTCGGTGGCGCGCGACGGCGAGTTCGTGCGCGGCACCCGGTCGTACGCGGGAGAACGGGCCGCACCCGGGCCGTCCGGGCCGGCCAGACCCGGGCCCGCTCCAACCCGGGCCCGTCCCAGCCAACCCGAGCCCGGCCCAAGCCCGGCCCCAAACCCCAGCCCAGTCCACCCCAACTCCGCCCCGGCTCAAGCCAGCCCTGACCGCAGTCCACCTCAGCCAACCCCGGCGAAAATAATCGATTATCGATGCTATGGTCGATCAGCCGGCGCCAAGCGGGGCGGCGCGCCGGCGAGCCCGTACCAGCAGCCCGCACCTGGGGTTCGTAGCCAGAGCCCGCGCCGAAAAGCCCACGCCCGCCCGGTTGCCGGCGATCCGCCGCCGACCGCGCATCAGCCGCCCCGTCGCCCTCCCCCTGCACGGTTCGAAAGGATCGACGCGATGAGCGCCAACGACCCGTTCGCCCGCCTCCCCGAGGCGGCCTCCTTCACCGTAACCAGCCACACCGTCACCGCGGGCAAGCCCTGGCCGGCCGCGCAGCACTCCGGGATCTTCGGTGTGCCCGGCGGGCAGGACGTCTCCCCGCACCTCGCCTGGCACGGCGCCCCCGCGGGCACCAAGAGCTACGCCGTCACCGTCTTCGACCCCGACGCGCCCACCGGCTCCGGGTTCTGGCACTGGGCGGTCGCCGACATCCCCGCCTCCGTCACCGAACTCCCCGCCGACGCCGGCGACGGGTCGGGGGCCGGGCTGCCCGCCGGTGCCGTCGCGCTCCGCAACGACGCCGGCACCAGCCGGTTCATCGGTGCCGCCCCACCGGCCGGCCACGGTCTGCACCGCTACTTCGTGGTGGTGCACGCGCTCGACGTGGCGACCATCGGCGTAGCGGCCGACGCCACCCCGGCCGCCCTCGGCTTCGCCATGTCCGGCCACAC
Source organism: Streptomyces sp. 796.1 (assembly GCF_047525675.1). Classification (NCBI taxonomy): domain Bacteria; kingdom Bacillati; phylum Actinomycetota; class Actinomycetes; order Kitasatosporales; family Streptomycetaceae; genus Streptomyces; species Streptomyces sp. 796.1. The sequence continues at coordinate 300,822 of NZ_JBLIWA010000001.1, read as the reverse complement.
CCTGGGCCGCGCCCACCTCACCGCCACCGCGCTGACGCCGCCGGTGCCCACCGGCCCCGAGCGGGTGGAGGTCTCCCGGCTGATCCCGGCCCCGGCCGACGCCGTCTTCGCGGTGCTGGCCGACCCGCAGGGCCATGTGGACATCGACGCTTCGGGCATGCTCATCGACGCCCAGGGCGCGCCGGTCACCGGCGTCGGCGACCGGTTCGCGGTGCAGATGGACCGGGAGGCGCTCGGCGACCGGCCGCTGGGCAAGTACGAGGTCGAGGTCGTCATCACCCGCTACGTCCAGGACGTGGAGATCGCCTGGACCGTCGAGGGCAAGCTCGCCCTCCCCAACCCGCGGCACGTCTTCGGCTACCGCCTCGCGCCGACCGCCGAGGGCACCCGGGTCACCTCGTACTACGACTGGTCCGAGGTCGGTGACGAGTGGCGCAGCCGGGTCACGTTCCCGGTGATCCCCGAGTCGGCGCTCAGGGCCACCCTCGGCATCCTGGAGCGCACCGTCCGCCGCCGGACCGCGGCCTGATCCCGGATCAGGCCGCGGCCTGATCCCGGACGGCCCCGTCCGACCCGGCCCGCGTCAACGGGCGCCGGCCACCCCGCCCGCGCCCGCCGGACCTGACCGGCCAGGCGGGCCAGGCGGGCCAGGCGGGCCAGGCGGGCCAGGCGGGCCAGGCAGATCGGACAGGTCAGGCGGGTCAGGCGCCAGCACCCGGTTCAGGTCCGGCACCGTGACATGGCCCGCCACCCGGTCGCCGCGCGGGTCGCCCGGGCGGCGTACGGCACAGGTCAGCCAGCCCGCGCTGGCCGCCGCGTCCAGTTCGCCCGCCACGTCGCTGAGGAAGAGCGTGGCCCCTGCCGGCACGCCGATGTGGTCGGTGATGGTCCGGTACGAGGCCGCGAGCCGTTTGCCGCCGGCGCTGTGCAGGTCGAAGTAGCCGCAGAGCAGGCCGGTGAGGTCGCCGTGGGCGGTGTGGGCGAACCAGTTGCGCTGCGCCGAGACCGAACCCGAGGAGTAGACGTAGCAGTCGATGCCGGCCCGCGCCCACCGGGCCAGTGCCGCCGGCACGTCGTCGTAGACGTGCCCGGTCAACTCGCCGCGCGCGTAGCCGTCCGCCCAGATCAGCCCCTGCACCTCCTTCAGCGGCGGTGCCTTGACGTCCGCGTCGAGCCAGCCGACCAGCGCGGTCGCCGCCTCCTGCTCGGTGAGGTCGGGCCGGCCGGTGTGCGCCCTGACGCCCGCCAGGACCCGACCGTGCTCGGGCGTGCCCCGGCGGTCGGCGAGCCAGGGCGCGATGCGCTCCCTGGCGTACGGGAAGAGCACCTGGTGGACGTGGGAGGCGGAACCGGTGGTGCCCTCGATGTCGCAGACCACGGCGCGCGCCCGCGGCCCGCTCATCCGGTCGGTTCCGCGGCGAGCAGGTCATCGAGGAGCGGGAAGCGCCGGGCGATGGTCTCGCCCGTGAAGTCGCCCACCCAGCCGTCCTCCTGGGCGAAGAAGCGGATCGCCACGAACTCGGGGTGCGGGCCCATGTCGAACCAGTGCCGGGTGCCGGCCGGTACCGACAGCAGGTCGCCGGCCTCGCACAGCACCGCGTACACCCGGCCGCCCAGGCGCAGGTAGAAGCAGCCGCTGCCGTGGGCGAAGAAGCGCACCTCGTCCTCGGCGTGCCGGTGTTCGTCCAGGAAGGTGCCGCGGGACTGCGCCACCCGTTCCCGCCAGGTCGGGTTGTCCTCGGGCAGCAGCGTCGCCACGTCCACCAGGCGCAGCCCGGCCCGCGCCCTGAGCTGCGCCACCTCGGTGGCGTACCGGGCCAGCACCGCGTCGTCGCCGGTGTCGGCGTCGACGGCGCCGCGTACCGGCCAGCGTTCGAACAACACCCCGTGCGCCGCCAACTCCGCTGCGATGAGCTGGTGGTCGCGGGTGCGTAAGAGGGTCCGCTGGGGTGCGTCGTCCGGCATGACCTGGAGCAGGGTCATGGGGTCACCTTCCTTCGTGGTACGCGGCGAGCGCCGGGTCTTGGGTGAGCAGCAGCAACTGGCAGACGGCCTCCAGGCACTCCAGCCGGTCGCGGGCCTGGGCCAGGTCCCGGCCCCAGGCGGTGATGCCGTGGTCGGCGATGAGCAGTCCGGGCGGCGGGTCCACGGCACCGGCCAGGTGCCCGGCGACGTCCCGCGCGATCGCGGACACCTCGGGCCAGTTGGGGAAGACGGGGAGTTCCGTGCGGGAGGGGTCGGCGAGGCCGAGGCCCTTGAGCAGTTCGAGGCGTTCGACGGGCAGGGTGCGCCGCCGTTCGGGGTGGCCGACGCGGGTCGCGGTCGCGGTGGCGTACGGGGCGTGGACGTGGATCACCGCGCCGGCGCGGGTCGCCCGGTAGACGGCGCGGTGGATGGCGGTCTCGGCCGACGCGCGCACCGGCCCCGCGCCCACCTCGGCGCCGGTGTCGAGCCGCACGGCGACCATGTCGCGCTCGGTCAACTCGCCCTTGGGCCGCCCGCTCCCGGTGATCACCAGGGTGTCGCCTCGGCCGCGCACCGAGAGGTTGCCCGCGGTGCCCGGCATCCAGCCGCGTTCGTACAACGTGCGTGCGTATCGGGCGAGTTGGCGCCGTGCAGAGTCGGGTGCCGGTGCGCCCCCACGCGGGCCCGTGTCCGGTGCGGCCGGCCCCCGTGGCCGGCGCGGCAGCCGGCGCTGCGGCCAGCACGTCCGCCGCTCCGTGACGATCGCGGTGATCAACTCGGCCGGGGTGCGGTCGAAGGCCGGGCGGTACGCGCCGGACTCAGGCGGCGCGCTGGGCGCCCCGGCGACCGTGGCGCGGTAGCACTCCTCGCTGGCAGGGTCGCGCTCTTCGCCGGCGAGGGCGGGGCCGTCGGCGGGGGCCGGGACCGCGCTGGATTCGGGCGCGACTACCACGAAGGGGATGCCGTGCCGGGCCGCGGCGACGGCCAGCGCATAGGTACCGGTCTCGTTCACCACGTCGCCGTTGGCCGCGATCAACTCGGCACCCACCACCACGCAGTCCACCAACCCCGCGGCCATCGCGGCGGCAGCAGCGGAGTCCGCGCACAGCCGATGCGCCACGCCGGCCCGCGCCAACTCCCAGGCGGTGTGCCCCGCCCCGCCCGGCAGCGGTCCGGCCTCGCCCACCAGGACCTCGCGCACCACGTTGCGGCCGGCGAGTTCGATGACGGCGCCCAGCGGCGCGCCGACCGCCGCGGCGGCGGGCCGGCCGGCGCCGCTGTGCGCGAGCAGCCGCATCGGCCGCCCGGCGACCCGGGAGAGCACCAGGTCGCAGGCGCGTGACGCCGCGGCGCGGTGGACGGCCGCGTCCTCGTCCAGCAGGGCGAGCGCCTCGGCGAGCACCGCATCGGGCCCGTCGGGCAGCCGGGCGAGGACCCGCCGCACCGCCCGGGTCAGGTGCGCCGTGGTGGGGCCGGCCGCCGCGATCCGTACGGCGTCGGCCCGTACCGCCGTCTCGTCCACGCCGTCGGCGGTACGGTGCCGGTGGGCGGAGAGCGCCACGCCGAGGGCGCCGGCGAGGCCGACCGCGGACGCCCCGCGAATGGCGAACGAGTGGACGGCCGCGATGAGTTGGTCCGCGGTCGCAAGGCGCAGGGTACGGTGCGCGCCGGGCCGGGCCCGCTGGTCGGTGGCGAGGACGACGCCGTCGCCCCAGCAGAGCGAGCGCCCACCCTCCACACCCGGTCGTTCCACGTCCATCTCTTGTCCTCCCCTCGCGCCGCCCCCGAACGATGCGGACGGACACCTGCCCGCCGCACACGGCACCGAATGCCGCCGGCCGGGCCCCGGACTCAACGCCGACCCGGCAGCGGTCTGACCTCCGGCCCGGCCCCGACCCCACCTCACCCCCGGCCCGCGGACCCCCACGGTGCGGCCCGGCGCCGGGGCCCGACCCAACGCCGCTGCGGGCGGCCGACCCCCGGCACACGCCACCCGACACCGATCGCCCTCCACCGGTCACCGCAAACGGTCACCGATCAGCCGCCACCGGCCGACGGCCACCGCAGGCCGCGTACGCCCACTCCACATCCCACATCGTCCCCACCCGCAGGTAGGTCCAAGACTCCTCGGCCCCACCCTGCCATCAACCCCGCCGCCGGTCAGCCCCGCGCGCACACCTCGCCGACAACGGGCGCCACGGCCCCAACACCCCACGCCCCAGCGGCTCGTGGCTCAAGGCGGCACCTCGCCGCGTACGCGACGCAGGCCGACCGGCAGCCACCCTGGCCGGACTGACGGGCCACCTCAGCCCCCGGGCGCAGCCGCCCCGGCACACCCGTCACGAAGGCCCCGGCGCACCCCCAACAGCACCCCGCAGCAACACGAACGGGGCGTGCAACTCGGCCACACCCGCCGGACAGAACAAAGCCGGCATACCGCACCACACGCCGCGAACTCCCCCGCCGTACACCAGGGACGTGAGCCGTCCGAACGCCCCGCCACCGGCCCCGCGCCGGCACGCATATCGCCCAAGAAGCGGTCATTCTCTGTCCGGCATCCGGGCACATAGTTGACGGGAACCATAAACTCCTGGTCCATTAGGTTCGTGAAGGAACAGCAGCGTTTGGTCACCCGCGACCACATCGACTTCGGTCGGGTGTGGTCCGCCGCGTGTTGCCGCTAAGGCGGCAACGGGCCCTGTGATCGGCCCTTTCCTCGTTCGGTAGCCCCGTCGCGGGCCGCCCTTCGTCCACCTCACCGCAGCACGTCACAGCCGGGCGACCGGTCCGCTCAGGCTGGCACTGCGGACGTACGGTGCACCGCCCCACCCCGTCCCGCGGGACCGCCACCCGGCGCCCCGCTCCCCCGTGCACCGCGCTCTTCGCGCCCTGCTCGTCCACCACCTCACCCGTCATGTCGCGCTGCCCGCAAGGGAGTTGGCGCGCCATGGCGTTCGCCCCCCCCTTTGCGTGAAAGGCCATTTCCCATGCCCGTGGAGTTCCTTGGCATCGCTGCCACCAACGACGGCTCCGAGACCACCGCACGCTCCGGCGCCGCGTTCGACCGGGCCTACACGCTCCGGCTCGCCCGGGCGCACGAGGAGAACGGCTGGGACCGGGTGCTGTTCGCCTACGGTTCCGGCTCGCCCGACCCCGCCCCGGCCGCGGCGTACATCGCCAGCAAGCTGGACACGTTGCACATCCTGCTCGCGCACCGGCCCAACGTGTCCTACCCGACCTTCGCCGCCAAGACCTTCGCCACGCTGGACCAGATCAGCGACGGGCGGCTCACCGTGCACTTCATCACCGGCGGCAGCGACCACGAGCAGCAGCGCGAGGGCGACACGCTCACCAAGGACGAGCGCTACACCCGCACCCGCGAGTACATCGAGATCGTCAAGAAGATCTGGACCACCCACGAGCCCTTCGACCACGAGGGCGAGCACTACCGGTTCCACGACTTCGTCTCCGACGTCTTCCCGGTCCAACAGCCGCGTCCCGGCGTGTCGTTCGGCGGCTCCTCACCCGCCGCGTACGCGGCCGGCGGCGCCGAGGCCGACATCTACTGCCTGTGGGGCGAACCGCTGGCCAAGACCGCGGAGCAGATCGAGGCGGTACGGGCCGCTGCCGCGGCGGCCGGCCGTACCGACGTGCCGCGCATCCAGGTCGCCTTCCGGCCGATCATCGCCCCGACCGAGGAGCTGGCCTGGGAGAAGGCGCACCGTACGGTCGGCGCCATCCGGGAGCGGCGGGAAGCGGGCCTGGTGCGGCACCGGCGCGGCGGCGCGCCGGAGAACACCGGCTCGCAGCGGCTGATCGCCATCGCCGAGGCCGGCGAGCGCTACGACCGCGCCCTGTGGACCCCGACCGCGGCGGCCACCGGCGGCGCGGGCAACTCCAACGCGCTGGTGGGCACGCCCGAGACGGTCGCCCAGGCGCTGCTCGACTACTACGACCTCGGTGTCGACATCCTCTCGGCGCGCGGCTACGACCTGCTGGACGACGCCATCGACTTCGGTCGCTACGTCATCCCGATCGTGCGCGAAGAGGTCGCCAAGCGGGATGCCGCCGGCGCGCCGCGCGGCCCGCAGAACCTTGCGGCGGTGGGCGCATGACGTCCGTGGCGCAGCACCCAACCGATCTGACGGTCATCACCGTCCCGGTCTCGCACCCGCTGGTCAGACCGCTGCTCCAGGAGTTGGGCGAGGAGTACAGCGCGCGCTACGGCAGCGACGCGGACACCGAGTTGACCCGCTACCCCGACACCGAGTTCACCCCCGAGCACGGCGGCGTGCTGCTCCTCCTCCTGGAGCGCGGCGAACCGGTGGCCGGCGGCGCCTTCCGCCGCTACGACGCCGCATCGGCCGAGCTCAAGCGGATCTGGACGCATTCGGCGCACCGGCGCCGCGGGCTCGCCCGACGGGTCGTCGACGAGCTTGAGCGGGTGGCGGCCGAGCGCGGCTACCGGCGGATCTACCTGACCACCGGGCCGCGCCAGCCGGAGGCCCGCGGCCTGTACCTGGCCACGGGATACACGCCGCTGTTCGACACCGAGGCCGACCCGGAGACCATCGGCCCGCTGCCGTTCGAGAAGTTCCTGCCCACCGCGGCGCAGCACGGCGGGCAGGCCGGCTCCCCCGACCAGCTCCACCCCGAGCCGTCATGAGCCGGCAGACTGCGGTGGGCCCCACCGCAGGGACGAACACCGGGGCGAGCACCGGGACGGACACCGAGGCAGCGGACGCCCCCGGCGCGAGCGGGCCGCACAAGGAGTCCGCCGGCGACCCGACCGCGCTCAAGGTGGTCCCGACCCGGCACTACGGGCGGTGGGCCGCGGCCGTGGCGGTGCTGGTGGTCCTGGTGCAGTTCGGGTACGGGCTTGCGACCAACCCGGTCTGGGAGTGGGACGTCTTCCGCGCCTACGTACTCTCCGACTCGATCGTGCAGGCGGTCGGGATGACCCTCCAACTCACCGCGTACGCCACGGGGTTGGGCTTCCTTCTGGGCACCGTGCTGGCGTTCATGCGGCTCTCGCAGAACCCGGTACTGCGGACCGTCGCATGGGGCTACATCTGGATCTTCCGGTCCATTCCGATGATCGTGCAGTTGGTGTTCTGGTTCAATCTGAGCGCCCTGTACGAGCGGCTCGGGCTCGGCATCCCGTTCGGGCCGGTGTTCTGGTCGGTCAACAGCAACGACCTGATCGGCACCATCGGCGCCGCGCTCATCGGTCTTTCGCTGCACCAGGCCGCGTACTCCGCCGAGATCGTCCGCGGCGGCGTGATCTCCGTCGACCAGGGTCAGTTGGAGGCGGCGGCTGCGCTCGGCATCCCGCGCCTTCGGCAGATCCGGCGCATCATCCTGCCGCAGGCCATGCGGGCGATCCTGCCCACCGCAGGCAACGAGATCATCAGCCTGCTCAAGGGCACGTCGGTGGTGTACGTGATGGCGATCGGCGAGCTCTTCTACCAGGCACAGGTGATCTACGGGCGCAACGGGCACGTGATTCCGCTACTGATGGTCGCCACCGCCTGGTACGTCTTCCTGACGTCGGTGCTCTCGGTCGCCCAGTACTACGTCGAGCGGCGCTTCGCGCGGGGCACCAACCGCACCCCACCGCCGACCCCGCTCCAGCGCGCCCGCCGCTTCGTCACCCAACTGCGGGCCGCGGCACAGGAACGACCGACCAACCCTGCGGGAGGTGCCGCATGAGCGCGGTGATGGTGGACGTCCGCGGCGTCCACAAGAGCTTCGGGCCGCAGAAGGTGCTGCGCGGCGTCGACCTCCAGGTGCGGGCGGGTGAGGTCACCGTGGTCCTCGGCCCCTCCGGGTCGGGCAAGTCCACCCTGCTGCGGGCCATCAACCACCTGGAGAAGGTCAACCGGGGTTCGATCAGCATCGACGGCGAGCTGATCGGCTACCGACGCTCCGGCGACAAGCTGTACGAGCTGCGCGAGAGGGACGTCCTGCGGCAGCGCACCCACATCGGGTTCGTCTTCCAGAACTTCCACCTCTTCCCGCACCTGACCGCGCTCGACAACATCATCGAGGCGCCGCTGTCGGCGCTGCGGCTGCCCCGCAAGGAAGCGGTCGCGCGGGCCGAACGGCTGCTGGAGCGGGTCGGCCTCGCCGACAAGGCGGGCAGCTATCCGCGCCAGCTCTCGGGCGGGCAGCAACAGCGGGTGGCGATCGCCCGGGCGCTGGCCCTGGAGCCGAAGGTGCTGCTGTTCGACGAGCCGACCTCGGCGCTCGACCCGGAGCTGGTCGGCGAGGTGCTCGAAGTGATCAAGGGGCTGGCGCGGAGCGGCACCACGATGGTGGTGGTCACCCACGAGATCGGCTTCGCCCGCGAGGTCGCCGACACCGTGGTCTTCATCGACGGCGGCGTCATCGTAGAACAGGGCCCGCCCGCCGCCGTCCTGGACAGCCCACGCCACGAACGCACCCGCGCCTTCCTGTCCAAGGTGCTCTGACAGGTCGCCGCTCGCAGGCTCAGCGAACCCGTCGCCGCCACCGGCCCACGACGCACCCCAGCACCCCCGGCAAGCCACGACCCCGGCCGGGCCATGCAACCCAGCAACCCCAGCCACCCCGGCAACGGCCGTGGCAACCCACCGGCCACCCACCACCGCCACGCCTCGCCCGTAGGCAAGGAGACACCCATGCGCACCACCACCCTCTGGACCCGTACCGCAGCGGCGACGCTCACCCTCGCCGGCTCCCTCGCGCTCGCCGCGTGCGGCAACCCATCCGAGGGCGGTTCCACCGAGGTCGCCGCCACCTCGGGTACCCGCACCAAGATCAATATCAGTCCGGACCAGAGACGCGTCACGACGCCCAAGGTCGACGCCATCGCCGCCAAGGTGCCCGCGGAGATCCGCGACCGGGGCACCCTGAAACTGGTCACCTCGTCCGACTCCTCCGCACCACTCAACTTCTACGCCAACGACAACAAGACCGTCATCGGCGTCGAGACCGACATCGCGCACCTGGTGGCCAACGTCCTCGGGCTCAAGCTCCAGCCCGCCCCGGCCTCCTGGGAGAACATCTTCGTCGGCCTGTCCAGCGGAAAGTTCGACATCGGCCTCAACAACATCACCGTCACCGAAGAGCGCAAGGACATCTACGACTTCGCCACCTACCGCAAGGACGACCTCGCCTTCGAAGCCAAGAAGGGCAGCGGTTTCAAGGTCAACGGCCCCAGCGACGTGGCGGGCAAGACGGTCGCGGTGGGCTCGGGCACCAACCAGGAGAAGCTGCTGGTGGAGTGGAGCAAGGAGAACGAGCAGGCCGGCCGCAAACCGGTGAACATCAAGTACTACCAGAGCCAGACCGACACCAACCTGGCGCTCGCCTCCGGCCGCATCGACCTCTACCTCGGCCCCAACCCGAGCGCCGCCTACCGGGCCGCCGCCACCGGCAAGACCGAGGTCGTCGGCACCTACTCGGGCGGCGGCAAGACCATCCAGGGCCTGATCGCCGCGACCACCAAGAAGGGCAACGGCCTGATCCAGCCGGTGGCCGAAGCACTCAACGTGGTCATCGAGAACGGCACCTACGCCAAGGTCCTGGACCGCTGGGGCCTGGCCAACGAGGCCGTCTCCCGCTCGGAGATCAACCCGCCGGGGCTGCCGAGGACCAACAAGTAACCCGCGCCGCACGCCCCGGCGCCCACTTCCCACCCAGGCGCCGGGGCCCCCCTGTGCTCCTCCCACCCACACCCACCCTGTGTTTCTCCCACCCGCTCCCCCCCTGTGCTCCTCCCACCCACAACCCCCGCCCGGCCCACGCTCCGGAGGCCCCCTCGTGAGATTCCAAGTCCTGACCATCGTGCAGCACGCTCCGCACCCCCTGACCGGCGAACTGAGCCCGGCCGCCGACCGGTTGGCCGAGGTGGTGGAGACCGGCGTCGCCGCCGAGGAGTGGGGCTTCGACGCCTATGCGGTCGGCGAGCGGCACGCCGGGGCGTTCCTGTCGTCGAGCCCCACCGTCCTGCTGGGCGCGCTGGCGGCCCGTACGACCCGGATCAGGCTGCTCACCGGCGTCACCGTGGTCGCCATCCTGGACCCGGTACGGGTGGCCGAGGACTACGCGACCTTGGACCAACTCTCAGGTGGTCGCGTCGAGTTGGTGGTGGGCAAGGGCGCCGAGATGGGGCACTTCGACCTCTTCGGCCTCCAGGAGGAACACCAGTGGGAGTACCAGGCCGAGAAGTACGAACTGCTGCGCAGGCTGTGGCGGGAGGAGGAGGTGAGCTGGCAGGGCGAGTTCCGCCCGCCCCTCACCGGGGTCACCACGATCCCCCGCCCGTACGGCCGACGCCCGCCGCGCATCTGGCACGGCTCGGCCACCAGCCTGAACTCCCCCGAACTCGCCGCCAAACACGGCGACCCGCTCTTCAGCGCCAACGCCATCCAGCCGCGGCCGGCGTACACCCGGCTCATCGACCACTACCGCGAGCAGTTCGCGGCGCACGGCCACGACCCGGCCACCGCGTACGTGGGCGCAGGCTCGGGCGGCCTGTTCATCGCGGACACCACGCAGCAGGCGATCGTCCAGTTCAAGGAGTTCTACGAGGCCAGGGTGCGGCAGAGCTACAAGCCGCACCTGGCGGGCAAGCCCGGCTACAACACGCCCTTCCGCACCATCGAGGACGCCATCGCCGACGGCCCGCACCTCATCGGCAGCCCGCAGCAGATCATCGACAAGATCCTCGACTTCCACCAGGCGTACCGGCACGACCTCCAGTCCATCACCGTCGACGGCTCGGGGCTCGGCCTGCCCGCGCAGATCGAGCAGCTCCAACGCTTCGCCGAAGAGGTCGCCCCCGCGGTACGGCGGGCCGCACCCACCACGCTGTGGCAGCGCCCGGCCGCCGAGGAACGGTCCACAGCGGAGGAGCGGTCCGAACTCCCCGCGTAGGGCGACGTACGCGTCACACGCCCTACGCACAACAGGTCGTACGCACACCACACCGTACGCACACCACACCGCACGCGGACCACAGCGGACGCGGAACACAGCGAACGCGAACCACCCACCGCAGCCACCCGGACACGGCCCGAACCCAGCCCCCACCCACACAGGCACCATCCCACCGGCCCCACCGCTTCCCTCTCCCACTCCGATGCGCGCCGCGCCACCCGCACCACCAGGCCGGACGCGCGCCGCGCCCGGCCCCGCCCCCGTGCACTCCACCAGCAGTCCGAAAGGTCCTTCCCATGGCCACCGTCCTGTCCGTCTCCGGAAGCCCGTCCGCAACCTCCCGCACCGCACGGCTGCTCCGGCACTTCGACGCCCGACTCACCAGCCACGGGCACCAGGTCTCCGCCCTCGACGTGCGCACCCTGCCGGCCGACGCGCTGCTCGGGGCCGACTTCGGGCACCCGGCGATCGCCGCGGCCACCGCCCAGTTCGCGCAGGCGGACGGCGTGGTGATCGGCACCCCGATCTACAAGGCCGCCTACTCCGGGCTGCTGAAGTCGCTGCTCGACCTGTTGCCGCAGTACGCACTGGCCGGCAAGACCGTGCTGCCACTCGCCACCGGCGGCACCACGGCCCACGTGCTGGCCATCGACTACGCGCTGCGCCCGGTGCTCAGCTCGATGGGCGCCACCCACATCGTGCCGGGTTGGTTCACGCTCGACTCGGACCTCACGGTCGGCGACGACGGCGCGCTCACCATCGCACCCGGTTCCGCGCGGGCCCTGGAGCAGGTGGTGGACCAGTTCTCGGCCGCGCTCGGCGGGCGCACCACGGTCCTGGCCGCCACCGGGTGACACCGGCCCACCCGACGCCGCGCACACCCACCCGATCCAACCCAGCCCGATCCGACACGGCCCGACCGAACCCGATCCGGCCCAGCCCGATCCGATCCGGCCCAGGCACTTCGCCGGCCGCCCGCGTCCGACGCCGATGCGACCCCGCGCCCGGCAACCCGCGCCACGAAAGGAGCCTTCGATGGGCCTCACCTTCCACTGGTTCCTGCCCACCAACGGGGACAGCCGCCATGTCGTCGGCGGCGGTCACGGCACCCCGGTCGGCGCGGCCGGCGGCGACCGGCCACCGACCGTCCGCTACCTCACCCAGATCGCCCGCGCCGCCGAAGACCTGGGCTTCCTCGGCGCGTTGACACCGACCGGTGCCTGGTGCGAGGACGCCTGGCTGACCACCGCGATGATCAGCCAGCACACCGAGCGGCTGAAGTTCCTGGTCGCCTTCCGGCCCGGTTTCCTGTCGCCGACGCTGGCGGCCCAGATGGCCGCCAGCTACCAGCGGCAGACCGGCGGCCGGCTGCTGCTCAACGTCGTCACCGGCGGCGAGAGCCGGGAGCAACGCGCGTACGGCGACTTCCTGGACAAAGACGCCCGCTACGCCCGTACCGATGAGTTCCTGCACGTCGTCCGGGCACTGTGGCGCGGCGCCGAGGTGGACTTCACCGGCGAGCACCTGCGGGTTGAGCAGGCCAGGTTGACGCAGGTGCCCGACCCGGTGCCGGAGATCTACTTCGGCGGCTCGTCACCGGCCGCCGGTCAGGTCGCGGCCCGCCATGTGCAGACCTATCTGACTTGGGGCGAGCCGCCGGCCCAGGTCGCCGAGAAGATCGCCTGGGTACGGGCGCTCGCCGCGCGCGAGAGCCGCGACCTGCGGTTCGGCATCCGGCTGCACGTGATCACGCGGGAGCGCTCCGAGCAGGCGTGGGCCGAGGCGCGGCGCCTGCTGGACGGCTTCGACGCGGAGACCGTACGGGCCGTGCAGCGCGGGTTGGCCCGCAGCGAGTCCGAGGGCCAGCGACGGATGCTGGCGCTGCACGGCGGCGACCCCACAGGGCTGGAGATCCACCCGAACCTGTGGGCCGGCATCGGCCTGGTACGCGGCGGCGCGGGAACCGCGCTGGTCGGCAGCCACGCAGAGGTCGCCGACCGCATCATCGAGTACCACCGGCTGGGCATCGACGAGTTCGTGCTCTCCGGCTACCCGCACCTGGAGGAGGCGTACTGGTTCGGCGAGGGCGTGCTGCCGCTGCTGGCCGCGCGGGGGCTGTGGTCCCACCCGGCCGCGGGGCCGGTCGCGGGCCCGGCCGCACGGCCCGCGGCACGGGTCGAGGCCGACCGTGCCCGGGGCCCGGCCGCCGGCGACGCCCGGGGTGGGGCCGGGGACGCGGCACCGGCGTCAGCACCGGCACCCGAGCCTGCGCCCGTACCAACACCCGCGCCCGCGCTCGTACCAGCATCGGTGCCGGCAGCGGCACCCGCACCGAGCTCGGCATCGGACGCCCGATGAGCGCGACGCCCCCGCGGATTCGAGCACCGCGGTAGGCGGGCCCGGGGGTGTCGGGCCCGGCGGCAGTTCGGCAACGGGCCGCCCGCCAGGCCCGACACCGGCCCCGAACTGCCGCTTCGTGCAGCGTCCGGCGCGGCCCCGTGCCGTACGGGCAAGTGCTGCGGCGCGCCCCCGTACGGCACGGGCGCTGACCGGCCGCCCTGCGGGTGCGGGTGCCTTGTGCACGCGGGTGTCGAGCGCCCGCCCCGGGTGCGCCTGCCGGTCCCCTCCCCGTACGCACGGATACCGACCGTCCCGGTCGCGCCGTCCCTCCCGCTACGCGCGGGTGCCGTCACCCATCCCCGCGGATGCCGATCGCTCGCCCAACCGCCAGGTGCCGACGTCCCACCGCGGACCGGCCGCGATCCACCGCGTACCCTTACAGACGCCTGCATTTCCGACTTCTCCGCGCCCGGCAGCGCCGCCCATCACCGCCCGTTCATTCTTCAGTTGCGCAAGCCGGGAACTATGGTGTGGTGCGCCCCGTTGGGTCCGGGTGAGGGGCGCCGGTCCGGGGGCCGGTCGGGCGCCCGTGCCGCGCGGACAGAGCAGCGGACAGCGCAGACGAAGGAGAGCACCACCGATGGGCGTGAGCCTCGCCAAGGGTCAGAACGTCGTCCTCAACCAGGACGGCACGCCGCTCGCGGACGTCACGGTCGGTCTCGGCTGGGACGCCCAGCCGGCCGGCGGCGCGGCCATCGACCTGGACGCGTCCGCCGTGATTTGCGGCGCGGACCGCAAGGTCATTTCCGACGACCACTTCGTCTTCTACAACAACCTCAGCAGCCCGGACGGCGCGGTGCGGCACACCGGCGACAACACGACCGGCGAGGGCGACGGGGACGACGAGCAGCTCATGGTCGACCTCGACGGCCTCGGCGAGGGCGTGGAACAGGTCGTCTTCACCGTCTCCATTCACGACGCGGAGGCCCGCGGCCAGAACTTCGGCCAGGTCAGCGACGCGTACATCCGGGTCGTCGACAACCTCACCGGCCGCGAGATGTGCCGCTACGAGCTGTCCTACGACGCCGCCGAGGAGACCGCGATGGTCTTCGGCGCGCTCTACCGCAGGGCCGGCGACTGGAAGTTCCGCGCCATCGGCCAGGGGTACGCGTCGGGGCTGGCCGGCATCGCCAAGGACTACGGCGTGGCGGTGGGTTGAGGGGCCGGACGCGGGCGCGGGGCTGAGCCCTGGCCTGGCGCGGGCGCGTACGCGGGGCGGAGCACCGTTCCGGACCGGACGCGGGCGCGCGCGTACCCGGGGGTTGAGCACCGTCCCGGACGCGGGCGCGCGTACGCGAAGGCCGAGCGTCGCCCCGGCCCGGACCCGGGCCCAGCCCCGGACGCGGGAGCCGGGCGTGGCTGCCGACGCGGGTGCGCCCCGCTACGGCGGCGCGCCATCAGGGGCGCACCCGCCCGGCACCCCGGTGCCCCGGGCGGCCAGCCCCGCCCGGTCCCCCGCCACCCGGGCGGCCAACTCCAACGCCCACCCCGCCCCACGACCACGACCACGACTCGCGAACGGGCCGAAGGCCCAGGCCAGGCCGGTGGGACCGGTGCGCGTGCGGCGGGTGGGGCGCGGGCTGCCCGCCGGCCCGGTGTCACTGCCGGCACCTACACTGGGCGCCTGGGGCCGCGGGGTGCCCCCGAGGGGAGAGCTAGCGTGTCCGGACCTGTCGGTGACTTCGACGACCCGCCGGCCGAGGTGCTCAACGAGGCGGCTGCCGCGTTCGGCCTGCTGGCCGCTGCGGCGCGACTGCACATCGTCTGGGCGCTGGCGCAGGGCGAGAGCGACGTGACGGGTCTTGCCGAGCGGGTCGGCGGTGCGCTGCCCGCAGTGAGCCAGCACCTGTCCAAGCTCAAGCTCGCCGGCCTGGTCTCCTCCCGCCGCGAGGGCCGCCGCCAGGTGTACTACGTCGCCGATCCCGACGTCGTGACCGTGGTCCGGCTGATGGTCGGACAGCTTGCCGCCCGCGCCGCCGATGACTCCGCGGCGCCCCGCAGACTCCGCAGGACCGGTGCCTGAGGCCGCTGCGGCGCCGGTATCGAACCCTCCTCCCGACCCGACCGCGCCAGCCGACTCCGCCGCCCCGCCGACCATCGGCGCCGCGGCGGACGCGCTGGCCGGGCTGACCGCGCTCCAGGTGTTGCGCACGCTCGGCAGTTCGCCGCGCGGGCTGACCGACGGCGAGGCCGCCGCGCGGCTGGACCGTGCCGGTGGGAACACCCTGCCCGCGTGGCGCGCGGTGCCCTGGCCGCGCCGGTTCCTCCGCAGCACGCGTGACCCGTTCACGGCGGTACTGCTGCTGCTCGGCGTGGTCTCGTCGCTGGTGGCGTCCTGGGGCACCGCCTGTGTGATCCTCGCCCTGGTGCTGGTCAGTTGCGTCCTGCGGACCTTCGGCGAGCACCGCGCTGCCCGGTCCATGGCCGCGCTGCGCGGACTGGTCGCCACCACCGTGACCGTGCTGCGGCGCGACACGGGGCAGGCGCCACCGCGCGCCCGCGAACTGCCCGTGGACGAACTGGTGCCGGGCGACGTGATCAGGATCGGCCCCGGCGACCTGGTGCCCGCCGACGTACGACTCCTCAGGGCCGCCGGGCTCACCGTGCAGCAGTCCGCGCTGACCGGCGAGTCCGTGCCGGTGGTCAAGGAGCCCGTGGACACGCCAGGCCCCGCCCCGGACGGCCTCCTGACCCGACCCGAACTCTGCTTCCAGGGCAGCAGCGTGGCCAGCGGCACCGGCACCGCCGTGGTCCTGGCGACGGGGCAGGCCACCCAGTTCGCCCGGGCGCACACCCCGCCCGGGCCACAGCGGGCCAGCGCCTTCGACCGCTCCGTGCACGGCATCTCCTGGACGCTGGTCCGCTTCATGCTGCTCACCCCGCCGCTGGTACTGATGGCGGGCGCGGCGCTGCGCGGGCGCGGGCTCGAAACGCTGCCGTTCGCGGTGGCGGTTGCAGTCGGGCTCACCCCGGAGATGCTGCCGGTCATCGTCACCACCTGCCTGGCCCGCGGCGCGGCCCGGCTGGCGCGGGCCCACGACGTGATCGTGCGGCGCCTGCCCGCCCTGCACGACCTCGGTGCGATGGACGTGCTGTGCCTGGACAAGACCGGCACGCTGACCCAGGACCGCCCGGTCGTCGACGGCGCCTTCGACGCCGAAGGCCGGCCGGACCCGGGCGTGGCGCACTGGGCCGCGGTCAACGCCTGGTGGACCCTGAACCTGGCCGACCTGCCGAGCCCCGACGCCCTGGACGAGGCGATCCTCACGGCCGCCGCGGCGCCTGACGCTGCGTTCCTTGGTGCTGCGTCTCTTGGTCCGGCGTCTCTTGGCACGGCGGCCCCCGATGCCGCGTCCCTCGGCGCCGGGTCTCCTGCTCTCGCCGGGCCCGCCGCGCACACGCCGTACGAGCCGGATGCGGCGTACCAGGCCCACGAGCCGTACGACGCCTACGAGGCCGTGTCGGCGCTGCCCTTCGACCCGTTGCGGCGGCTGTCCACGGCAGTGGTGCGCACGCCCGGCGTGCTGGGCAGCGACACGCTGGTGGTGAAGGGCGCCGTGGAGTCGGTGGTGGAGCGGTGCGCGCTCACGGACGCGGAGCGGCTGCGGCTGCTCGCGACCGCGGCCGACCACGCGGACCAGGGCCTGCGCGTCCTCGCGGTCGCGACCGCCGAGCGGCGCAGCCGGCCGCGCGGCTACACGACCGCCGACGAACGCGGGCTGACCTTCCGCGGCTTCCTCACCTTCCGCGACGCGCTCGCCCCCACCGCGGACGAGGCGCTGCGCGGGCTCGCCGAGCACGGCGTGACCGTCAAGGTCCTCACCGGCGACCACCCGGGCACCGCGGCCCGCACCTGTCAGGAGTTGGGCCTTGAGCTCGACCCGGACCAGGTGCGGCGCGCCGAGGTGATCGACGGTCTCAGCGATGCGGACCTCGCCGACCTCGCCCGGCGCACCACCGTCTTCGCCCGCTGCACCCCCGCGCACAAGGCCAGGATCATCGCCGCGCTGCGCGCCGCAGGGCACACCACCGGCTTCCTGGGCGACGGGGTCAACGACCTCGCCGCCCTGCGGTCGGCCGATGTGGGCATCGCGCCGTGCGGCGCCGCCGACTTCGCCCGGGAGAGCGCCGACGCGGTCCTGACCACCAAGGACCTGACCGCCGTCGACCACGCCGTACTGGCCGGCCGGCACAGCAGCGGCAACATCTCCAGCTATCTGCGCATCACGCTCTCCTCCAACCTCGGCAACGTCATCGCGATGCTGGCCGCCGGTCTGATCCTGCCGTTCCTGCCGATGCTGCCGACCCAGGTGCTGGTGCAGAACCTGTGCTTCGACGCGGCGCAGCTCGCCTTCGCGTACGACCGGCCGGCCGGGCACCTGCTGCGCCGCCCGGCCGCACTGCGCCCGCACGACTTCCTGCGCTTCATCACCGGCTTCGGCCTGCTCGGGGCCGCCGCCGACCTCGCCACCTTCGCGGTGCTGGCCTGGTCGGTGCACGGTTCGCTGGGCGGGGCGGGGCAGGAGTCCTTCCACGCGGGCTGGTTCACCGAGAACCTGCTGACCCAGGCCCTGGTGATGGTGCTGCTGCGCACCGGTCGCCGGGCGGCCGAGGGGCGCACGCCCAGCCCGGTCCGCTGGGCGGCGACCGCACTGGCCGTGCTCGGCGTGCTGATACCGCTCACCCCCGTCGGCCCGTGGTGCGGCATGTCGGCCCCGCCGCCCGCGTACTACCCGCTGCTCGCCGCCGTCCTCGCGCTGTACGCGCTGGCGCTGGTCGCCGTCCGCAACCGGTACGCGCGCCACCAGCGGGCCACGGAGCAGCAGACCGGTTGAGGACGTACGCGGCATCGCCGACGTCGGTGCGCACCACCGGCACGGCCAGCGGCGCGGCGGCCCCCGCCGATGGGCTCAGAGCCGGTGGGCCTGGCGGTTGGGCCTGGCGGTTGCGTGTTCGACGTACGAGCCGGTGGGTTCAGCCGTAGGACAGGTCCGCGCACAACCGGTCGTCGGCGCGGCGGGCGTCGGGCATCGGCCGGTCCGGGGCGGTGGACGGCGATGCCGGGGTGCCCGCGCCGGCACGGGGCGCGCCGGAAGGGGGAACGGTGCCCGGTGGCGTGGGGCTGGTGGCGGGCCGGCCGCTCGGTCCCTCGCCGGTGCCGGCCTGCCGCAGGTCCGCGCCGTCGACGGGCCGGTCGGCGCGCAGGAGTTCCCACAGCCGGGTGGCGTCCGGCTCCACGACGGCGACGCGGGCGCCCTCGTACCGCCAGGGAACGGTGACGAACGTGGTGTGGTGCAGGTCGACGTCCTTGAGCGACAGGGCGAAGGTGGCCAGCTTGTCGACCGAACCGAGCCCGGGATCGACGGTCAGCGAGCGGGTGGCCGCGTCCGCCAGCGGCAGCACCTTGGTCGGCGTCAGCCCGTCGCTCTTGACCTTCTTGAACAGGCTGCCGACGAATGCCTGTTGGCGCTTGATGCGGCCGATGTCGGAGCCGTCGCCGACGCCGTGCCGCAGCCGTACGTAGTCCAGCGCGCGGTGCCCGGCGACGCGCTGCTCGCCCCGGGTGAAGAGCCGCTTGCCCCGGGTGGTGCGGTGCGGGTTGAGGTCCTGCTCGTACACGTCCTGCGGGAGGCACACGTCAACGCCGCCGACCACGTCGGTCAGCGCGGCGAAGCCCTTGAAGTCGACGACGACGGTGTGGTCGACGCGCAGCCCGGTCAGCTTCTCCACGGTGTTCTGGGTGCAGGCCGGGTTGCCCTTGGCGGTCTGACCGACCGAGTACGCCGCGTTGAACATGGTGCGCCGCTGGGTCTGCGTCCAGGTGCCGTCGGGCAGCCGGCACGGTGGGATGTCGACGAGCGTGTCGCGCGGGATGGAGACGGCGACGGCGTGCTTGCGGTCGCCGTACACGTGCAGCAGGAAGGCGGTGTCGGAGCGGCCGACGTCCTCGCTGTCGCCGCCGCCGAGTGCGCTGTTGCCGTCCGTCCGTGCGTCCGAGCCGATGACCAGCACGTTCTGTCCCCGGGACGCGCCCGCCCGCGGCCGGTCGGCGGCGATGCCGTCCGCGTCGAAGGTGTCGATGTTGGCGTTCAGCCGCAGGTAGAGCCAACCCGCGCCGGCGGCGACGAGCAGGACGAACGAGAGCAGGACCAGCAGCACCACCCGGCCGCGGCCGTGCCCCCGCCCGCCAACCCGGCCCGCACCGCGCCCGGCCCCGGGCCGTGGATCACGCCCCGCACCACGCCGTGGGCCGCGCCCCGCCCCGCGCTGCGGATCAAGCCCCGCCCCACGCCCGGCACTCCGCCGTGGATCACGCCCCGCCCCGTGCCGTGGACCGGCCGAACGCCGACGGCTGCCTGCCATGGTTGCGCCCCCATCCCCACCGGTGCGGCTCCCCCCACCGACCTTAGTTGCATAGTTGCGCAATATAGCAATAAAGTTCGAGCGGCCGACCGCCACCGGACCGCCCCGCGGGAGCGGCGCGGCGAAGCAAGCGACACGAAGAGACGAGAGAGGTGAAGAGGTGTTCCGCAACGCCCTACAGCCCTGGCACCTACTGATGGTGGGGGTCGTGGTCGCCCTGGTCTTCGGCTCGAAGAAGCTGCCGGACACCGCCCGCGCGCTGGGCAAGTCGCTCCGCATCCTGAAGAGCGAGGCCCGCGCCATGCGCGAGGAAGACGCCGCCCACTCCCCCACCGAGCCCACCCAACCCGCCGCCACACCCACACCGCGCACCATTCCGAGCGCACCGGAACGGCCCACCCACCCCACGGGCAGCACGGGCAGCACGGGCAGCACGGGCACCACCGCGACCCCAAGTGCCACACCCTGAAGCACCACACCCCAAGGCGCCGCAACCGCAAGCGCCAACCCCCAAGCGCCGCCAGGCCCCGTGACACCACGCCCCGTGACACCGCGCCTCGAAACCCCCCACCCGATCAGGGGCTGGCCCCGTCATAGCCGTACCGGAGCAGACCGTCGCCAGCCATCCCGTCGAGCCGGTAGATGTACAGCGTGTCGACGCGCACCGCACCCGGGCCGTCCGCCAGTTCGCAGGGGGAGGAGAGTTGGAGCACCGGGGCGCGCCCCACCACCCACACCCGGGTCCCGTCCGCGGGGCCGCCGTCGAGCCGGGCGAGCTCGGGGGCCGTTACCGTGTCAGCATCCATGAAGACACTTTAAAGTTTGCGCAATCAGGAAAGCATCATGCGAGGCGCGTGACCCAGATCGCACCCTCCGGATTCCAAAGTTGCGCAACCGAAGGAACTTCGCCGGCCCCCACCACGTTGGGACCGGCGAGGGACAAACGCGACAGAACGCATGATGGAGGAGGAACGATGGGTGTTTCCCTGTCCAAGGGTGGCAACGTTTCGCTGAGCAAGGAGGCACCGGGCCTCACGGCCGTGCTGATCGGCCTGGGTTGGGACGTCCGCACGACCACCGGGGCCGACTACGACCTCGACGCGTCCGCGCTGCTCTGCGACGAGTCCGGCAAGGTCGTCTCGGACCAGCACTTCGTCTTCTACAACAACCTGACCAGCCCGGACGGTTCGGTCGAGCACACCGGCGACAACCTCACCGGCGAGGGTGACGGTGACGACGAGTCGGTCAAGGTGAACCTCGCGGCGGTGCCGCCGAACGTGACCCGCATCGTCTTCCCGGTCTCCATCCACGACGCGCACGCCCGCGGCCAGAGCTTCGGCCAGGTCCGCAACGCCTTCATCCGCGTGGTCAACCAGGCCGGCGGCACCGAGATAGCCCGCTACGACCTGTCCGAGGACGCCTCGA
Source organism: Streptomyces sp. 796.1 (assembly GCF_047525675.1). Classification (NCBI taxonomy): domain Bacteria; kingdom Bacillati; phylum Actinomycetota; class Actinomycetes; order Kitasatosporales; family Streptomycetaceae; genus Streptomyces; species Streptomyces sp. 796.1. Next base: position 279,744 of record NZ_JBLIWA010000001.1, on the reverse strand, counting down.
CCGAGACCGCCATGGTCTTCGGCGAGCTCTACCGGCACGGCGCCGAGTGGAAGTTCCGCGCGGTCGGCCAGGGTTACGCGTCCGGTCTCGCCGGCATCGCCTCCGACTTCGGCGTCAACGTCTGACCGGCCACGTCCGACCGACCCGCCACGGGCCGTACGAGCAGGTGCGCGAAGCACCGCGAGGACCGGTGCCCGAACGGACGAAGACCCCCACCGGCGTGGTGGGGGTCTTCGTCACGGGCGGGGCAGGCCCGGCCAGGTCACCGCCGCCGGGCGACGGCGCCCCGTCAGTCGTCGCCGTCCTCCGCGTCATCGCCCTCGAAGGCATCGCCGATCTCGTCGACGACCTCGGCCGCGACGATGCCGCCCACCACGCCCACGGCCACCCCCGCCGCGACCCCGGCCACCACGGCCCCGGTGCTCGGCCCCGACCGGCGCCCGTGCTCGGACGCGCCGTGCCCGGCCCCGGAGTGGTCGGCCGCCGCCCCGGGCCCGAACTCGCCACCGTACGAGCCGTGCGCACCGTGCTCGGCGTGTCCCGCGTGCCCTGCGTGTTCGGCGTACCCGCCCTGCCGCTCGATCAGCCCGCGCAGCCAGGAGTCGACCGCGGCCGTCCAGTCCAGGCGCTCGACGTCGTGGTGGGCGACGGTGAAGCGGCTGACGGCGTCGCCGCCGGCGGTGAAGGGACCGCCGCGCCGGTCGGCCTCAAGGACCACCTCCATGCCCACCGGCGTGGCCAGGAAGGTCACTTCGACCTCCTGGAGCGCATGGGCGTGCTGCGGCGGCGGACTCAGCTCGATCTCCTGGTAGAAGGGCAGGCTCTGGCTGGTGCCGTGGATGTGCCCGAGCTCCAGGTCGGCCGAGACGAACCCGTACCCGAGCTGCCCGAACGCTTCGAGGACCGCCTCCTGGACCGGCAGCGGGCGCACCCGCAGCGGATCGAGGTCCCCCTTGTCCTTGGCGCCCGCGACGGCGAGTTCGGTGCGCAGCCCGAGGACGACGCCGAGCCCCTGCCCGTGCAGTTCGGTCACCGGCAGCTCCCAGGGCAGCGGCAGCGTGAACGGCACCTCCCGCTCCTCGCCGTCGGCCAGCCGGAAGCCGCCGTCGACGGTGGCCCGGTGGAAGGCGACCAGCCCCTCCCGCTCCTCGTCGCCGCCCTCGGCCTCGACGTGGGCGACCAGTTCCAGCGTGACGTGCTCGATCTCCACGCTGGCGGTGCCACCGACCATGCGCACCCGACCCGTGAGGGCCGCGCCTGGTAGTACCGGGCCCTCGTCCAGGACCGTATCCACCGACGGGCCGCCCACCCCGATGGCTCCCAGCAGTCGTTTGAACACCATGGCGGCGCTCTCTCCTTCAGTCACTCTCACGTCGTGGTGTGTGCGCCCGCCGCGCGGGCGGCGAGCTGCCGGTGGCTCCCGCACCGGGCGGGAGCCACCGTCCCGGCGCTACTTCGCCGAGGTGTCGAGCGCGGCGAGCGCCGCGGCCCACCGGAAGTACTTGAGGTTGGCCAGATCAGCCACCGTCTTGACGCCGAACGCCTCCTGGAGGAGTTCCCCGTCCCGGTCCGACACGCCCTTCAGGGCCGCGACCGGCGCGGCGAGGATCTCCGGGAGGTCCTTGTCCGCCCATGCCTTGTCGAGCACCTTGTCCAGATCTATCGCGGCCATCGCTGTCTCCTTGGTGTGGTGTCCGTCATCTGCCGGAGGGCCGTCACCCGGCCGTCCGGAACCGCCCCGTGCCGCGACGTTCGGCACCGGCACGGGTCGTCTGTGTGTCTCCCGCCCTCTCCCGGCCCATGGCCGCACCGGCGTACGGGGGTTGCGCACCGGTGCGGCCGGTGGGATACGGGGGGCGGGCGGGGCGGTCTGCGCGGCGATCATGCGGCGCCGCGCGCGGGCTACCGCCCTGGAGTGTCGCGCGGCGCCCGGTCCCCGCGCTGCGGCCGGCGCGAGCGCAGTACGGCAGCGGGCCGGCGACTGCTACCGGTCACGGCCCGACACCTGCATCGGCACGCCCGGCGCCGGCGACCGGGTGCACGCGTCGCCGTCCTGTTCCAGCACGACTGCCACGACCATCCTCCGGTTCGGCTGCCCTCGTCGACGGCCCGAAATCTACAGCACTGTAGAACGTAAGGGAGGTGAATCGGCCAGTCGGGGGCGCTACGTCCGGAGTTGAGCGGCGGGTGCATCTGGCGCCGAACAGCCGGTACGTCCGGAGTTGGGGAGCCGCTGTGTCCAGCGGCGAAGCGCGTCCGTCCGGAGACGAAGCGCGTCCGCCCGGAGTTGAGTGCCCGTCACGGCCCGCGCCCACCCGCCACCTACGGGCCAGCCCCGGAATCCGGCGGCCCGGCCTCGGGGTGTCTCCCCGAGCCGAACCCCGACCGCGTCCCGACGTCCTCCCTGATTCCCGTCGCGGGCGATGGCGCCCTGGTCAACGCCCTGCCATGGTCGGGCCGCGGGGCAGCGCCCCGACCGCCCGTGTGCATCAGCAGGGAAAGGACTTCATGCAATCGCTCTTCAAGGCACTCACCGGAGTGCTCGTCGCCGGAGCGCTCGCCGGGACGGCGACCCCGAGCGCGGCGGTGGACGCGACCGGGCCCCCCGGCGGCGACGACCGCGCGCAACGGGCCGTCACCTGGCGCCCGTGCCCGCAGGACGCCACGGCGGAGTGCGGGACCCTGCGGCTGCCCGTGGACTGGGCACGCCCGACGGCCGGCACCTTCGACCTGGCCGTGGCCCGCCGTACGGCGACCGACCCGGCCCGCCGGATCGGCATGCTGTTCGTCAACCCGGGCGGGCCCGGCGACTCGGGGGTGGACTTCGCCGTACGCCGCGCGCCGGGCCACTTCAGCGCGGACGTCCGGGCACGGTTCGACATCGTCGGGTTCGACCCGCGGGGCGTCGGCGCCAGCCAGCCGATCAGGTGCTCAGCCGCGTTGCTCGACCAGGCCCCGTCGGGCTACCCGGCGGACCAGGCGGAGTTCGCCCAACTCGCGGCGTACAACAGGGCCCTGCGGCAGGACTGCCGACGGCACAGCGGGCCCGTCTTCGACCACGCCGACACCCTGAGCGTCGTCCGGGACATGGACGCGCTCCGCGCGGCGCTCGGCGAGGAACGGATCAACTACTTCGGCCACTCCTACGGCACGCTGATCGGCGAACAGTACGCGGAGCAGTACGGCGAGCGGCTGCGCACCATGGCCCTCACCGCCAACATGGACCACAGCCTGGGCCTGCGCGCGTTCCTCGTCTCGTCGGCGGTCACGGCGGAGGACTCGTTCCAGCAGTTCGCCCGGTGGTGCAAGACCAGCCGTTCGTGCGCCCTGTACGGCAGGGACGCCACCGCCGTGTGGGACGAGCTGCTCGCCAGGGCCGACCGGGGCGAGTTGTCCGACCCCGACCACCCGGAGCGGCCCCTCACCGCCCGGGCGATCACGCTCACCACCTTCAAGCAGTACTTGTACGGCCCGGACTGGGGCGACCTGGCCCGCTATCTGGCCGGGCTCGAAGCGCAGCAACGACAGCCGCGGGTGGGCCAGTCGAGGGAGCGCCGGCAGTTGCCGGGGCAGCAGTCGCAGGAGCGCCAGCACGCACGGCCATCCGTTGGTCCGGCCCCGCGGGGCGCGGCGGAGCAGACGCGGGCGGCCCCGTTCTCGGCGGTGTTCTGCCAGGACTGGCGGTTCCGTCCGAAGGACTTCCGCGAGTACGCGGACCTGACCGCAGCCGAGCTGCGGGCCGCACCCCACCTGCGCGGTTCACCGCGCGTACACGCGGCGGTGGCCGGATGCGTCGGCTGGCCCGACGAGGTGAACAACCCGCAGCACCGGCTGCGCATCACCCGCGCCCCCAAGATCCTCATGCTGCACTCGCGACACGACCCGGCGAACCACTACGCCTGGGCCGCCCGGGTGCACCGGCAGACGCGCGGCACGACCGTCCTGCTGCCGTACGAGGGCGCCGGGCACAGCGTCTACGGGCGCAGCTCCTGCACCCGCGGCGCCGTGGACGGCTACCTCATCCACGGCAGGACGCCAGCTCCCGGGAGCAGTTGCGCACCCGTCCCGCAGGACTGATCCGCTGGGGGGCGGCTCCGGGTGGCCCGGGCCGGCCGTCGGCGCGGGCCACCCACCGGGAGCCCGCCCCGACGGCGCCCGCCCGCGCCACCCGGCGGCCCGAGTTCTCCAGATCTCTGCCCGACCCGCGCGCAAAGCGCACCAATGAGTAATTGCTTAATCTCCCCCTGAACTGCCTTCCCCTATCCGGACATCCGCGGTCATGCCGGGTGAACTTCGAAGAAGAATTGTAATTTTGGGCGGCAAAATCGTCAGACTCCGTGCCCGCATCACGGGGTAACACAGGAAAACGGGCATCCGATACCTGACATTTCCTTGACGATCACAAGGTGCACCAACTCGCCATAGTCACCCCATACTCCTTGGCACTCCCGCGGGTTAATGGTTAAGTAGTCACATGACAAGATCGTCGACCGGTCGCCAGTTGTCCACGGCGGATGAGCGGCGCGAAACCGTGCTCAGAACAGCCATCGGGACGTTCGCCGCCCGGGGTTACTACGGCACGACGACGGCGGAGGTGGCCAAGGCCGCCGGCATTTCGCAGGCGTACATCTACCGGTTGTTCCCGGACAAGGAAACCTTGTTCGTGGCCGTCATCGAGCACTGTTCGCGACAGATGCGGGAGGCATTCGCGGACGCCGCAGCCCGGGCGACGAGCTGCGAACCCACCAGGGTGCTGCACGCCTTGGGAGAGGCGTACGCACGACTGGTCGTCGACAAGAACCTGTTGCTGGTGTTGATCCAGGCCACCTGCGCGGCGAGCGAACCGGCCATCCGGGACGCGATCCGCTCCGCCTACGCGCGCGAGGTGGAGTACGTACGGGCCGTCTCCGGCGCCAGCGAGGACGACGTACAGGAATTCTTCGCCCGCGGCTTCCTGTGCAACGCGATGATCGCCATGGGCGCCGACGAGGTCGACGCGCCGTGGGCGCGCACCCTGCTGAAGGGCATCCGGCACTACTGACGGCGCGGGGCGGGCACGGCGGCCGGCCCAGCGAGGCGGCGGGCGATGGCCTTGCCGCCGACGATGAGGACCACCGCACTGACGATCACGGCGCCGCCCAGCAGCAGGTTCGGACTCAGCCGCTCATCGCCGAGCAGGGCGCCGAGGGCGACCGCGACCACCGGGTTCACATACGCGTAGGTGGCCATCGTGTCGTTGGGCAGATGGGCGTTGGCGTACCCGTACGCGGTGAAGGCGACCATCGAGCCGGCCACCACGAGCCAGAGGAAGCCGCCGATCGAAGCGGCCGAGATCGCACCGGGGTCCAGGCGCCCGAACTCGCCGGCCACCGCGCCGATGGCGATCAGCAGCAGCCCGCCGATGAGCATCTGGAGGGCGGCCACCACCAGCGGGTGCTTCGGCAGCGGCGCGGTGCGCGCGTAGACGGAGCCGGTGGCCCAGCTCAGCGAGCCGATGAGGACGAGCACCGCGCCGCCGGCGTCGACCTGCGCGCCGGGCCCACCCACGAGCAGCCCGACCCCGACCGTGCCGAGCAGCAGCCCGAGCCCCATCGCCAGCGTGACCCGTGTCCTGGTCACCGCGGCGTGGATGACCACCATCCACACCGGGACGGTGGCCACGATCAGCGCGGCGAGCCCGGAGTCCACCTCGGTCTCGCCGATGCTGAGCAGCCCGTTGCCGCCGACCAGCAGCAGCGCGGCGACGATCAGGGCGGAGCGCAGTTGCGGTGCGGTGGGCCGCTCGGCGCCGCGCGCGTGGCGCGGCCCGACGAACGCAAAGAGCACCGCGCCCGCGATGAGGAACCTGAACCCCGCCATCAGCAGCGGCGGAATGGTGTCGACGGCCAGTTGGATGCCGAGGTAGGTGGACCCCCACAGCAGCCACACCGTGACCAGCGCCAACCAGGGAAGCAGCGGCCGGACACCGGAATCCACCCCCGGCCCAGCCCCCGTTCCCCCCTCCGATCCAATATTCCCTAACTTAGGCTCAGTAGACATCTAGCCTCTTTTAGTAAGGCATTCCGTGTAGCATGGCTATGTGAGCGTAAGTTGATGTGCCAAGAAGGGCAAGTTCTCACCATGAAGCGACAGCTCGACGAAACCGACCGCACGATCCTGCGGATGATGACCGCGGACGGTCGACAGACCGTCCGGGCGCTGGCGCGGGCCGTCGGGCTGTCCGAGCCGTCGGTCCGCGAACGCCTCCAGCGCCTTGAGCGGGACGGCGTGATCGCCGGCTACCGCGCCGACCTCGACCCGGCGAGCGTGGACGCGTCGACCGCGGCGTTCATCGCGCTCCGCTTCGCGCCGGGCGAGCGCGCGAAGGCCGAGGTCAACGCGGGCCTAGCCGCGGAGCCCTGCGTCCTTGAGGTGCACGAGGTCGCGGGCGAGGACTGCTACTGGCTGAAGGTGCGGGTCTCGGGCACCACCGCACTGGCCGACGCGCTCGACCGCATCCGGGCCATCCCGTCGGTGCACGGCACCAGTACGACCATCGTGCTGCGCACCGTCTTCGAGCGGCCCCTGGGGCCCGACACCGCACTCCCGGCGGCGGACGCGCCGGCCGCCCCGCCCGCCGACTGACCTCCGCCGCGGGGCCGCCGGGGCAGGCGACTACGCGCGTGACGCGCGCGCGAAGAGCACGCGGGCTCGGGAACCGAGGGGCGGGGCGGCTCCCGGACGGCGGGCGTGAATCCTCAGTGCCGCGGCGGCTCTTGGCCGCGCAGGCAACCTTCGGGAAGGGTCGCGCCGGCGGCGCACAGGTGCTTGATGGCGGCGGCGAAGGAATAGCAGTCGAAGAGCGCCGAATGCTCCTCGCCGGTAAAGGGCTTCGGCAGTCCGAGCACCTTCCACAACCGTCCCACGTTCGCCGAAGAGGTCTGTGGAGCGAGAGAGTTCACCCAGGGCCGCACATTGAAGAAGCTGGCGTCGAGAAATCCGTTCTTCACTTCCTCACCCCGGGCCCTGGCCCATCCCACGTTCTCACCGAGGACGACCATGTCGTTTCCGTACGAGAGGACGCCGTGCCCGCGGCAGAAGGCCAGGAATTCACCGAGCGCGGCGGCCGGCGCGAGCCCGCCGCGGTCCACCTGTTCCTGGCTGATGCCGGTCAATTCGGTGAAGTAAGGGGAGAGTTCGGGATTGACCGTCGGCCGCACCAGCGTCTCGTACTCCTCCACGATCGTGTGGTCATCTCGTACGCGCAGGGCGCCGATCTGCACGATCTCCCGGAGTTGACCGGGCGCCGACCAGTCCTGCGCCAACGCGTCGGGCCAGGACGTGAATTCGAGATCGAAGACGACGAACGTCGACAAAGCCGTTCCTCCCGAGGGTGTGGGCGCTGCGCGTTCCGGCTGTCCGAGCGGGCGCCCGGACGACTCTCCGCGGGCCGGTCGCGCCCGGAATCCGTACGGGTCAACCGTACGAGGCATCGCGCCGAAGTCTACTGGCGCCTTCCACGGTGGCCTGATGCGACGGGTGCCGCCGCAGACCGTGCGCCGCCGGTGGGCGCGCCCCCTCCGACCTCGGCAGACGCCCCGGGCGGCGCGCCGCCTGATGATCCCCGCCGCGCAGCGGAGGACAGAGGGCCGGCGCCCGTTCACCTCGTCCTAGCGGGTCGCCGTCCGCTGGCCGTGCGATGTTCTCCGCTCCGTGGGGAGGGGGTTCCGGACCGGCCACGGCGGCGCTGCGGGCCCGCCCGTCGGCCGCGGCCCCGGCGGCTGCGGCCCCGGGCCGGCGCGGTCGTCAGCTCCCCGCGGCGAGGTGGTCGAGCTCGCGCAGCGCGCGGACCGCCTCCTCCCGGCGCGGGCTGTTCACCTCGCCGAGCTCGTCCCTGGCCCGGCTCAAGGCCGCCCTGGCCTCCGCGTAACGGCCCAACTGACGCAGCACCAGGCCGAGGTCGAGCCGGGCCGACTCGCTCCAGGACGGCATCTGTGCGGCCTCGAAGCTCGTCAAGCCCTGCCGCAGCGCCTCTTCCGCCTCGTCCAGACGCCCCAGCGCCGCGAGGTCGTTGCCGATCTGCTGCTGGGCGAAGGCGCGGTAGAGGTCGATCACCTCGGCCGCCTGGCCCGGGATGCCGGCCCGGCACACCCGGTCGATCCGGCGGTGCACCTGAAGGGCCTCGGCGGCCCGGCCGGCCGTGCGGAGGTTGTTCCCCAGCGTGTTGAGCACCGTGAGCTCGCCGAGTCTGGCCTGGGCGGAGTCCTGGCCGCCCAGACAGCGGGCGGCCTGCCGCAGCCGGTCGATGGCCTCCTCGACCTGGCCGAGCCGGTGCAGCGCCCCCGCTCCGTACCCCAGCGCCCACCCCACCTGGACCTCGTCCCCCACCTCGCGGGCCACGGCCAGGGCCGCGTCCGCGGACTCCAGGGCGGCCCGGTGGTCGTACAGGCACAGGTTGTAGGCCCAGGCCAGGTAGTTGAGGTGGACGGCCTCCTCACGGCGGCTGCCCAGCGCGCGGGCCGCCTCCACGGAGCGGCGGAAGACCTCGGCCCACAGCTCCCAGTGCTGGTTCAGGTCCGAGAACCAGTGCATGGCCTCGGCGGCGTCGACGACCTGCTGGTACCGCCCGGCCGCATGGGCCCTGCGCAGCGCCGCCAACCACTGGGCGCGCTCGGCCTCAAGCCAGCCGCGGGCGGCTTCCCGGTCGGCCGGGGCGCGGGGCGGGTCGGGGTCGCCGTGCGGCGCGTCCTGGTAGTGGTCGACGTCGAAGCGCAGGGCCGCGGCGGTGGCCCGGCGCAGCATCCAGTCACCGGCCCGCTCCTCGGCCGCCTCCCGCACCTCGGGGCCGTCCACCACGGCCACCTGCTCGGCCGCGAACAGCTTCAGCAGGTCGTGGAAGCGGTAGCGCTCGGCGACCGCGTCGGACTGCAACAGGCCGGCGTCGGTCAACTCGTCCGCGTACCGCAACGCCTTGGCCACCGGCAGATCGGCCAGCAGGGCGGCGACCTCGGGGCTGAAGTCGGGGCCCGCGGCGAGCGCGGCGCGGCGCAACAGCACCTGCGCCTCGGGGGACAACTGCCGGTAGGAGAGCTCGAAGGCGGCCCGCACCTGGAGGCCGCCGGCCCGTAGGCCGTCCAACCTTCCTTCCTCGTCGGCAAGTTGGCGCACGAGCTTGCCGATGCGCTCGTGCGGGCGGCTGAGCAGCCGCTGCCCGGCGATGCGGACCGCAAGCGGCAGATGGCCGCAGAGGTCGGCGAGGTCGCGGGCGGACTGCGCCTCAAGGTCCACCCGCTCGGGTCCGATGATGCGGGTCAGCAGGGCGATCGACTCCTCGCGCCGCAGCAGCGCCAGGTCCATGCGGTGCACGGCTTCGAGGCCGGCCAGCGCCTGCCGGCTCGTGATCAGCGTCAGACTGCGGCCGACGCTCGGCAGCAGCGGCCTGACCTGGGCTTCGTCGACGGCGTTGTCGAGCAGCAGCAGCGCGCGGCGGTCCCCGAGCACGGCGCGCCACAGGCCGGCCCGCTCCTCGGTCGCAGCCGGTATCGCGCCCTCGGCCACCCCCACCGCCCGCAACAGCCGGGCGAGCGCGTCCCGCGGCGTCGTCGGCTCGGGGTCCATGCCGCACAGGTCAAGCGCGAACTGCCCGTCCGGGTAGCGGGAAGCGAGCCGGTGCGCCGCGTGGACGGCGAAGGCTGTCTTGCCGAGCCCGGGCTGCCCGGCGACCACGACGACGGTGGGGTGTTCGGGGTCCTCCTCTTCCGCCAGGTCGAGCACCCGGGCCAGGGCGGGGCCGCGCGCGGTGAAGTCCCGGATGTCCCGCGGCAGCGGCAGCGCGCCGGCCACGGCGACCGCGGGCCCGCCGACCGCGGGACCGTCCGCGGCCTGCGCGCCGCCGGAGCCACCGCTGGCGCCGCCGCCGTCCGGGCCGCCGCCGGCGGTGGGCTGGCCTGCTGTGGTGGCTGCCCTCGCGGCGCGAGCCGTGGCGCGCGGGCGGGGCCGGCCGCGCTCGGCTGCCCGCTCCAGCCGTGCGGCCTCGGCGGCGTCCAGGCCGAGCGCCTGCGCCAGGGCCTGCACGGTGCGCCGCTGCGGGCCGCGGGTACGCCCCCGCTCCAGGTCGGCGAGGGCCCGCACGCTCACCCCGGCGGCCTGGGACAGCGCCTCCTGGCTGAGCCCGGCGCGGCTGCGCAGTGCGAGCAGGTGCTGCCCGAAGTCCCCGGCGGGAGGGTCAGTGGCCATGGTTTGCGGTCCCCGGTCGGTGGGCCCGCACGGTCTGGGCCCCGGCAGAAGTATGACGGACATTACTTCTGCCGGTAGAACCGCCTGGGCAGCAGGTACGCGCCGTGGTCGACTACTGGTGGCGGTGCCGGTACGCGGCCCCCTCCGGGCGGATTGCTCCGATGAGGGTCCACCAGCACGCGGCTGGCGGCTCTCCTGCTGCGCCGTACCGACCGCCCCAGCTCCCGGCACCGGTGCCTGAACCACACCGGCGCCCCACTGCCGTGCCCTACCGGGATCGCTCCCGGCCGACGACCTGACCAGCGTCGGAGGCACGACACCGGATGGCGGCCAGGCCACCCGGCAGCAGTGGCGCACGGCGACACGGGCACGCCCCGACGGTGCCGGGAGCACAGCGGTGCGTACGGACCAGGGGTGTGTCCGTACGGTGCAGGGCGAGCGGTCGCCGGTGGGCCAGGTGCCGGCCGGCGGCAGTGGGAAGCGGTGGGTGCGTGCCGGGGTAGGCGGTGATGGGGCGGGCAGGGCTCGTGCTGGGCGAGGGGGCAGCGCGAGGCGACGACCTGACCCGTGTGTGTCACCGCGTACCCCGGGGCGCCGCGGTGGGTGCGGCCTCGGTGGGGGCGCCCCGTACGACCGGGCGGTGTGAGCGCCCAGCCGACCGCGCACCCCACCGTCTCGCCCTGCACACCGCATCACCCTTGCTCCGGTGCCTGCCGAACCGCGTCTGCGCTGCCGCGCCGCGCACCGTCACGATCGCCACTCGGTCACCGGGCTCCCCACCAAGCTCGGCCATGCGTCCCGTCACACGGCCCCACACAGCACATGACGCCCCGTCGGCGCACCCGGCCGGCCGGGACGCGCACCCGCACCACCCCGCACCCTCCCATTATGTGCGCCAGTGCGCACATAATGACTGAGTGTCGGCACCGTACGCCGCCGGTGCCCGGGAGGGAGAGTGGGCATGTCGTCCGTGCTGCACCACCCCGGCTACCGGCGCCTGTTCACCGCGCAGGTGATCGCGCTCGTCGGCACGGGGCTGGCGACCGTGGCGCTGAGCCTGCTGGCCTACGACATCGCGGGCGCCGACGCCGGATCGGTCCTCGGCACCGCGCTGACGATCAAGATGGTGGCGTACGTGGCGCTCGCCCCGCTCATCAGCGCCCTGGCTCACCGGCTGCCGCCCCGCCCGCTGTTGGTCGGCACCGACCTGGTGCGCGCGCTGGCCGCCCTCGCCCTGCCGTTCGTCACCGCGGTCTGGCAGGTCTACGTGCTGATCCTGGTGCTCCAGGCGGCGTCGGCCACCTTCACCCCCGCATTCCAGTCGCTCATCCCGCACCTGCTGCCCACCGAGGACGCGTACACCCGTGCCCTCTCGCTGTCCCGCCTCGCGTACGACCTGGAGGTGATCGTCAGCCCGGTGCTGGCCGCCGCCCTGCTCACCCACTTCCGCTACGACTGGCTCTTCCTCGGCACCGTTGCGGGCTTCCTCGGCTCGGCCTGGCTCGTCCTGACCACGGCGCTCCCCCGCGTCCCGGCGCCGACATCGGCACCGGCGCCGGGCGCCGCGTCGGCCGCCGACCCGCCGGACCTGCTGGCCCGGGCCACCCGCGGCACCCGCATCTTCCTGGCCACCCCGCGGCTGCGGGCCCTGCTCGCCCTCACCCTGTCCATCGCCGCCGGCGGCGCCGTGGTCATGGTGCACACCATCGTCTACGTACGCGACCACCTCGGGCGAGCGAGCTCCGACGTGCCGGTGGCGCTCGGTGCCTACGGAGCCGGCTCGATCCTCGCCGCACTGCTCATCCCCCGACTGCTGCGACGTACGGGCGAACAATCGGTGATGCTGCCCGCCGCGTTCGCCTCGGCCGGGCTCCTGCTCGCCCTCGCCGCGCTGGCCTCGGCCGGGCCGCGCGGCGGTTGGGCCTGGCCCGCGCTGCTGACCCTGTGGTGGGCGCTGGGAGCCGCCGAGTCGGTCATCATGACGCCCACCGGCCGGCTGGTCCGCCGCTCCGCGTCACCGGCCGACCTGAACGCGGCCTTCGCCGCCCAGTTCTCACTGGCCCACGGCTGCTGGCTGCTGACGTACCCGCTGGCCGGCTGGTTGGGTACGGCGGCCGGGCTGGCCGCCGCGGCCTGGGTGCTCGGCGCAGTGGCCCTCGGCGCCGCGCTGGCCGCCAAGCGCCTGTGGCCGGCCCCCGATCCGGCCCAACTCCCCTACGTTCACACCACGTTGACGCGTAACCACCCCCACCTGACCGACGCCGAACACGTGGGCACCGGCTGGCGCCACAGCCACGACTTCGTGATCGACGACCTGCACGACCGCTGGCCGCTCCACCCCCGCCGAAGCTGACCAAGCCTCGACACCCGGCCCGCGCGAGGCGCGAGGCCGGGGCAGCGGGCGCGAGAGTTGGAGCGGCGGGGGACGTCGGGGCGCGAGGACGAAACGGGTGAACGGTAACGGCGGGGAGGACGGTGAGGGAGCGTCGGGGCGCGGTGGGTGCAGCGGGCGGGAGCGGCAGGGTGCGGCGGGCGGGCGTCAGCACACCCGGCGACCACCCGCCACACCCGGAATCGGCCCCCGGCCCGCCCCGGCCGGCGGACCGCATCCCGCACCCGACGCCACGTCACACCTGCGGCGCGCCCTCGCGCGGCGCGGCCACCGACGGCCGGTCCGTCGGAGACACCCGCACGGCCGGCGGGGCGGGGACGACGACGGCCCCACCGCCCGCCGCCGCCGCATCAACCGCCGGTTCCGGGAGCCGCGCCGCGCCCGAAGTCCCGGACGCTTCCTGCGATTCGGCGCGTACGGTACGCCGCGCGCGCCGCGCCCCCGCACCGGCCGTCGAACGGTCCCCGCCGTGGCCCGCGGGGCCAGGCAGGCTGCGGTGCCCGAGCCGGGCCAGCACCTCCCGCACCCACACCCCGGCCGTGGCACCCCAGTCCCGCTGCGCGGCGTCGCCGTGGCTGACGATGTGCCGGTTGAGCTGCCCGTGACCGGAGGAGAACAGACCGCCGGGGCGATCCGCCTCCACGATGACGTCCGCACCGCCCGGGTTGGTCAGGAAGGTCACGGAAAGTTCGCGGAGCACCCCGGCGTACGCGGGCGCCGGCAGGAGGGTGAAGACCTGGTACAGCGGGAGGCGTTGGCTGGTGTCGGGGACCAACCCGTACTCCAAGGTGGCGGCCGTGCAGCGGAAGCCGAGCCGGTCCAGGGCCGCGAGCAGCGCCTCGTGCACGGGCAACGGGGCGACCGCGAGCGGCACCAGGCCGCCCCGCCCCTTGGTCGCGGCCACCGCGAGTTCGGTACGCGCACCGAGGACGACGCCGAGCGGCTGCCCCGCCCGCTCGGTGACGGGCGTCTCCCACGGCAGCCGTACGTCGAAGAGCAGGCTGCGCTCCTCACCGCGCCCCAGTCGGAAACTGCCCGGCAGCGTGAACCGGGCGCAGACGACCTCGCGTTCGAGCCGCCGCGCCTCGGCAGCGGTACCCAGCCTGGCCACCACCTCCACGGTGATGCGGTCGATGTCGCAGTCGGCATGACCACCACGCAGCCGAACCTGCCCGGCCAACCGCCCACCGGGCAGCGCGGCACCGGGCGCCAGAACCGTCTCCAACCGGGGTCCACCCTCGCCGAGGGGGCTGAGCACGGGCGTGAACACCATGCCGGCGTTCTCCTTCACTTGGGTGACTAGCACTTGGGGGCTGAGCGAGGTGATCATCGGTGCGGCGCGCGTCGCCACGGCCGCTCCGAAAGGGGTACGGCCATGGGGACGCGGTCGACTGCGGGTACGGGTGCGCTACGGGTACGGACGCAGGTACGCGACGGATCGTTGCCGGCACACCGGGCAGCCACGGGCAGGCGGCGGACACTCCCGAGAACGGGACGGCGCCGTGCCCACTCAGCCGGGACCTGCCCGCCCGGTCGGCCCGCGACCTTGGACGCACACCCCGACCGACCGCGCACGCCCCATGGCCGACCGCGTGCCCCAGCGCCGGGCGCGTTCCGCCGCCAGACCCGAAGCCGCCAGACCCGAACATGACCCGGCTCCCGCTCCCGGGCACGACCGGGCATCGCCCCCCGGCATCCCGACAGCCATTGTCCACGGCCGACCTCGCCCCGACAGGACCGACGGCCCGGTCCGGGCCAGTCCCCCAGCGCCTGCACGAGCCGCCCCGTACCACCCGGCGGCGCCCCCCACGCGGCCCCCAACCAGGCGCTTCACCCGTCGGGTTACCCTCGGTCGACGCCCACCCGTTGGACACGGTCAAGGTCCCGCGCCCCTCCCGGCTACCGTGTGCACACCACACCCCCGCCGCCCCACTCGAACCCCCTTACTTCTACACGACTGTAGAAGTCTAGGGCCGCCTCCGCCCCGCGAAGCACCGCCACTCCACGCCCCAGGGCGACCGAAAACCGGCGCCGCGCGACAGTCACCCCTCACCCCCGAGCGCCCCCACGCGCACACCCAAACAACCCACCGCGCCGCGCGGCCCCGCCCAACAGGCGCTCCCCACCGCGGCGGGGAGCATCCCACAACGCACACCCGCACCCGTCCCTGCCTCCGCCCCCTTGCCCCAGCAACACGACACGACCCCGATCACCAATGCGCCCGCGGTCTCGGGGAGCACTGGGGGTCGAGGTCGTAGGAGGTGCTGGTGTCACGCGAATAGCAGGCCCGTGGAAGACGTGAGGTTTCCTCACATTCGCTAAACGTCAAGGGTATTAGCGCACGAGGAAGGGCTCTCCACTCTCGATGCTCTGCGCCCATGCGGGCGCTCCGAGAATGGGCCACCGGCAACCGCGGCTCCACGGGCAGATCGCCGTGCACTCCCGGCCAAAGGCCCCCCGCCCGCGGCCGTACCGGCCCGCCCTCCAGTGACCTGCGGCCATGCGCGCCATCCGTCGCCCAGCAGGAAGAGCGTTTCCTGTTTCCTATCAGCCTGGAAACAGCAGGCCCCTTCCTTCAGCTGTCGGCCAACGCAAGGCTGTTCAAGGCAGCGCGGCCAGCCGGCCCGGCGCTCTGCGAATGCCCCGCCGATGCCAACCGGCGCACAGCCCGCTCTGGCCATTCGCATCAGTGAGAAGGGAGGCGAAGCACCATGCACACGCACAGCAACTGATCAGCCTCTCAGGCAAATTGCCCGTCAGCCCACCCGGCCGCTCGCACAATCCGGCACCGAACGGTGATCGCGCCTTATTCGAGACGCATGGCCCCGGAGCGGCGGGCACCATGCCTGCATGGATCAAGGCCCACTGGACTTCGGCACCGAACTCCGCCGACTGCGCTCGGCCGCGGGGCTGAGCATCACGGCGCTCTCCGGCCGTATCCACTACAGCAAGGGGTACCTCAGCAAGGTGGAGACGGGTAAGGCGCCCGGCAACCTCCCGCTCGCCCTGGCGTGTGACGACGAGTTGGCGACGGGCGGCGTCCTTGCCGCCCTCGTCCGGGCTCGCCCTGAGGGAACAGGCAGGAGGAGCATTCGCGCGACGTACGGCCCGGTGATCGGGCTGCCGGTGTCGACTCCGTTGTTCACCGGGCGCGCCGTCGAGATTGATCGCCTCACCACCTTCATAACGGGCAGCGGATCTCGCAATGTTTGCGTCCTCAGCGGGCTCGCCGGCGCAGGCAAGACGGCCTTGGCGGTGCGCGCAGCACGAGAGACGGTGAGCGCCTTCCCGGACGGCTGTCTCTTCCTCGATCTGGGGCGGCCCGCGGACGGCGGTGCGCCCGCCGATCAAGGTATCTGGAACGGCACCTCGGCCCATGACGTACTCGACCCCCTACTCCGGTTGCTGCACGTGCCGATGGAACAGATCCCTGCCGCCTTGGATGCCCGGATCAACCTCTATCGCAGTCGCTTGCGCGGCAAACGACTCCTCCTTGTTCTCGACAACGCAGGCAGCGCTGCGCAGGTCGCACCGCTGCTCCCACCCGAACCGAGGTGCAGAGTGATTATCACCAGTCGTCATCGACTCAATGCCATGGACGATGCGGTACATCTGCCCGTCCGTGAACTGTCAGCAAATGACGCAGTCGATCTCTTTCGCTCCGTGGCGGGCGCTCCGGCCGACACCGCGAAGGACGAGGTGGTGCGCCGTGTCGTGACCCGATGCGACCTCTTGCCACTGGCCATCCGCATCGCCGCCGCACGCTTCCGCAGCACGGGCACGTGGTCCCTGGCTGACTTCGAGGCACGCCTGGCAGACGAGTCCTCCCGGCTCGCCGTCCTGGACGACGGCGAGCGCAGCGTGGCCGCGGCGTTCAGCCTGTCGTGCCGGGCCCTGACGCCCGCCCAGCTGAGGGTGTTTGGGCTGCTTGCGCTGCACCCAGGACGTGATGTCGAGCTCCAGAGCATTGCAGCCCTCACCGGCCTCAGCCTGGCGCGGACCACCAGCGTCATCGACCGGCTCGGGGACGCCCATCTGATCTCCACCGAGGCCGCTGGTCACATCAGGGTGCACGACCTGCTGCGGGAGTTCGCACGGGAGCACGTACTCGCCAATGTGGCCGCCGTCGAACAGGACGCGGCCGTGCGGCGCCTTCTCGACCACAGCCTTCTCCTTACGGAGTCCAGCGACGAGTTCCTCGCTCCGCACCGATACCGCATGCCCCTCGCGCTCGGCAACCTTCCCGAAGCATCGCAAAAATTCGTGGACCGCGCTTCGGCGCTGAATTGGATTGACGCCCAGTGGCCCAACCTCGTACGCCTCTGCCACCTCGCCGCCGACCGCGGACTACACCGCCAATGCTGGCAACTCGCGTTCTTATTGAGGGAGTTCTTCTTCCTCTCCAAACTTTGGGACCCATGGATCGACACACACCTCCGGGCCGCTGCTTCAGCCGAGATGACGGGGAACAAGAAGGGTCTGGCCATGACACTGAACAACCTGGGCATCGCGCACGTAGATCGGGGAGACCTACACACCGCGGTACGCTACTGTCGAGATGCCCTGGCCCTCTTCGACGAGCTCCACGACGAGCACGGCATCACCAACGCCACGTCGAACCTGGCCTGGGCGGAGCTGTATCTGGGAGACCACGCCCAGGCCCTGCGCGATCTGCGAGTCGTCCTGCGCGCCTACCACCGGCAGGGGAACGAGCGCAATGCGGCCATCACGCTACGCGGCATCGCGTTGGCCGAAGCCGAGCTCGATCAGCATGACGAAGCGGTCCACCACGCGACCCAGGCCTACCAGGACTTCACCAGGCTGAATCTCCCGGTCGATCTCGCCATGGCCATGAACTGCATTGCCTGGGCACACTTCAAGGCCGGCAACCACCTCACCGCTCGTGACCACTACGAGCAGGCCGTTCTCCTGGGCGAGCAGTGCGGCAGCTCGTACGAGACGGCGCGAGCAATCACCGGCCTGGGCAACGTGGAGGCCGCGCTCGGACGCGACATAGAGGCCGCCGAGCACTGGGCGCACGCCGACGAACTCTACGGAGACTTCGCACCTGGGATGGTCGGTGAGGCGCGCGCCCGCTGGACCCTGTGCTGAGTCACGGCCCCTGCCACGCACCGCATGGAAGAAAGCAGAAGAAACGAAAGATGACCATCAGCTCAGCCGACGTGCTCGCAGAGCTCAAGATCCTCCGCAAGGGATTCGGCATGGACGACCCCGGGGCCCCGACTCGGATCGGCGAAGCGCTCCGATACGTCGCCGGCGTGCCCACCGATGCGGAACCCGCTGTGCAACGTAGCGCGCTCCGTCGGCACCTGCTCGACGTGACCGTGACCATGCCGCAGGGCCTGTCGCGGCTCGCCCGGCTCGCGCTCGCCCTGGACGACGCACCCACCGAGCGCTTCGGGAGACGCCTGGCGCGGGCCGCGGCCGAGCTCGATCGAGACGAGCGCACGGCCCGCCGTCATGTCGACGCTGCGTTGGCCCGACTGGCCGAGGAGGCGCTGGCGGCCGTCGCGGGGAGGCCGTCGGCTGCCGACCCTCCCTGGTACACCGAGTCACTGCACGTCCTGCTTCTGTTGGACCGGTCCATGCCACAGGTTGTCGAAGAGCGCCAGGTGGTCAGTGGCCATGACGGGCTGACGCACATCGCCCTGTCCCACTCGTTCCCCACGGCCGACGTGAGCACCCCAGTGCGGGACGGGTCGGGCTTGTCCTTCTCCGTCGTCCACGGTGGTACTCCGCAGCACTCAATGGAGCCACAGTCCCGCACCCGGGTGGGCTCCTTGGTGCGGCTGCCCCGGCCGCTGCGCCGGGGCGAGCGCCATCGGCTGACGATCCGCGTCGCCGGCCCACTGGCACCGTTCTACGTCTGCACCCCTCTCTACCCCTGCCAGCACTTCGCGCTGACCGTCTGGTTCGGGACCGCGCCGGCGCAGCTTCGGGTGGTGGACGACGAGTTGCCGTTGGAGGCGGGGGACCCGAACGTGGGACGAATCCGCCTCAAACGCAACGCCTCTGGTGCCGTACAAGCGAGCTTCACCGGTCTGCGGCCGAACCGTTCTTACGGGCTGAGTTGGGCCGAAGGGCCCGGCCGCGCCGGCGGGTCGAAGACGTGGGCGATCAGTCGACGGGCGGTAGCAGCGGGTTGACGTCATCGATGCGCTGGGCCTCCTCCTGTACCGCAGTCGCTGCCGCCCGCAGCGCAAGCGCGAGCTCTGTCGCCCCTCCCACACATCCGAAGAGCCTGTCGTCGTCGGCGCGCGCGATCGCCTCCGCTGTGTCGAGCCCCTGTCCGGCAAGCCTGCGGTACACCTCACGGCCGAGGCGCACCTCCATGTGCTGGGCGACGGGTGTGAGCCCGGCACCAACGCCCCACTCAAGTTCGGCAGCCAGTGATTCTGCGAGGGAGCCCAGGTCAGCGCGCGGGTGCACGGAGTGCACGATGTCGATCACCGCCCCCATGACATCGGCCGTGAGCTGGGCGAGCGGTTCGACCGGCATCGGGCTTGGGTTCCGGAGGTAGCGCGTAAGGCGTCGCTCGATCTGGGCCATCGGCACGCCTTGTGCCCACAGAAGACAGGCGATCGCCCGGCGGGCGCCTGCCACTCCTATGCCCTTCTTGTCCCCTGCCCCCATCAACCGGTTCAGCACCGGTTCGGCGACCTTCTGCCCCGTGAGCTCAGCGAGCAACGCGTGGTGTTCGCGGCGCATTTGCTGGTGGAAGCGCACGAACCTCTTGTCGTCCAGCTCTCGGACGAGCTGCGCGGCGCAGATCAACGTCATCCGGTTGATCGAGTCCGCGGGCACGGTCCGCATCACCTCGGCGAGTTCAATAACGGAGTCCACACCGAGGCGCGTGCGAACCGCGATCTCGCCAAGTTCCGTCACCACGTACGACGCATCGGTCCCGCGCAGCAGACCAGCACCGATGAGGTCGCCTGTGGCCCGTCGTACGAGATTCGGGGGGAACGGGGCCGGCTGGCCGCTGACCCGGCACTGGTGGGAGGCGAACGTCCACGCCAGGAACTTCTCGACGTCCACCTCCGTCGGCCGTCCCATGTCATCCGTGGGCCCAGCGAGCGCCGCGAGGACGACGGAACGAAGGTCGACCGAAGGCGTCAGCAGTGCCGCAGGTTGCCCCTCCGGGGCCCCCTTCACATACGTGCCCCACAATCGCTCGCCGTCCAATTCCCCCCGGGTGAGAATCACTGCCCGGCCCGGACGGGCCGCGCCGGCGCGGCCCGCACGTCCCGCCATGTTCTTGTACTCGGAGACGAGGTACTTCCGGCCCTCTTCGTCTGGGTGCAGCAACTCGCCGATGACGACGGAGTCGGCAGGGAGGTTCACTCCCTGAGCCAGGGTCGTCGTGGCCACCACGACACGGATGTCACGGTCGGTGGAGCGGAAGGATTCTTCCACCGTGCGCCGTTGTGCATCGCTCAGGTCCGAGGTGTGGAAGGCGACGCCACCGGAGAGGCAGCAGTAGAGTCCGTCGGCTGCCCGGCCTCCCTCACCCTGCGAGACGAGTTCCTGCGCGGCGCTGGCGGCTGGCAGGCCAAGCAGGTGTGTCAGATTACGGGCAAGGTCAAGCGCACGTTGACGGGTATTGCGAAAGACCAGGACCTGGTGCCCCATCGAAACCAGTCCCTGGACAACGTGGAGGGCCAACGCCTCCTGCCCGTCTTCGTCGGGAAAGACATCGACCATTGGCTGCACGAGTTGCTCCTCGGCCTCCGCACCCTTCTGGTCGCAATAGCGGTACGTACCCTTCAGGTCGACGACACCTTCGTGGAGCGGGACGGCCCGGTCCACGGAGCTGACCAACTGGGCGCCCAACCACAGCGCAACCTCCTCCGCGTCCTTCAGTACGGCCGACAGTCCGATCACCTGCGGCACGGCGGAGTGCCCTCGCCGCATCTTGAGCCAGGTGAAGAGCATCTCCAGCAGAGGGCCACGGTCAGGGGTCAGCAACGCCTGGATTTCGTCTACTACCAGCACCCCGATGCGCTCCAGAAGTCCTGGGCTCGTGAAGAGGAGCCCGATGAACTTCTCGTATGTCAGCAGCGCAAGATCAAATTTTCCCACGAGGAGGTCGGACATATGATCACGGAGGTCACTGGTGACCCGAATCGTGACTACTCCGCCCGGTCCATAGCGTGCGGTGAATCGTTCGAACTGCTCGTTCACCAGGGCCCTGGTGGGAAGGAGAAAGACGGTCCGTACGTTACGGGC
The DNA here is from genome assembly GCF_047525675.1 of Streptomyces sp. 796.1. Classification (NCBI taxonomy): domain Bacteria; kingdom Bacillati; phylum Actinomycetota; class Actinomycetes; order Kitasatosporales; family Streptomycetaceae; genus Streptomyces; species Streptomyces sp. 796.1. The sequence goes on along the minus strand of NZ_JBLIWA010000001.1, from coordinate 258,887 downwards.
GAAGGCGTGGAGTGCAGCCAACTCTCCGATCAGCGTTTTCCCGGACGCGGTGGGCGCGCTCACGACGACGTTGCTACCAGCGAACAGCCCCCCTTCGTTGACTGCTTCCACTTGAAGACCGTTCAGGCCGTCGAACTCTTGGTTCCACAAGCGGATGGCGGCTGCCGGAATTCCGAGTTCCAAGAGGCTACCGAAGGCGTGTGTGGCCCGCAGGGGTTCGGGATGGCCGCCTACAGCGGCAAGGTTCTCACCCCGGCGGAAAGTGGAGAACATGGCATTGTCGATATACCCACCCATCGAAGGGTTCTGGGGCACCTCCCAGGGCCGCAGGTCGTGTCCACCCGTCTTTCGGGACACGTAGTCTGCGAGCCGCAGCAGCGGAATGCGACCGTCGTCGACCACGACGTCGCGGTGCCCCAGCAGCGCCTGGATCAGGTAGTACGTCAGCACTCCATGGCGTAGTTCAGGTCGTTCGTACGCCTGTTGGTCAGCGGCTGATGCCGCAAGAATCACCCTCCCCTTGCCTGACACCCGGTTCAGTACATGTGCTGCCGCATGCCCAGGACCGCGACTCGCCGCGCCCTCAGGCTGCCGGAGCACCTTAGTGAAGGCGGCTCCGGCGAAGCAGCAGTCAAGCACCACCAACAGTACAGATGCGCGAATCACGCCGATTCGGTCGACGAGGTCTTCCAGCCCCAGTGCCGTCGTAGCGAGATCGTCCGGGTGGGCATCCCATGTGGCGAGTTCGTGGGTTCGGGTTCCGTGCCCCGAGAAGGAGATGACGACGACGTCGTCACTCGTGCTCTCCACCGCCAGCTGCCCCAGTTCTGTCAACAATCTGTCCTTGGTGGCGGCATCGTCAAGGACTAGGCTCGCATTTCCGTCGAAGTTGTCGAGGAAGAGGGCGCGCAGAACTCGGGCGTCTTGTTTGGCGTAGTTGAGCTGTCGAAAACTCGGCGATTCATAGTTGTCGACACCAATGAAGAGTCCGCGCAGCATCCGCTCGTCCCTCAAGAGCACATCCCCCGTTCGAAGGTCGCACGCATGTGCGAACTCGGATCAACGATTCAACCAGCGCAGTCAACTCCCTGCGGCCGAAACACACTACGCGGCCCCGCGCGTCAAGGAAGAGTACTTTCATGCAGAACGAACGAAACTCACAAAGCAGCACCGATGAAATGCGGCTGATACGCATTCAGCCCGCGAACGTGCGGACGCTCAGGCACGGTTGCCCGCAACGCCTGGCCATGAAGGTACGTCCATCGACGTACGGCACGGCAAAGGCTAGAAGGCCTCGCAGGGACCCCCTCGAAGACAGTGCCCTGAGTCCGGTCAACGCCGTGCTCGATCTGGTCGAGTTCCACCAGAAGCCCTTGGACGAGGCGATTGCCAAGTGGCGTGCCAAGCCGAGAAAGCCCTGCCATCCCGCCTTGGTCACCTGGGTGACACAGGCTGCCACGCACGTCGAGCAAGCCAAGCACCGACTCGACCACGACACCGCGCGGGGCGACCGTCGGCCCTTCCCCCTCACGCCCGTAGCCCGGTCGTGGGCACGGCAACGGCCCATCCTTGGCAGCGACGGGGCCACGATGTACGAGGAGATCGTCCAGGGGCGCCGCTACGAGAGTGGAGGCGTCCGCGAACTCCTTCTACTGCGCATCGGCTCCGTCGAGAAGCGTCCGTTGGACGTGGCGGAGCGCGCCTTCACCGCCGCAGTAACGGCTGGGGGATGTCCAGTGCTGAGCTCTCCCTGGTCTGGACGGAAGCTCGTCATCGGCTCGTACGAGCCGCCCGCACGCGTACGGGTCGTGGAAATCGGATGCACGGACGGTTCGGTCAACGTACTGTTCGACGACACCGCCGAGGCCGCTCACCATCAGTATCAACAGCACCTCGGTGAGCAGACGCCGACACGATTCACGTCTTACACCCACCGCCCGGGCCCGGACTGCGCCGACTGCCCGCTCGTGGCCGGCTGCCCGGCCGTCCCGGTCCGCCCGGGGCTGCTCGGCGTCAGCGCCGCCCCCGACGCACCGCGCCGCGCTTGGTCTCTCAGCTTGGCACGTGCCTATGGACAGTGCCCGGCCCAGGCCCATCTCCAAGATCTCTGGCTGCCCCGCGACCGTACGATCGAGGACACCGACTCGGTCCGCCGTGGCAGAGCCGTACACGACTGGATCGAGGAACGGCACCGACGCTCGCCCTCGGTCGCATGCCACGCCACCGACGTGCCGACAACGGACACGTGGTGGTCCGGCACGGGCAGGGATTCTGCTGTCGAGACCCGCCTCGGGGTTCAGATGGTCGGGGACCACTCACTGGTCTGTCCCCTGCGAAAACTCGCTGACCTCCCCGAAGGGGGCGCGGTACTTCCCGAGCATTATCTCGTCGTGTACGACCCAGAGGCGGCGGCCGTGGTGATCGCCAAAGCTGACTTGGTCTATCGGTCGCCGTCCGGCTGGGTCGTACGGGAGACCAAGACCTCCCACGCCGTGGGCGCGGGCGATCCCCTCACCCGCTATCCACAACTCGCCCTGGCCCTGGTGCTCGCCGCGGAAGGGGCGGTCCCCGGTAGCCCTCAGGACTGCCGGGTGGAGTTGGAACTCCTCTCCCGCACCGGTCCGGTGCTCATGACCTTCGACCCACGCGACTCCGAGCTGGTGGCACACGCACGGAGTGTGGTCACTGAGTACGTTGCCGACTGGCGCACGGACCAGGAGTTCAAGGCTCGCCCGGGGAAGCACTGCCGCAGTTGTTCGTTCGCCTCCTGGTGCCCTTCCGCACTCTCGCAGGCGCGCGCATGACGGAATGGATCGCACCTCCACCAGCCAGCCAGACCGCGCGAACACAGCGCGCCATCACGGCCGCGCTACGAGCCGCCTACGCCTGGTCGGCCAGGCATCAACACCAGGCCGCCTATCGTGAATTAGCAAGCATGACCGGGGTCGTCATGGAGGTACACGGGCCCGGCCATGGCCCCGTCACCCCCCACCAGCTAGTTGCTCAGCTCCATGCTCCCCTCGGCGAGCTCCTGGCCTTCGCCGACGAGGTGGACGAGGTCATCGCCCCCGTGGTGCTCCTCACCGAGAACGACCAGCTCACCTCCGACGCCATCGATCTGGCCAGCGAGTACGCCGTTGGGCTTCAGACCGGGGTAGGAACCTCCGACTGGCTGCCCTCGTGGACACGGATGGGTGCCACCCGCATACGGCGCGAGACCTTCGCCGTCCTCACAAGTTCAAAGAACCAGGACGACTACGTCACCTCACGCAGATTCTTGATCGAGCATCCTGCGGGCCGCCGCGATGAGTTGAGCGAGCTCAGCAGCAAGCTCGGCGCTGTCCTGCCCTGGCGTGGGTACCAAGAGCTGGGCAGCAGCCAGGTCCACCATGCGCGCGACGGGACGGGGTGGTGGTGGCCCTGTCCCGAATGTCGCTGGCCCATGGCCGTGTCGCATGGGCGCGTCCGCTGTCGCTATCGACCACATGCGGCCATCTATCGGATCACCACCACGAAGAAGGCGGATTCCCGCCCGGTGCTCACGCGGATCGATGAGGGACCTCGCGTGCGCAGGCCCAAGGCCCGGCCAGCGCAGGGTTCCGTGTGCCTGGACCCCGGGGTGTGGCGGTTCGTCGTGGTGCCGGGGGCCAATGAACTAAGGGTTGCTCAAGAGTTGGAGAAGCTGGGCGCCCAGGTCGCTCTCTGGCCCGACGGCGACAGCTACGACCTCAAGGTGCACCTAGGCACCACCGAACTCCGTCTCGACCTCAAGGAGTACCGGTCGGCATACCGGCTCTGCGCCGATCTACGCAATGCGACACCGCGGGCCCGCGTCCTGCTACCACGGACGCATGAACACCATCTGCCAGTGGTCAGATCCGCCTTGCCCCAGTTACCCATCACGACCGAGACCCAGCTGAAGGCCTCGGTCCGCAAGGCACTCACCGACTTGAAGCGGAGAGATCGTGCAGCAAGCTAACCGAACGCTGCCCAGGGTGTTGCGCGCCGCCATCGGTCTCGCCGCCCAGCACTTCCCCGTCGGCATCTATGAGGGTGGCCGTCGCACCGTGACGCGCGGAAGCGTCCTGTTCGTCCTGGACGGGCATGTGACCGGATGGTCGGAATGGTCCCGGCTCCCCCTCGAAGAGGCCCGCCAGATCGCCCGCCTGCTGCGTCGACGTCCCAACATCATGGCCAACTCAGAGGCGGCCGGCAGAACCCTGGACCGGTTGCTCGGCGAGTTGGCCCAGCACGGCTGCACCTCAGGCGACGGCTATCAAGGCGACATGCACGACACGATTGACGTCGACCCGGGCATGCCGCTCTCCGACTTCATCGACCGTGCACTCAGCGAATTGGATACGTTGCACAGCCGAGCGAGTCGGTCCTTGCCGATCGCCAGGCCAGGCCCCCACACCACGACACTGCGCGTACCCAGCGCCGGCGGCGCCAGCCAGACCTACGTCGACTACCGCTATGACATCCAGCCCCACCACCGCCCTCCTCAGCAGCCACGAACCGCGCTTCAGGACAGGCCTGCCCTGCTTGAGCAGCCGATTCCGCTGACAGAGCTCTGCCGGATCGCCGACCGCATCGACAGGGAGGCCGAGCGGCGCGGCGAAAGCGTGTACCGGCTCAAGGCCGTGCACCGCTTCATGGCGGAGGTCCGCACCGAGGCGGGCGAACAGGTCGAGAAGATGTGGCTAACGGCCGGCACCCTCAACCAGTTGCTCGCCTATACCGGATTCGGCAAGTCAGTGGTGCTCGTCGAAACTCTCGCCTGCTGGATGGCCGAGCAGGGCATCACCACCGCGTTCGTGTTGCCTACCAATGCAAACGTCGTCCGAGCCGCCCACCAGATCGAGCGTGCCCTCCTGCTGTTCGACCACTCCGCACGGGTCGCCCCGCTCGTATCCCCACGGTCGCTCATCAAGGTGGCCGAGACCGCAGCGGACCGGGCCTCGGCCCCCGGACCCGATGCCGACTGGATCTGGGGCCGGTTCGGCTACGGCTGCGCTCTGTCCGCCGTAGCAGTGTCCGAGAGCGGCATCGATGGCTGGCAACCTGGCCGGGAGCCGTGCGGCAAGCTGCGTCGCTCCAACGCCAGGGGCCGGGACCGTACGGTCTCCTGTCCATGGCGGACCTCATGCGGACGGTACCAGCCAGCCAGGTTGGCTTGCACCGCAGACATCATCGTCACCTCCCATGTCAACTTCCTGGTCGGTGTCCTGCAAACCCCGGTCGATGACGGGTTCGGCGAGAACGACCGGCTCAGCGTGGAGGAGCTGGTACTGCGACGTTGTCAGCTAGTGGTCATCGACGAGGTGGACACCTTCCAACGCTCGGTCATCGAACGAGCGGGGCGCGGATTGATGCTCGACCAGGGTGGCCACACCAACACCCCGCTGCGCCAGTTCGACCAGGATTTCGGAGCCGCCTTCGGACGCCTCCACGGCGAAGTCGACGCCAGCGTTCGCGACGCCTACTTCGGCCTCCGCTATCTGTCGGAGAATTACGTCAGCCACCTGAAGTACGAACGCCTAGGGGCAGCGGCCCCCTCTCGTGGCAACCGTGCACGAGGGCCACGTCGGATCTGGATCGTGCCCCGTCGCTGGGACGGTTGGCTCGCCAGCAAACTCTTCGACAAAGAGCGTCATGAGGTGACGCGTGAAGACGTGCTGAAATTCCGGTCGTTGTTTCCCGACGAAGTCCGCCCGCAGGCCGCCGAACCGGTGGAGTTCTCCGAGATCCGGCACCACTTGGCCCAGGTGGTCACGGTCGGATCGGGTGGCCAGGCGATAGACGCGGCCCACGCGGCACTCACCCGACTTGTCCCGTCCCTCAACGAACGCGACCGTGGCCGCTTCATCAGCCGCATGCTGCGTCGCGTCATGTTGGAACGCATCCGCAGGTACCTCCACGTACTCATGGCGAGCAATGCACAACTCATGGACGTCGGCGTCGAATCGGCCCACGAGATCGCTGATGCACTCGGCACCTACGGCCGCTGGCAACTCACTCCGACCGGCCCGCTCGACCGACTCGTCTTCGCCTTCACCGAGTACCACGACGACACCGGCACGGCCCCGGCGCGGCTCTCGACAGCCGCTTTCGGTGGCGACCCACACACCTACACCGTCGGGCTCGGCGACACCACCGCGCTGGCATTGGCGGGCACGAGACGGATCGTGCTCGGGCTATCGGCCACCTCGTACTTTCCCGGCGCCCCGCACCATCACGTCCACATCAAGCCACGGTGGTGGGTAGCCGACAACACCCCGAGCCGGGTCCGGGTGGAGTCCGCTCCCGTCCTGGACGGCGCCGACAATGCCATCCGGATTTCGGGTCTCGACGGGCACAACCGCGCCTCGGCCACCCAGCGGCTGGCAGAGGGACTGTGGCGACAGCGCTTGTGCACCGAACTGGAGAGACTTCACCGTGACTGCAAGGACCGAGCCCGGGTCTTGCTGGCCACCACCTCCTACCAGGCGGCGCGTCTCGTCGCAGAGGGTCTGCTCTCCGCCGGCGTGTCGTCGTCACGGATCTGTCTGGCGGTACGTCCCGGCATCGGGAGGCGGGGCGACGTCGTCGCCAACGGCTCGTGGTACGAGCTCCCCGCCGACCGCTTGGAAGAGTTTCCCGCACTAGCCGGCGCCGACATCCTGATTGCACCGTTGGCTCGGGTGCAGCGCGGTGTGAACATCATCGGAGCCGAAGACAAGTCGGCCTTGGGCTCGGTATGGCTGGTCGTCCGGCCCATTCCGTTAATCGACGAACCCGCTGAGCTCGTCGCCCACATTCAGGCCAAGGCCCTCACCGACCACCCGGGCCCGTCCAGCGATCCGTTGCAGCTACTGGAGTCTCGCAGGAGCAGCGCCGGCCGGTACCTGGAAGACATCATCCGCCGGCCTCCCTACTTCCAGGCGCAGCCTGACGAGGTCAAGCTCGGGGTCGTAGCCGAGATCATCAATGGTGCCGTGCAGCTCATCGGCCGAGCACGACGGGGCGGAACCTCAGCCGTGCTGCACCTGGTGGACGGCGCCATGCTCGACGCGTCCGGTGGCAGTGACATCGCCACGCTCATCGTCAAGCTGCGAGAGCAGTGGCGACGCACCGGCGTTCTGGGCGATCTGCTCGCCTACTACGGAACCACGCTCGAAGCGTTCTTCGACTACGCCGACCGACACGCCACCGGAGGCTCACCATGCTGATCACGCTCGGCTACCGGGTGCCCCGCGACCGCCTGGACGACTTGCTCGGCTCCGTTGTCGCCTACCCGCTGACCGGGGACTTCCACGATGCGTGGAACGCACTGCCGGCCCGATCCGGGCCCTGGAGACATCACTACAAGGCACTGGCCATGGGGCTCACGGCAGCCACCGGGCGCCCGGTCCGGCTCTTCGCCGATAGACACCTTGCCGAGGTCGAACGCGCCGGCGGAACCCGTATGTTGCTGCTCACCACTGATGCCGCACTCGACTACCGCCTTCGCGTGGCGGTACGCGCCTGGGAACGACACATCACGGATGGCGCTCCCTCGACGCTCGCCGAGTTGTTCCCTCCCCCCGGCCTACCCCGCTCGTTCGCTGACTACTTCCACTTCCGTGACGGGCAGGTACCCGTCATGCCCAATTGGGTATTTCGCACCGCCGCCTGGCAGTTCATGCGGGAACTCGCTGGTCATCCGATGCCGGTGGACGACCGACCTCCCCTCGCGTTGCGGATGGACACGGATGGATCGCTCCTCGCTTGGAACACCGACGACCTCATCGTCAACCGGACGGGCAAGGCCTTCAGCATGGCGAGAGTCACAGCGCGGTTGATCACCCGCGCCGGAGTGGACGATCCGGTACTGAGCTTCGACGCCCATCTGTCCCGAATCTCTCCGCAGGGTCACCATGCAAAGCATGCATGGGTAGAACGCGGCGATCCGCAGGCGCCGATCCTACGCCTCCGGACGTACCGCACATGGGACCCGAAAGCGGAGGAGTGGTACACACAAATTGACCCGGCGATCGCACAGATCCTCGGGGCCTGCCAGCTTGAGCCCCTCCACATCCCTGCCGACCTGCCGAGCGTGCCGGGGCAGATCAGGCCTCAGCTCTCCCGGAACAGGTTCACAAGCCTCGGTAGCGGTCTCGGCCCGCGGTTTATGCTACGTCTGCACGAGCACATCTGCCGTACGTTCCCCGCCCTCGTCCCCTTGACGTATCACGTCGACAAGGCCATCCGGCTGCCGCAACGGGTGACGAAGTACCAGGACGGCGGAGTACCGGCCGCCGGCGTCGGCCCGACGGGCTACCGACGGATGACGCTTGCCTGCCTGTACTCCACCGCGCAGGCCCGTGACCGGATGCTCGGGCAGTTGGCGGCCCTGACCGGTCGCCCGATCCGCCCTGCACCGGGTGGGGCCGCCGTGCCCGTCAATGACCGACTTGAGGTGGTCACTCGGCACTGCCCCGATCTGCTCACCCACACCACCGTCAACCGTGCCGGAGTCCTCGGCGCCGTCCTGGACCTGCCTCCCGATGAGGATCGGCTCGTGGCCGCATGGCTGGAGACGGAGCACCATCCCGCAGTCGACCGGCCAGAGTTCGATGCCAAGCCCCATGTCCGGCGGCTGCTGGGACACCTGCGCATCCCCAGCCAGTTCCTCGCCACCGACCCGGTGGACCTGCCACCTGACGCGGAGCCGCGGAGCGCAAACGAGCAGGAGCATGCCGGGCGCGCTGCCCTGCGCGATCTCTTCCGGGCGGCCGGAGTCCTCGATGATCGCCTCCCCAACGCGCTGGGGCAGGACGGCATGCTCCACCGGCTCGACCGTCCAGCGCTACTCGTCGGCATCCACATGCGGCGCCAGCAGAAGTCCGGTGACGGCCTCCTGATGACCGTGACCATGTACGCGCTGCATACCCACCCCACGGACCTGGGGCTGTGGCGGGCCCTGATGTACAGCGACCGGGAAGGGGCCTGGCTCCGTGCCGCCGACGCTCTGACCGACTTCCACGCGGGCCCCATCGGTACGCATCGATTCGGTCGCTCGGGCTCCAAGGCCGAGGTCACGCGCGCGGAGGTCGAACAGCGGCTCCAAGCACTCGCCGCGTCGGTCGCCAGCGACGTACCGCTGGTGATCTTCGTCGAGTCCGGGGCGACTCGAAGCATCTGGTCAGGTCTCGCGGACAACTCCTTCGGCGCGGGACCGGTTCCCGGGGACGCTTTACATCGTGCCGGGGCCGACGTGGCGGTCGTACGGCTCAACACGAAGCCCCCTGAGATCGGTCGGCCGGTCACTCGGGTGGAGAAGGCCAACAAGCCCGCCGACCCGCTCCAACCTGCGGCGCCGGAGCGCAAGATCTACCGACTCGTGGAGAGCAGTCTGGACTCCTGGTACCTTCCCGGCCGGTCCGTTTCCCTCAAGGCAAAGCGGGGCGACCGCGGTGCCCGGTACACCCGGTGGACGCTCCCGGCCGACCTCGGCTCGGAGCTGACGGTTCCCTGGCACGCGTACACCGGTAAGGAGATCCTCATCGTCCGGACGGGTTCTTGGCCATCGGCACAGCTCGCCGCACTCACCGCCCGGCTGTGTGAGCAAGCCGTCTCGTGGGACGGCCGGACCACCGTCCCGGTCCCCCTCCACCTCGCGATGGCCGCGGACCGGGACCACCCTGACTACCGAGTGTCGGGTGCGGCCGACGGAGACCACGACTAGGTCGTCCGTCGGCCACGCGGTCAACTCTCGTCGGGCCTCCGCCCCTGGGCCAATCGCGTCGCGAGCGGTCCCAGGGGCGGCATCTCGTGCTGAGGGACGTCAGCCATCGCCCGAAGCAGGTCGTCGATACCGATCTCGGACAGCTCCTTGACGACATAGCGGTCCGCGTTGCAGGGCTGGAGATACATCGGCAAGTTCTCCACCGTCTCCCCCGGGAGCACGACGGGAAGCACTTTGCGCAGCCACGTGTCCGGGTCCTTCACCAGCAGCTCCCGGATGATGGCGGTTTCGCTCCGCATCCCTCGGTGCCTGCCGGGCTCCATCGTTCCGTTCCCGACGGCCTTGCACATGGCCGAAGCGATCACGATCACAAAGTCCACGTTCGGGATCTTCTTCAGGGCCCAATGATGCCAGTCCTGGCGATTGCCGGGTACCCACTGGTCAAGGATGACCTCGACGCCGCAGCCCATGAGGACGGTGGCGAAGCGCCGCACCAAATCCTTGTGCCCAAGGTTGTCATGCGCGTACGAGACGAAGACTACGGGCCCAGGGACGTGCGCAGTGGAGTCATTTACCTTGGCCGGACCCTCGGACAGTGGCGGCACGGGCACGGTAAGTGTTCGAGAACCCTTCATGGGCGGAAGCGGCAGGGTGAACGTGGCGACCGTGCTGCCGAGTTCATAGTCCAGCACGGTGTCGGGCTCCAGGTCGAAGCGAACGGACACCACTACGTCCTGGGCCGCGCGCCCCTTGGGAACCGCCAGTGCTATCCACGCCGCGTACGACCCCGAGCGCACACCCCGTGCGCCGCAAGGCGCCACATGACGCCAACGCACATGGTCACTGCCGACGCCGTAGGTATCGACGCCATCGTTCGAGGCAGACACGTACGCCTGGGAGGCGGGGCTCGCGGGGGAAGCCATGAACTGGAGGTTCGGAGTGAGCAGGTAGGAGGCAGCACCACGGGGCCCACGCTCCGAATGCGGAAGGGCATCGACGACCGTCACCTGGCCGTTCGCTGCCTCGCCGTCTTGACTGGGGAAGGCGAGTCCGATCTCGAACCAGTTCATGGGAAGCATGCGCTGAGCGAGATCCAGATCGAAGTTAACCTTGACAAGATAGCAATCCACCCGTTCATCGACGGGTTGTGCCAAGCCGACCGGATCGACTTGCCAGTCGTGCAGTTGCACTGACCCCACCCGCACCCCGCGCGGTGCCGTTTCGATGTCCTTGCCACCCGACCCTGTCAGCGTCAGTTCGACGCTGACCACATTACGCAGTTCCACCCAGCTACCCTTCGACGTTCTGGAACAGATACGCCACGTTAGGAGCAAAGCTCACAGGCCGTGCCTGCTGGACTCATTCGTCAGGGAAGTGACACCTTTTCTGTCGGCGTGCCACGCCAACTCAGCTACCACCTCACCGCCCCCTCATCCCACCTCCAACCGATACACCTGCCGCGACCCGCCCTCCGGCCCCGGTTCGGTCGCCTCGCCCGGAGTGAAGCCGAGGTGTTCGTAGAAGGCGCGGGCGCCGCTGGTGATGGCGCCGGGGTGGTCGGGGCCGAACGTGATGACCTCCAGCGTGGCGGGGGGCCGGACGTAGCGGTGGATGGCCTCCGCGACCAGGGCACGGCCCACTCCCGTCCCGCGCGAGCGCGCCGAGACGACCATCCAGTGCAGGTGGTACGTGGGCGGCTCGCCACCGAACAGCAAGGCGCCGAGCACGGTCTTGTTCGCCTCGGCGACGAGCGCCTTGGCCTCCCCTATGTGCTCCGCCACCGCCGCGTGGAATCCCGCATCGCCGACCATCGGCCCGAACCACTGCTCAACCTGCCCCGCGAGGCCGAGGAATGCCGGAAGGTCCGCTTCGCACCCGAGTCTGATGATCACGCGCACAGCTTGACAGAGCGGCCCAGCGAGGCCCCGCGATGGAGCACCAACGCAGCAGCCCCATACGGAGCACCGGGGCAGTTCGCCGCCTGCGGGTCGCGCGCCTGGTGCACTGGCCTCCGCTTGCACGACCGTCCCGGGCCGCCGCGCAGGGGCCGGCGGCCGGGCGTCGGATGCCCAACACTAGGGTTCTGCCTCGGAGTTGCACGACGTCACGCGGTCGGACGGGAAACGGGGAAGTGAACCCCGCCCCGCCTCGTACTCATCTGTGGCGTGCACGTCTCCCATGAGCCTGAATACCGGCGGGCATTCAGGCAATACCGCCCATCGACCTCGGGAAACGCACTCTTTCGGGGCATGTTCGCGCCGGCTTCGCCACCTATCCTTGCATGGGCGATGCAGCGGATTCCCATACGGGAATCGCGTACATCGATTTCGGCAAGCGAGAACGGCGAGCGAGATCAGAGATGAGCGAGGGAGCTATGACGATCAAGAACGGCGCCCCGGCGACCGAGATCACGGGTGTCACCTGGCTGAAGGCCCGGGCGAGCGTCGGCGCCGGCGAGTGCGTCGAGGTGGCCGGGCTGCCGAGCGGGGAGGTCGCCGTGCGGAACTCGCGTCATCCCGAAGGCCCGGCCCTCGTCTTCACCAAGGCGGAGCTGCGGGCATTCCTCGCGGGCGCACGGGAAGCGGAGTTCGACCACCTCACCGCCTAGCACCAAAACGCAGAGTCACACTCTGGCCATGATTTGCGGCGGCGGGCGTACACCCGGCACTCTGGGGTCAATTTGGTTGCTCTCCCGAAACCTCGGAGTCGGTATGTCCGCCGCCCGCAAGGCCCAGCGTGGTTCTGACGCACCCGTCCTCCGCATGCAGACCTCGGAGGAACAACGCCCTGCCGGAAGGTTATTGGGCGACGAGTTGCGCCACCACCGAGAGCGCCTCGGATACACCCTCGCCGACGCCGCCCGCGCGATCCGGGCCTCCACCTCCAAGGTGAGCCGGCTGGAGCGGGGCGAGAGCCCGGCCAAGCCGCGCGACGTGCACGACCTCGCGGTCTTCTACGGCCTCTCGCGCGAGCAGCGCAGCCAGATCGACCAACTCCTCACCCAGGCCGGCAATGCCGACCTGTACGCCAGGTTCGCCGACGTCACGCCCCACTTCCTCAAGCGCCTCATCCGCTTGGAGGCGGCGGCCACCAAGATCTCCGTCTTCGACCCCCATGTGGTGCCGGGCCTGTTGCAGACCGAGTCGTACGCGCGGGCAATCGTACGGATGATGGAGGTCGGCATGCCGGACGCCGACATCGAGCGGGTCGTCGCGCTCCGCATGCAGCGGCAGGTCGCGATCGACAAGAGTGGTCGCGCCCTGGATGCGCTGATCGGCGAGGAGGTCCTGTTCCGCGGCTACGGTTCGGCCAACTCGATGTTCGAGCAGATCCAGATGCTGTTGAAGATCACCAAGACCAACCGCTTCAACGTACGCATCGTGCGCGAGGGTGCCATGACCCCGCCCTACCCGATCTTCCACCTGTCGTTCGCCGATGGGGAGTGTCAGGAGTTGGCGTACGTGGAGCACCTCGACGGGGCCAACTACGTCACCCAGAAGCGGCAACTCGACAAGTACCGGCGCCTGTTGCTGAATGTGCGGGCGAACGCGTACGACCGCAAGGACAGCACGTTCGCGCTGATGCGGGCGCTCGACCACTGGGAGCACAAGACCATAGAAAAGCAGTCGGGCTGAGCCGTTCCGCTCACCCGACTGCTCCGTGTCACCCACCGGTTAGCGCATCACCCCGGGACGCGCCCGACGCCGCCCCACTCGACCCAGTCCGTGGGCCGCAGATGGGCGGGGGGCGGCGGGGCGTCGGGGCGCCAGTCGATGACGTCGACCAACCCCGGTGACAGGATCTCCAGCGGTTCGAAGTACCTCCGCACCTCGTGCGTTTCGCGGACCCGGCCCCAGTTGTGGTTGGTGGCCTCCGCCATCAGGTTGGTGACGTCCTGCCGCACGACGGGGTCGTCGCTGACGAGTTGGCAGACGACCATGTAACTGCCCGGCGCCAACTGCTCGGCGACGGTCTTGATCAGCGCGGCGGGGTCGCGTTCGTCGTCGGTGTCGGGCAGACAGTGCAGCACCGAGACGAAGAGCACGGCCATCGGCTTCTTCCAGTCGAGGAACCCCTCGGTGGCCTGCCTGATGTCGCGGGTGCGCCGCATGTCGTAGTCGAGGACCATGGTGTCCTCGTTGTCGTCCAGGGACGTGCGGCCGTGGGCGAGGACCATGGGGTCGTTGTCCACGTAGACGACCTTGGCGCCCGGCCGGGCGCGCTGGGCGACCTCGTGGACGTTGTCCTGGGTGGGCAGGCCGGAACCGTGGTCGAGGAACTGGGTGATGTTCTTCTCGGTGGCCAGGATGCGCACCACGCGGCGGAGGAAGTCCCGGTTGGTTCGGGCGAGTTGTTGGCTGCTGGGCGCGATGCGCAGCAGTACGTCACAGGCCTCGCGATCGACTTCGTAGTTCTCCGTCCCACCCAAGAGCCAGTCGTACATGCGCGCGGCACTGGCCTTGCTGGTGTCGATGAAGCGAGTTTCGGGATTCTCCCCGTAGGCCATGCACACTCCTGTGAGCACCGGTATCACCAGGATGTTCTGGATGATGCAGGGGGCCATTTTAAGAGTCTGCGAAGCGGCCGGCTAGTCACCCAAAGGGGCCACTGGGGCGGGGAGTTATCCGATACGTGGCAGTGGGCCGTGGTGGCCGGGTCCGGTGCGGCACACCCGTCCGGAGGGTGTGCCGCACCGGGTCGGATCGGCTCAGTGGTCGGGCAGTCGCTTCAGCTCCCGCTCCGCGCCGCGGAGCAGGGCACGGGCCTCGTGGTCAGGTAGCCCCATCAGCCCGGCGGCCTGGCCGACGGGCATGGCGAGCCCGTGGTGCAGGACCATCATGTCGGCCTGGTCGCTCCGTAAGACCGCGTGGAACCGGCCCGAGGCGGCGTGTGCGGCAGCCGTACGGTGGTCCGTCGCGTGGCGCAGGTCGGCCCACACCCTGGCGGCCGGGCGCGCACTGCCGAGGAGCGCGGGCCAGCACGCGCCCGCCCCGTCGAGAACGGCATCGACACAGTCCCGGGCGGCGTGCCGGTCCTCGATCCTGGCTTGCGCGTAGCGCAGGTACCCGGCCCGGTGGGTGTCGCAGAAGGCCAGGAACTCCAGGCAGAACGCGGGCGGCGCAGCCGGCTCACGCTCGCTTCCGGTCACGGCCTGCGCACCCCTTCCCTGAGGGTGTGCCGCTCGACGCGGGCGGCCTTCCACAGCGGCTTGAACCGTCGTGGGTCCGCTCCCCACCCCACGACGACGTCGCGCAGTACGGGCCAGTCCAGCGTGATCCGGCCCTGGAGGGCCATGCGCAGATCGGCCGGGTCGACGCCGGGTGGGCAACTGGCGGCGACCCCGGGCGAACCGGCGGCCAACCGGGCACCGCGCAGCGCCGCGGCCAACCGGCCCGTACCGTCCCGCGGGTCGGCCACCGACGGCTGGCCCCACGCGCACTCCCACAGCAGGCGCACGTCGGCGGGTTCGCCGCCCAGAGCGTGCGCGACCATGTAGACCTCCGACCACGACAGGACGAGCGTGCCGTCCAGCAGGCGGGACAGTGCGGTCGGTGGGAGGTCGGTGACGGCCGCGATGCGGTCGAGACTGGTGCCGCTCCGTTGGTGGAGCGTGTACAGGGCACAACCCAGCGCCCGCACGTCGCCCGACGCCCGGGGCAACGCCAGTGGGTGGTGCCCCGCTCCACGGCCGATCGGCGGTGGGTCGTGGAGCGCGTCGGGTGGCGGCGCCTGCGCGGGGACGCGTCCGGCGACCCGGGCCGCTACGCGGCTTCCGCCCCAGTGCGCTCGGGCCGACGCTTCGGGCACACCGACCTGGGTGGCGATCTGTGCCCAGGTCCAACCCTCGTGTCGAGCCTCGTCGACCGCGACTGCCGTCAGACAGGCCACGTCGTAGCGCATCGCCTCGGTCAGTTCCGCAACGACCGCGAGCCGGCCGCTGCCCACCAGGTCGAGTCGTCGTGCACGGGTCGTCAGATCGTTGACGATCACCTGCCAGGAGTCGCGCGGCGGCCTGGCCGTCTCCGGTTCGCGCTCCCGCTGTTGATGCGCCCGCGAGCGGCATTTCGGTCCGCAGTAGTCCTTGGGGCGTCCGCCGCCCTTCTTCGTCGGCTGAATGTTGTCTCCGCAGAAGGCACACCGCGCTTCTGCCGATGGCGTTGCCATGGGGGCTTCCCTTCGCCGGCCCGGTGTGGTCGCCCATCGCGTGGTGGGCACCAGCGGTCACCGCCGGGTGTTCTCCAAGCGGTGGACGGGCCGCGGGGTCGGCCGGGGCTCGCCCTGGGACTTCGCGGGCCCGGCTGCGAAGGGCCGCACCGCCCGGCGGGCCGTGGTCCCGGAGCCGCGCACGGCAGCGCCTTGGCCGCGCGGCGCCAGGTCGGCCAGGCTCGTCAGGGCGAGGAGTACGAGCAGCGCCAACCCCGAGATCTCGTACCCGGCCGGGCGGGTGCCGGGCAGCAGGACGGCGGCGGCCAGCAGTACGCCGAGGGCGATCAGCAGGCTCGCCTCCATCCACGGCGCATCGTGGGCGGTGGCGTGCGTTTCGCCGGCCTTTTCGGCAGGGATAATCCCGAGGGGAACTGCTCGGGAAGCACATGCCTGCTCCCGGCTTTCTCTATGGGTCACGCTCAGTCCTTTCTTCGATTGTCGATGACCTGCGGTGGCCTCGGGATGCAGCCCGGGGCCACTGCCATCTCAGCCCGCGATCAGCCGGCTGCGCGCTGCCATTCCACCACATTGCCCCTCATCGCTATTCCTCTGCGATCAGGGGCTTCCCGCCATGCAAGCGACTCCACCCTGCAAGGTGGAAGATGGCTGACGCATTTCAAGCGGATGACGCGCATTGACAATCGCTTGGTTTCGTTTTGCGTAGACGTACGATCGAAGTTGATCGCCGCATTGTGTTCACTTCTTGAGCGATTTCGATAAAGCACCAGGTGAAGACGGGTGTTGGGCAATCCGGGAAGTTGACGAAGAAAGCATCTAGGCGCGACCATCACATGCACCCCCTGATGCGCGTGCAGATGGGAAAATCGCAAAGCGCGAGAGCAAACAGCTCATCGACGGAAGAGGCCGGGGTACCGCTTGAGAGCGGGCACCGCCTGCGCACAGCAGGCACGAAATACCTTCACTCGGCAAATATCCAGGCCGCGCAGTGGACCGGGGAACACTCCGGCCCCGGACGTGACGCGACGCTCAATTCGTCTGCTTGAACGACTAACGCCTTTGCTGGGGTTTGCCCTTCTCATCCCCGTACGGCGCGAGGTGTTCGCAAGGCCGAGAGAGCTGCGAGCGGGGATGCGGGGGCGGGCGGGGTACGGGAGGGGTGGGCGGGACGTGGGGTGGCCGTACGCCGACGAACCGGGTGGGTCAGCCGGCGCACCGTCACCCTGACGCGATGGGTGGCTCTGGTCGAGTGGGTGTGGGTTGCTGGTGTGGGTGGTGGGTGTGCTTGTGGGTGTGCTTCTGGCGTGGGTTGCGGAAGCCAGTGCGTGGGGGGTGGGTTTGGGTGTGGGTTGCGGAAGCTGGTGGCGGTTTGGGGGTGGGTTACGAATGTTGGCGTGGGGGTGGGTGTGGGTCGCGGAAGCTGTTGTGGCGGTGGGTAGTGGGGTCAGCGCTGGTGCTGGGCCGCGGCCCGGCGCTGCCGCTTGCCGAGTGGGGCCTGGGACCGGTCCTCGGCCTGGGACCTGAGGTTCTTGTAGCCGTAGCCGCGCTCGGTCAGCCATGCCCTGGCGGCCTCTTCGGCGCGTTCGGTGGCGAGCAGGATGTCCTCTTCCTCCTCCCCGGAGTCCAGGAACCGGAAGGTGAAGGCGGACCGCGCTGCCAGGTCGTAACTGAGGTGCCCCTCGGGCGTGAAGGCCGCGCGCAGGACGTCGTGTTCTGCTGCGTGTGCGAGGAGTTCGGCGCGCTGCTCGGCGCTGAGTTCGTGGAAGACACCGCGGACCATGATCCGGAAAGTACGCGTACTCATCCTGCGACAGTAGCCAGCGGACCACAGCGGCTCCACCGCGTTTCCGGCTGCGTGCGGAACGGCTGGCGGGAGCGTCGCGACGGTCTCCCGTCGAGGTCAGCGGCCCGCTGCGGGGACGCGTTCGTGGCCAGCCGCGGCGGCGACGGCGCGGTGGACGGCGCGCGCCAGCCGGGCACCCCATCGGGAGCGCGGGCCGGCGAAGGCGTGCACTTCCTCGCCCGGGAGCGGGACCGACCTGGCTGCCACGCACACCGCATCGGTCGGCGTGCCCGAGCAGTCGTGGCCGACGTCGAGCAACGCCTGCACCTTGGCTTCGGTGGCGGTCGACACCGCGTTGACCAGCGCCGCGTCAGTGAGTGCCACCGGCAGCGCCACCACGATGTTGATCGTGCCGGGCCGGGCCGGCGTGCTGCCGCCCTCGATGGGCGAGGCGGCCCAGCCGCGCACGCCGAGCCCCGCGGTCGCGACCGCTTCGACCCCTCCGTCCCGCGCGTGCCCGTACGCCCCGACGTCGGCCGCCGTCATCAACCCGACCCCGGCCCCCTCGGCTCCGGCGGCCCGGGCCAGCTCGCCGAGGTGCCGATCCGGGTCGGTGCGGCGGTAGCCGTGGGAGACCTGGGCGTTGAGGACCCAGGAGCGTTCCCCGATGCCGCCACCGAGGACGGAGCTGCTGATCATCCGCCATCCCGCGCCCGCCCGCCACAGCAGGCTGTCGAGTCGTTCACCGTCTTCGACTCGGGTGAGTCGCTGCACCGGCAACAACCCGGCGGTCGGGCGGGGCGATGGAAGGACGGCGGTCACCTTGCGGGGACTCCTCACGGGTGGGGGCCCGCTGATGGTACGTCGCCCGGCACGTTCGGCGTTCCGGCGTCGTGCCGGGCGCCGGATCGGGGCGCGCCTTCGAGCGATCGGCTGCGGGGCGCACGGTCTGTAACCGGCCAGGCACGGGGGCCCACGTCACTGTGGGGCGCCCCGCGCTGGTCAGGGGCTATCGCCCCGCCGGCCGGGTAGGTGGATTCCGGCCGGCGGGCCGATCACGCCGGGACGCTGACGTACGCGAGGGCGAACCGCCGCGCACGCAACCCCGTCGGCTGTTTCACCCGGGCATCTCGGTCGATTACTTCATGGCGTAGTAGTAGTCGGAGGTGTAGTCGACGCGAGCACCCGCATAGGTGGCGTGGTACAGCTTGAGCGCCCGGCCGCGACCCACGAATTCCGTCGGGCTCACACAGGCGATCTGCTTGCCGGCCGTTATGGTTCTGGTGGGGCAGGCCGAGTACGAGCCGTAAATCGCGTCGGACCACGCGTAGTTGTCGGACGTCACTGCGGTATCGGTCTGGTTGGACAGGATGAGTACGGCCTGGGCGTATCCCTTCCCGTTGTCCACGATGCAGGACTGCCCCCAGAAGTTCGCGTACAGAATGGCCGTGGTGTGGCCGCAGTTCTTGGTGAATTCGGGCCGCACGTCCATCCAGGCGCCGTCCTTGGCCGCCGCGGAGGCGGGTGCGGATCCGAAGCTGATGAAGGCCGCGGAGGCCGCGCCGAGCACGGCGAGGGCCTTGGTGAATCGTCCCATGACGAAGTTCTCCCTAACGAGGAATTCGAATAGCAAGCGCCGGAGTGGCGCTTGAGGACGTACGAATGGGGGTCGGTATCCGGTCCTGGAACCGTGAAATCGACGCCCACCACTCATCAGGAGAGTCCGTGGCACCGCACAGGCTGCGACGGTCCCCTGTTGGTGCCGGCCGGCGAACGGCGCCCCTGGCGATGACGCCTTCGCCGACCGGCCCCGACCTACTGCACGCGACGGGCGATACCTCGCCGTGCCGCGTGCAGCCACCGCCCGCTGCCGCCCCGTCCCGCACCAGGCAGGAGGCGGGGCGGCAGTCGGCGAACGACGCGAGGACGACCCACCCGTAACCGGGGGTACAGGTGAGTTGCACATTCAGCCACACACCGTTGCGTCCCGCCGACGCGGGGGAGGCGACCGGGAAGACGCGGGGCCCCGCCGTGCCTGGCACGGCAACAGCCCCTTTTCAGACGGTGCATGACGCTCCTCGTACGACGTTCACCAGGGCGAACGAGTTACGGAACGGTGAGTTTCGGAACTCGTGGTGTCGTATGCTGGCACAGTGGAGAGAGCAGCGCAACCAACCGGCCGCCCCCGTGAGAACCGCGTGGATCTGGCCATCGCGGCAGCCGCACGCGAACTCCTGGGGGAAGTGGGTTACGCACGCGTCACGGTGGACGCGGTGGCCACCCGCGCGGGCGTCGGAAAGGCCGCGATCTACCGACGGCACGCCTCGAAGCAGGAGATGCTGTTCGCGGCGCTCGTCCACGACGCGTCCATCCAGGCCCCGCCCGACACCGGCTCGCTCCGCGGCGACCTGACCGCACTGGCGGAGGTCATCATCGGCCAGTTGGCGAACCCGGCGGGATCTGGCGTGGTCCTCAACCTGCTGGCCGAGACGGCCAACGACCCAACCCTCGTCGACCGGTTCACCCCGGCCTTCATCGACTCCCAGCGAGCGGTCATCACCGAACTACTCGAACGCGCCCTGGTCCGCGGCGAGTTGACCGCCCTCCCGGACGTCGACCTGGTGCACGCCGTAATGGGCGGCACGGTCATGTCCTGGCTCTTCCTCCTCCGCCGCGACCCACGGGGCCTGGCGGAGAAGTTGGCGGAGGTGGCGTGCGGGGTGTGTGGTGCGGTGGGGGGTGGGGGTGGCTGAGAGGTGGGGGGTGTGGTGGCGGGGGTGGGTTGGCGCGGTTGAGGTGCCGCGCGGTGGGGCGGGGTGGCGGGTGTGGCGGTGATCGGGTGGTGGGCTTCGGCGTTGTTGGGGTCAGGGCGACCCGGTCAGCCGCTCCTGAAAAGAAGGATTCCAGGGCGGCTGAGCGTCGCCGATGCGTGCGTCACTCGTTTCTTGCACGCTCGGCCCCCAGCCCACGCGTCGCGTCACTGCACATCCTTCTGCCATTCCGTATTGCGGGCCAGGTATTGCCGGCCGACCCATTCCTGGGCCAGGCGTTCGCCGCGGTCCAGTAGGTCGGTCACTTCCGCGAAGTATGGGTCGGCGAGCCAGTCGACCAGGGCGGCGGCGCTGACCTTGCCGGCTCGTTCGCTCTTCTTGGCCGGCATGGGCGTGCCCAGCCGTAGCAATGCCTTGTAGAGCTCGACCGTCGGGCGCACCGTGAGCTTGTGGTCGGCCACTCGCTCGGCCGCGAGGGTGGGAATGGTGAGGCCGCTCTTGTCGAGGTCGCCGAAATAGCGCACTTCTCGAATGTCGCGGCGCCGTTCGTGCCCGGTGTTGACGTGCGCGTGCACCAGGGTGCGCACCGCGGCCGAGAAGGCCGCCCCGACTCCCCAGGCGACACAGCCGATGCGGTGTTCCATCGTGCGCAACTGCTCCACCAGTGACCAGTATGTGGCGGAGTTCTCGACGACCAGCAGCACGTCACCTTCCTGCCAGGAAGTGGAGCGCTCCTCAAGGTGGAGGTCCGAGAAATGCGCGTTCATGCCGGGAGGGTCGGTCGGGAACGCGCGGATGAGCCGGTTGAATTCTTCCGGTCGCTGGAGAAGCGGGCCGCCGAAGCTCTTGCCGTCGAGCGCCTTCTCCGCTTCCGGGAAGTAGTTCCCGTACTCACGCTTGCCGAAGATCTGCAAGGACCTTTCCCGCCGCGGCACGTCCATCACGTCCCGCTGCACTTCCCGCACCGTGTGCAGCCAGTCGCTGATGGCCCGGTATGCCATCCGTTGCTGTTCCGTCACCCGAAGCTGCCCTTCGAGTAGGCGGAAAAGGTCGTGGTGGACGATGCCGATGTCGTGCACTTCAGAGGGGGTGGGAGCTGCCGAGGCGGGCAGGTAAATACCGCTGGGGACACGGTCCTTGCGCGGCGAGCGGGCCCAGATGAGCGCGAGGCGGCCCTCTGCGGCGAGGGCGTCCAGACAACGGGTGAGTACGACCTCGTCCAGTTCGCTTTCCGGTGACGGAATCCGCACCTTGTGGAGTTCCTCGAAGAGCTCCGCCTGCGTGATCTTCTTGCGGCTACCGGCACGCCAGCGCTGCGCGCGGGCACGGCGCAGGAGCCCTTCGTACAACTCTTCCTTGGGAGTGTCGGCGGCCGGGCTCACCTCTCGGTCTCTCCTGCCTGCTTGTCGTGGAAGTACCGGGCTGCGGTGACCTGGCCCTGGTGGTGGCGATTCCGGTCAGTCCGGGTCAGCGAGCCGTCCAGCGTCTTCGCGAATTCCCCCACGACGCGTAGGTATTTGCGTCGCGCACGCAGATCGGCGTCATTTCGGAGCCTGATGACGAGCGGGAAGGCGTCCAGTGCATTCAGGTCACCGAGGCCGGTCGTATAGATGAGCTGGACGCCGAGCGCCTTCGCGACCGATTGCTGGAGCCGCAGGAGGTAGAGGGCCGAGGCCCGGCCGATGGGGTTGTCGAGGAAGAGCACCCCGGCGTGTTGGTGCGCCATTCGCCCGCGGTCGTTGGCGCGGAGTGCTGCCATCGTGCAGTACAGGACGATGGCCGCCGTCAGGACCTGGCCTCCGGAGAACACTTCCTTGATCTCCGAGACCCGTACTCTGCTGATGTCGAGTACCTGATCCGGTTTGAGTACGGTGACGCGGAAGCCCTTGGGGCCGGCTGCTGCCGCGACCCCCTTGAGGATGAGTTGCCTGGCGTCCCACCGGCTGTCCTTGCGGGTGGTTTCCTCGGCTATTTCGTCAATGAGTTGGCTCATCCGGTCGAAGAGCGCCGCCTCGTCGATCTCGGCGAAGCGAATCCGGAGGAACTCGGCTCCCGACCAACTTCCCAACCCCTCGGGCAGTCGGGAAAGCCGCTCGGCACGCCTGAGGGTCCGCAGGGCGTCGGTGACCTGCTGACCGAGTTGTTGCACGATCTGCTTGCGGTGCCGGCCGATCGATTCCAGGTCGATCTCCAGCGTCTTGAGCCGGGGGCGGAGGTCGGCGGCCCATTGACCCGCGTAGCGTGGGAGGTGGGACCGTTCCGTCCGCGCCATGATCTGTTGACTGGGTGAGCGCAGCTTGGCGAATTGGGCGTCGGTGGCGATGCCGGCGAGACGGTCGGCCCCTTCGCGTACGGCGTGCTCGGCGGAATTGCTCGCCGCTCGCGCCGACTCGTGCTCGGCCCGCAGGCCGTCGTAGTGGGCGCGGGCGTCGGCAGCGGTGCCCTCGAACGGCTGCAATGCGGTGTCCGTGGTGCCCGGTTCGCCGAAGAGGTCAACGAGGGTTTTGAAGTCTCGGCTCGACTGGCGTGCGCTGGCCTGGGTCACGGTGGCGGCCTCAAGGTGATGCTGCAATTCACCCTGCTTCTGGGTGGCTTGGGCAAGTCCTCGTTCGGCGTGCGTGATCAGTTCCTCGCCGTCGGCGATGTTCTGCGGCTCTCCGTAAGGCGCCAGGTCGATGTCGTCGGGAACGGGAGGCAATTGGTCGAGTGCGGCGCGGTGTCGCTGGAGTTCGTCACGGAGGGCGTCCATGCTGCGGCGCGCCTTCTCCACCTCGTCCTCCGACCGCACCAGGGCGGCGGCCCGGGAGGCGGTGTCCGTCCCTTCGGGGCCCTTCAGCAAGGCGCGGGCGGTCTCCCGCGCCTCTTCGGTGTGGTCGCGTAGGACTTCTCCGGTATCGCGTTCCTGGAGTTCGGCATGGCGGAGGTCGGCCTTGAGATCCGCGCCGACCGAGACCCGGTCGTATTCCTCGGACGCCTTGCGGTGGGCAAGGCGCAGGACCTCAAGCGGAATGTCGGACGGCTCGTCGCCTGCCTCCGGGTCGTACGCGGGTAGCGGCGTCAATTCCTCCGTCACGCGTTGCACGGCTGCGCGTGTCTGATCTGCCTGGCGGGTGGCTTGGGCGGCGCCGTCCCGGGAGGTCCGGGCCTCGGTTGCCGCTTCTTCCGCTGCCGTGCGGCATGCCTGCGTGGCCTCGATGTGCGCGGCTGACTCGGTGGCCCATTGAACGGCCTGTTCCTCGCGCCGGCGCAGGGCCCGCAGTGCGTTCAGCCCGATCTCGGTCGACAGCAACTGCTCTCGCAGCGGTGGGATTCTTTCGCGTTCCTGTTTGAGTTCCAGGGCCGCCGCTTTGAGTGCTTCCTCGTGTTGTTCGACCACGAGGCGGGTGACGGACACTTCTTCTTCGCGGTTGTCCCGCTCCTCGCCCAGTAGCGCGAGGTGGCCGGCGGGGCATTCCGTACGCCACTGGTCGATGCGCACCAGGAAGGTCTGGTGCGCCCGCAGGGTTTCGTCGAGTTCCGCCAGGCGGTCGCGGTATTGCGCCTGGCGCTCGCTCAGGGCGGTGTGTTCGGTCTGGGCAGCGGCCTTGTCGTAAAGGGCGGGGTGTGCGGGCACCACGAACGACACGCCCGCCGGCAGGCGCCGGTCGGCGTCTTCGTAGATCGCCTGGGTCGAGCCGATTCCGACGAATCCCGTCGGCCATGCCTCCGCGTTCTCCAGCACTTCCCGTGCGTCGGCGAGTTGGTCGTGTCGGTTGATCAGTACACCGGTGGTCAACTGCGGTACGTGGTCGACGATTTCCTTGCGGCGTTCCGCTCCGGGAATGGACGCCAGGTACTGCCATCCGGTGCAGGCGCTGATCCCCGCCGCGTTGAGGAGCTCACAGGCGCGCACCGCTTCGGGTGAGGCCGGCAGGAGTTCGGTGAGTTCCAGCGAGGCCAGTGCCCTGGCGTCGCCCGCTGCCGCCACGCGCACCTCGATCCGCGCCAGTTCCATCTGGTCGCGTGCCCGGCTCAGCCTGCTCACCAGCCCCGTGGCCTCGCCGTCGAAATCGGCCTCCTGGCCGGAGTACAGACCGGCCTCGGCGAGGTCGCGGGCGAGTCGGGTCATCCGGGTGTGCGCGGCCTGGTGCGCCTCCCGCGCCAGGTCGAGGCGGCGTTCCGCCCCGTGCAACTGCTTCAGGGCCGCTTCCCGGCGGGCTACCGCGTGACCGTGTTCGGCTTCGAGGCGCGCCACCGACGCTTCCCTGCCGGCGATGCCCTCCTTGAGGGTGGTGACCGTGGTCTCGGCCCGGTCGATGGACTCGCTTACGGTGAGGCCGTCGGGGACCGTACCGTCCTGTTCGGCCTGGCGGACTTCGTCGGCGACCTCACTCATCCGTGCTTGCAGGGCCGTGGCCTTGGCCTCGTGGCCGGCCGCCGCGCTGACGGCCTGGTCGTGGGCCTGCTGTGCCTTCACGGCGGCGGCCTCGTGGCCGCGGGCGAGGGTGTCGTGCCGTTCCACTTCGGCCCGCAGCTTCCGTGCCATGGCGTGCAGGGCGCCCACCAGCCGCTGCGCAGCCGCGTCCCGGGCCTGGAGCGCCGGGCGGGCCGCGGCCTCGGTCGTGGCGACCTGGTGCCGCAGTCGTTTGACCGTTTCCACCGCGTCCAGGTACCTGGCCGTCGGCTGCACGGCCTGCCAGGCGCGCAGCGTGTCCTTCGCCCGCTGCCAGCCGGTCTGTGCCGCGCGGTGCCGCGCGCCCGTCTGGGTGCAGCGCAGGTCGGCCACGAGGATGCGGAGGCGTCCAGCGACGCCGGCGGCGTGTTCGGTACGGAGTCCCGATCGACGGACGTCGTCCTTGAGCCGCCGCACCAACTCATCAGCCTGTAGGGCGACTTCGCGTTCGCGGGCGGCCCGTACCCGGACCTGTCCGATGCACTGGTCGACCGCCCGTCGGGTGGCGGATTCCCGCTCGGCGGCTGCCTTGCGGGCCTCCTCCGCCGTGTCGAGGGGCCCGAGGACGTCGAGTACGGCTCTGACGAAGTCCCGCTCCAGGGTCATGGCGCCGCGGTCGGCGAGCTTTTCGGCGTACCCGTCGATGATGTCCGCGAGCTTCCTGGCGGGCTCCACCGGTAGCACGGCGGTCAGCAGGAAGTTGACGAAGGCCAGGTCGGAGCCGGTGGAGAAGGCGTCGGCCGCCTCGCCCTCGTCCGTGTTCATGTTGCGTTGGTAGCGGAAGAGTTCGGGGTCGAGCCCCAACTGTTCCAGGCGCTCGGTCCACTCGTTCTGGATCCGGTACATGCGCAGGCCGAGCCGGGGCTCCGTCTCCTGCGCGTGGCGGAGCACGTCCGTGTACGAGTCCAGGCCGCGGTAGTGCCCGTTGGTCTGGATGGGCAGCGTGTCCAGGCTGAGGTCGCGCCCGGGCGTGAAGTGGTACCACACCTCGCGCGGGGTACTGGAGGCCGAGGGGCGGTCCTCTCGCCACTGCGAGACCTTGGCGGTGATCAGGCGGCTGCCGGTGCGGGCGTGGGTCCACTCCAGGGCGATGTGCGCCACGTCGCCGGCCAGCACGAACTTGTCCAGCACCTTCGTGTTGGTGGTGCCCACGGTGTTGCGCCGGCCGGGCAGTACGACCGAGAAGATGAGCTTGATCAGGACGGACTTGCCGCCGCCGTTCTCCAGGAAGATCAGTGAGGCGGGCGAGGGGCGGCGGGGCGCCTCCCCCAGGCCGAACAGCCCGTTATCGCCGTTGGCCACGACGGGGCCGTGTCCGCTGAAGTCGAGGAGGACGTCTTCGTACCTGGCTCCCTGCGGGCCGACGCCGCGGAGCAGGACGCGCGACAGCTCAAACACCCGCGTTCTCCCGCTCGGCGTCGGGGCCCGCGTCGGCGCGGTCGGCGGCGTCGGACGGAGGCTTCGCGCGGAGTACGCCACTGCTGGACAGCGGCACCACGCCGAGGCTCAGCAGTTCCTCGAAGGCCGCCGTCTCGGCGAGCTCCCTGACCTGCCACTGGTAGCGGGGCGTCGTGCGGTACCAGCCGTCGTCCTCGCGGCCGGCCAGCACCAGGAACCCCTGCTCTTCGAGGAACCGCAGCGCCTTGGTGATCAGCGCCCGGGTGGAGTCGGAGGCGAGGCGCTTGTCCTTGGTCAGGGAGGCTTCCGGGCGGCGCACGTACGCGCTCCAGGTCTTCTCCAACTCGGGCGTGTCCGTGGGGCGGTCGGTGCTGTCGTCGGCCGCTCGTGACTTCTCCCGCAGCCGGTCGCAGGTGTCCCGGACGGCGCGGTCGACGGCGTCGACGCTCACACGGCCGGTGTACGTGTCGTTGGCCAGGTCGTCGGGCCGGGGGAAGGCGAGTGCGGCCACCGCCAGGTGGACGATCCCGTGCAGCAGCTTCTCGCCCTCGCCCCGGTACTTGGTCCTGACCGCGTAGTCCTCGATCTTGGTCTCGAAGACGGAGTGCGGCGTGGCGGCCAGGGCAAGGCCGATGTCACTCGCCGCCCCGAGCACCCGCAGCCCGAGGCCGGCGGCGACCCGGTCCACCAGCAGACGGAACGGCTCCTGTCGTTGGTACCTGTCCACCAGGGCCTTGTACGCGCCGTCCTTGGCCGGGCGGAGCCTGACCCGGACGGCGTACGCGATGAGGCGGGCGGCGTCCTCGCCCTCGTCCGCGGTGAACGTCAGCGTCACGGGTGCGTCTCCTCGTCCTCGGCGTCGTTCTGGTCTTCCATCCAGTCGGTCCCCGCTTCCACGGCGACCCGGGACAGCACGAAGCCGTCGCCGCCCACCTGGGGACTGCTGATCCGCGTCCCGTCGGGCACCGCGACGAGCACGTCGCCCTCGCCGCGCAGCAGGGTTTCGCTGACGGCCGGGCTGAACGCGCCGGCCACGCGGTGCATGACGTACCGCTCGACCCCTTCACCGTGCCGCCGGGCGGCCTCCAGGAGGGCGTTCAGGGAACGGCAGTCCCCGACCTCCAGGTCGAGTACGTGATCGCCCATGCGCTTCTCCTCATCGGTGAAGCCGCCGTCGTCCAGGCGCGCTGCCAGATCAGGGGTGGGTACGGCACCGGCGTGCAGCGGTCGGTCGAACCGGGGGCGCAGCAGCCTCCCGGTGAGCGCGGCGAGGGACAGTACGGGCGGAGCTACGGGGGCCAGCCCGGCGCGGAAGAAGCCCGCCGCCGGCCCGGCCGCCTGGCTGACCGGCAGTGCCAGGAGGGGCATGAGCAGTTGGCCGTACACGTCGAGCGCCGGGCGGCTGGGCGGTCCGGCGAACTGCTGCCGGTCCTGTTCGGCCCGGAAGAGCGCGCCGGCCCCCTGCAACTTGCTCTGCAACTGCATGTGCCGGTTGATGCAGTCGCGCACGATCTCCACGAGTTCGGCGGCCTGGAGCTTCTTGCGTGCGTCGGTGGTCTGGTCCCGCTGGTCCGTGATGTTGGCGAGGATGGCGTTCTCGTGCCGGTAGCGCCCTTCGATGTGCTTCAGTGCCTCGTCCAGCAGCCCGGGAACCTCTTCCTCCCAGTCGACCGTCCGCACGTCCCGCTTGGTGGCCTCCAGGTACTGGCGCAGGTACTCGCCGTACTGGACCGTGCGGTACCTGGCCTGTTCGGCGGCGAGCTTGGCGTCCGCGAGCCGGCCCCGGGTGATCAGGTTCTCCAGCTTGTACTCGGCCGCGACTTGCGCGGATTCCACATCCGTGTCGAGTGCACCGACCAGTACGTTGATGGCTTCGTCGGTCACTCGGAGAACGACTTCGTTGGTGTGCCGGACCGGGTGTTCCACGAGAAGTCGGAAGGGCCAGTCGTGCAACTGGTAGGTGCCGTCTTCGTCGGCCCTGCCGTACTTCCAGACGAAGTTCCGATCGATCGTTCCGACGTTGATGAGCTTCTGGAGAACCCAATCGGCCACGGCCCGGTGGTCGTCCGCGTCATTTTCCGGAACCTGGGCCGCCGCTAAGCGTGCGACCTGGCGGATGACGTTGGCGTGTTGCGCACCGCTCTCGAAGTCCATCGCCATGGCGACCTGATCGATGGCGTGGAGGGCCAATTCCACCATTTGGTATCCGTCGGCGCGCACCCGGCCCAGCGAGCCCTTGTTCGCCTCCAGCGCCTGGAGCGGAGCCGTGCAGGCCAGGGCCTTGACCCGGCGTATCAGCCCGTCTTCGGGCAGCACGGGCGCTCCAATGAGATCGTCTTCCGACACGGTGGGCAGCCTAGCTCTTCTTCGGATAATCCAAAGAGAAACGTAGATCTCCAGCCAACTACTTAAGGTGAAGCTCAGGCCAAAGGCATGGAGGGGAATGATCAAATCCGCCTGGCGCATCCCCTTCGTTGCGAGAACTCTCCCGCCTCGCGGTAATGCGGGGCAGGGGGCGACGCTTCGCCGAGCACGCGTCATCACCACCCCTCCACCACTCGCACGATCGAAATGATCAAGCCGGGAGTTGAGGAGATTCACATTGATCGACAAGCCGCCACGGCATGGTCGGAACCGCGCCCTTATCGCGGCTATCGGAATGCAGTGAATCCGCTTGCGCAGAAAGGGAGTTGGATATGCAGGGCGGGGGCCGGATGCCCAGCCGATAGGTTCAGCCGGCGGTCTTCGCCGTCACCCGGGCGATCAGTTCGTCGCGTACGGCGGGCCACTCGCTCGCCAGCAGGCTGTAGTACAGCGAGTCGCGGCGCGTGCCGTCCTGGCGCACCATGTGGCTGCGCAGCGTTCCCTCATAGACCAGGCCGAGCCGCGCCAGCGCCCGTTGGGAGCGTACGTTGAGGTTGTCGGTGCGCAAGGCGATGCGGGAGAGGCCGAGGTCGCCGAAGGCGTGGCCGAACAGCAGCAGCTTGGACTCGGCGTTGTAGGGGCCGCCCCAACACGAGCGGTCGAACCAGGTCGCGCCGACCTCCGCGCGGCCCTCCCCGAGGTCGAGCTCGTACAGGCTGGTCGATCCGATCACCTCCTGGCCGGTCAGCCGCTGGACCGCGAAGCACCTGCGGGCCGGGTCCGTCAGGAACTGGCCGATCATCGTCCGCATCTCCGCCAGGGACTCGGGACGGGGCCGCGGCATCCAGCGCCAGACGTCGGGGTCCGATGCGGAGGGGAACAGCGCTTCCGCGTGGTCGACGGAGAGCGGGATGAGGCGGACGGTACGGCCGGTGAGAGATTCGTTGGTCATGGCCGCACCGTAGCTTCGGGGACACTGCCCATCGGACCCCCGCGCCGCCCCGCCCCTTCCACATCGCATATTCGATTGCCCGTTCGCGGCCCGAGCGGATAGACATCGCCCATGCTGAGCGGCGGTAGGGTCGGGCTGAGGGCCCGGCACGACGAGGACATTCCGGTTCTGTACGCGGAGTTGTACGAGGACGTGCCCGGGCAGGCGCGGGCCCTGGGGACGCCGTGGCGGCCGATCGCGCCGGGATCGGCCAACGGGCAGTTCGTGGTGGATGACACCAACCCGCACGTCAACCACTTCTCCGTGGTCGAGTTGGACGGCGGCGCGCTGGTGGGTACGGCGGCGCTGTGGGGGATCGACGTCCACAACCGGTCGGCCCACGTCGGGCTCGGGTTGCTGCCGGCCGCCCGCGGCAAGGGGTACAGCACTGATGTGGTGTCGGTGCTCTGCCACTACGGCTTCGTCGTGCGCGGGCTCCAGCGGCTCCAGGTCGAGACGTTGTCCGACAACGTCGCGATGCTGCGCGCCGCCGAGCGCAACGGTTTCGTCCGCGAAGGAGAGTTGCGCTCCTCGGCCTGGGTGATGGGCACGTTCATGAACCAGGTACTGCTCGGCCTCCTCGCGCACGAGTGGCAGCCGGACGCACAGGGTTAGCCCACCAACGCGCCAACGCGCCGACACGCCGACACGCCGACTTACCGACACGCCAACGCGCCGGCTAGCGACGCACCAACCCAACGCCTCCCGCGAATCTCCCGCCGCTCACCCCCGCCCCCTCCGGCCCTCGGCGGCCCTCCCGCCCGAGACGTCACTTCCGCCCATGGGTTCCCTTTGACCCCAAACCCCAGGTCATATCGGTGCATTGGGTGCGACCTCTGCCCGTTGTGCGATCGGTGCACGAAGAAGGGAACCCATCCCCCCTATTTTCGGTCTCGCAAGATAAGGGCGACGAACTTGGCTCCGGGACCCTGACCATAACGTGACCATGCTGTATGGCCGTACCCTCCGCTATCTCTATTCGAGGCGCTTTCCAACGCAAAGGGCTGATGCAGTGGATATGACTGCTAAATGCATGCAACGCCCCTGGCCGCCGGCCGTGGCGGCGCTGGCGTGCGGTGCCGGTGCGTCGGCTGCGACCTGCGGGTTTCGCGGTACGGTATATCGCATTCCGATTCCATTGGGCCGAATCGTCACGTCGGCAACCGGGATTGGCGGCGTCCCCGTCCGCCACCGCTGCGCGCTTCGCCCGGCGCCTTAACTGCGCCAGCTATACCGCCGGGGCATGGCATGGGATAGAACGAAGCATGTTCGCGGATCTCATGCGAAAGTCGCACACTTGAGTATCCGTTCCCTCGCAAATGACTAAGTCATCTGCACCGTGGCTAGTTAAGCCATTGGCCAGCAAAGCGACACCTTGCCGGCGCCTCAACGGTGCTTTATGGTTCTGGCTCGCGGAGGGGAATTGGAGCGTGGTCCCGTACGGCCACGTTCGCCCCCGGTCCGGCAGCGGTGCTCTTTGGCACCCCCGCGACCTGCATTGTTGAGCCCCGGAAGGCGATCATCCCGACGTCCGGAAAGGGGTTTTCCGGGCATAGCGCAATGTGCATCGCAGCCACTTCCGAGGATGCGGACGTTTCGGCGGACCACCCGGTCACCGGCTCCCCTGTGGAACGGAACCGGTAGCGCCGGATAAAGGATCACAAGAGGATCTGGGGGCGCAAAAACACGAGGTCAGCGTGCGTGTTGGTAGGCCAGTTCCGGGTGCCGTGACGAGTTGCGGAAGATCCCCGACCACCCGCGCTCGGCGTTACGCCGTGGGCTTTTTGATCTCACCGGGTGAAGGCGCGGAAGAGCGATGCGGCTTCACGTACTGCGTTGTGCCACCAGTCAGTGGCGTCTGACTCTCAGGGAGTTCATGTGGCGCGAGAACCTGCTCAATCAGCGAGCGGTGATGCGGCGGAAGGCACAGGAAACGCACAGGATTGTGCGGGGCCTGAGAATGAATTGGCCGAGGTCTTCGCCGAGTTGCTGGCCGAGGTCGTGCACACCGATCACGTGCCGCTCGACAGCCACTTCTTCGACGATCTCGGTGCGGACTCGCTGGTGATGGCGCACTTCTGTGCGCGCGTCAGGAAGCGGCCCGATCTTCCCTCTGCGTCGATGAAGGACATCTACAAGAACCCGACCATCCGCGGCCTGGCGAAGGAGCTCGCGGCGCTCGCGCCCGCTCCCGCGGCCCCGCCGACACCGCCTCCGCAGGCGGCGCCCACGCCGGGCAGCACCGCGCGCTTCGTGCTGTGCGGGGCGCTCCAACTGGTCTTCTTCCTCGGCTACTCCTACCTGGTGACGCTCGTCCTGCTGCGGGGCTACCGGTGGGTGTCCGGGGCCTCCGGCCCGGTCGAGAGCTACGAGCGGGCCGTGGTCTTCGGGTGCGCCAACTTCGCCGGCCTCTGCGCGCTGCCGATCGTCGCCAAATGGCTGCTGATCGGCCGCTGGACCGCCCGTGAATTCCCCATCTGGGGCCTGACCTACCTGCGCTTCTGGGTGGTCAAGGCGCTCGTCCTCACCAGCCCGATGGCGCTGTTCGTCGGCAGCCCGGTGTACGTGCTCTACCTGCGGGCGCTGGGCGCGAAGGTCGGCAAGCACGTCACGATCCTCTCCCGGCGGGTTCCGGTCTGTGCCGATCTGCTCACGATCGGCGCCGGCACCGTGATCCGCAAGGAAGCGTTCCTGCTCTGCTACCGGGCGCACGCCGGACAGATCCAGACTGGACCGGTCACCATCGGTCGGGACGTGTTCATCGGCGAGCGCACCGTGCTCGACATCCGTACGTCGATCGGGGACGGCGCGCAGCTCGGGCACGCCTCCGCGTTGCACAGCGGCACGGCCGTGCCCAGCGGCCAGCACTGGCACGGCTCGCCGGCGCAGCGCACCGACGTCGACTACGTGACCGTCGAGGCGGTCCGGTGCGGCACGCTGCGCCGCCTCGCCTACGGCATGGGCGGGCCGCTCAAGGCGTGCCTGGTGGCGGTGCCGCTGGGGATGGCGGTCACGGAGTGGCTGCTGGGCCGGGCGCGGACGCTGGCCGGTGCACACGACACGGGCCCGGAGGCGGTGACGTCGGCGGCGTTCTACGCGGAGGGGCTCATCCTCTCGCTCGTCCTGTTCGCCGGGCTCCTCGTGCTCGGCCCGATCCTGCTGTTCACCGTGCCGCGGCTGCTGAACCTGCCGCTGCGCACCGGCCGGGTCTATCCGCTGTACGGCTTCCACTACTCGCTGCACCGGACCATCGAGCGGATGACGAACGCCAAGTTCTACCTGTGGCTCTTCGGCGACAGCTCGTACATCGTGCACTATCTCCAGGCGCTCGGGTACGACCTGTCCAGGGTCGAGCAGACGGGTTCGAACTTCGGGGTCGGGGTGCAGCAGGAGAACCCGTTCCTGAGCTCCGTCGGCAGCGGCACGATGGTCGCCGACGGGCTCTCGGTGATCAATTCCGAGGTCTCCGCCACCTCCTTCCGGCTCGGCCGCACCTCGATCGGGAAGTCCAGCTTCCTCGGCAACCACATCGCGTACCCGCCCGGCGGCCGGACCGGCGAGAACTGTCTGCTCGCGACGAAGGTGATGGTGCCGCTGGACGGACCGGTGCGGGAGGGGACGGGGCTGCTCGGCTCGCCCAGCTTCGAGATCCCGCGGACGGTGGAGCGCGACACCCGCTTTGACCACCTGCGCACCGGGGACGGGCTGCGGCGCAGCCTGTCCGCGAAGAACCGCTACAACCTCCGCACGATGGGCGTGGTCCTGGCCATCCGGTGGCTGCACTTGTTCGTCATCACCCTGCTCGGCCTGGCGACCGTCGGCCGCTACGACGCGGTGGGGCAGTTGATGGAGGTGGTGCTGATGCTCTCCATGATGGTGTTCACGGCCCTGTACTACGTCCTGGTGGAGCGCTGCATGACGCGCTTCAAGCCGCTCCAGCCGAAGGTGTGCTCCATCTACGACCCGTACTTCTGGCACCACGAGCGGCTGTGGAAGGTGCCGTACGCCCATCTCCAGGTGCTCAACGGGACCCCGTTCAAGAACCTGCTGTGGCGGCTGCTCGGGGTGCGGATCGGGCGCCGGGTCTTCGACGACGGCTGTGACCTGTCGGAACGCACCCTCGCCAGCATCGGGGACGACTGCACGCTCAACATCGGCTGTGCCATCCAGTGCCACTCGCAGGAGGACGGCACGTTCAAGTCCGACCACAGCTCGGTGGGCGCCGGCTGCACGGTGGGGGTCGGGGCACTGGTCCACTACGGCGTGACCATGGGCGACGGCGCAACGCTGGCCGCCGACTCCTTCCTGATGAAGGGCGAGGACGTGCCCAGGGGCGCCAAGTGGGGCGGCAATCCGGCCGCCGAGCTGCGCGGTGGTCCGCAGCAGGTGGCGCCCCGCACCGGCCCCGCCGCCGCCCTCGCGGCGTCCGCCGGCCGGCAGGTGCTGGCGCAGCGGCCGGCGGCCGACGGTGTGGCCGTCGCCGAGAGCGCACCGCGGTGAGCGCACCGCACACATCCGCTGCGGGGCCGGTCTCGGGCCCGCGCGATCCGTACCAGCGTCGCACCGCCGTCCGCACGCGGCCGGCGGGTGGCGGCGGCAGGGCAGGGGCGAGCAGGGGAGGCTCGATGAGTGACGCGATGAGTGAAGTGACGGACGACGACCGTGAGTTCTGGCGGAAGGTGCTCGCCGCCGGCGGGTTCACCGCCATCCCGCGGTGGAGTACCGAACCGGCGCCGGGCGTCGCCGAGTTGGAGGTGGCGATCCCGGACGAACTGGCGGGCGCGGTGCAGCGGAGCGCCGGCGAACTGGGAGTGCCGTGGGCCGCGGTGCTGCTGGCCGCGCACGCCAAGGTGCTCGCGGCGCTCTCCGGCGAGCAGGAGGTGAGCACCGGATACCGGGCCGCGCCGGGTGGGCCCGCACTGCCCTGCCGGGTGAACACCGCGCCACCGTCCTGGCGCGCGCTGGTGGCCGAGGCCGACGGGGCGGCGACCGAGGTGGCGGCGCACCGGGCCGCGGCACTGACCGCGGTGACGGCCGAACAGGGCCTGGAGCAGGCCCTGTTCGAGACCGAGCTCGACCCGTGGGGCGCCTCCGGCGAGCTGCCCGACGCCACCGTGCTGCGGGTGGCGGCGCACCGGGCGGGGCAGCGGCTGACGCTGCGACTGCACTACCGGACCGACGTACTGGACGAGGCGTACGCCGTGCGGGTCGCCGGCTACCACGAGGCGGCGCTCGCGCACCTCGCGGCGGGGCCGGCGGCCGAGCACGCGGGGCAGAGCCTGCTGTCCGCCGCCGAGCTGCGGTTCCAGCTCGCCGGGCTCGCCGGGCCGGAAAGGGAGCTGCCCGACCGCAGGTTCCACGAGCTGTTCGAGGAGCGGGTACGGGCCCACCCGGAGGCGGTCGCGGCCGTGCAGGGCGACCGGCGGTGGACCTACCGCGAGCTGAACGCCCGCGCCAACCGGCTGGGCCGGGCCCTGCTGGCGCGCGGCCTCGGCCGGGAGGACGTGGTCGCGGTGGTCACCGAACGGGACCTGGACTGGATGGCCGCCGTCCTCGCGGTCTTCAAGGCGGGCGGGGTCTACCTGCCCGTCGAGCCGCACTTCCCGGCCGACCGGATCATCGCCATGCTCGGCCGCGCCCGCTGCACCCTGGCGCTGACCGGCCCCGGCAGCGCCGCGCTCGACCAACCGGCGGAGGCGCTGCCCGGGCTGCGGGTGCTCGACGTCGAGGCGGCGTACCTGGAGGGGCACGCGGAGCACGACCTGGGGATCGCGGTCGACGCCGACCAACTCGCGTACGTCTACTTCACCTCCGGTTCCACCGGTGAGCCCAAGGGGGCGATGTGTGAGCACGCGGGGATGCTCAACCACCTGTACGCCAAGATCACCGACTTGGGGATCGACACCGGGCAGGTGGTCGCGCAGACCGCGCCGCAGTGCTTCGACATCTCGCTGTGGCAACTGGTCTCGGCGCTGCTCGTGGGCGGGCGGACCCACCTGGTCGAGCAGCAGGTGGTGCTGGACGTGGAGCGGTTCGTCGAGACGGTCGTCTCCGGTCGCGTCACGGTCCTCCAGGTGGTGCCCTCCTATCTGGAGGCCGTCCTCTCGCACCTGGAGCGCCACCCCCGTCCGCTGCCCGACCTGCGGTGCGTCTCGGTCACCGGGGAGGCGCTGAAGCCGGAGCTGGCACACCGCTGGTTCGCGGCACAGCCGGGGATCAAGCTGGTCAACGCGTACGGCCTGACGGAGACCTCGGATGACACCAACCACGAGGTGATGGAGCGGGCACCGGAGGGCGACCGGGTGCCGCTGGGGCCGTGCGTGAACAACGTGCACGTGTACGTGGTGGACGAGCGGCTGGCGCCGGTGCCGCTGGGGGCGCCGGGCGAGATCGTCTTCTCCGGGGTGTGCGTCGGCCGCGGGTACCTCAACGATCCGGAGCGCACCCGGATCGCCTTCGGCGTTGACCCGCACCGCCCGGGCCAACGCCTCTACCGGGCAGGCGACTTCGGCCGCTGGCTGCCCGGCGGAAAGCTGGACTTCCTCGGTCGGCGGGACGCCCAGATCAAGATCCGCGGCTTTCGGATCGAGATCGGTGACATCGAGAGCGCGCTCCTGCGGGTGCCCGGGGTGCGGGACTGTGCCGTGGTGGTGGCCGGGCGGGGCGGACAGGCCGAACACCTGGTGGCGGTGTGCACCGGGCCGCGGGAGGTGGCGGCGGACGAGTTGCGCGAGAGGCTCGGCTCGGCGCTGCCGCCGTACATGGTCCCCACCGCCTTCCTGTGGCGCGAGCAGTTGCCGCTGACCGCCAACGGCAAGGTGGACAAGAAGGCGCTGACGGCACAGGTCGCCGAGCGCGACCCGGCCGACGGCGGGGACGGGGGCGACGGCGGCCACCGCGCGCCCGGCACGCCGACCGAGCGGCGGCTGGCGGCGGCGTGGGCGAAGGTGCTGGGCGTGCCGGTGGAGCGGATCGGCAGATCGGACCACTTCTTCGAACTCGGCGGCACCTCGCTGTCGGCGGTGAAGCTGGCCATCGCACTGGACCGGGCGGTCTCCCTCAACGACCTCACCGGTCAGCCGGTCCTCGCCGACCTGGCGGCCCTGGTCGACGGGCGGGCCCAGCGCCGCCGCGGGTTGCTGCACCCGCTCGGGGAGCCGGCCGGTACGCGTACCGGGCTGCTGGTCTGTTTCCCGTACGCCGGTGGCAACGCGGTCAACTTCCAGCCGATGGCGGGCGCGCTGCGGGCCGGTGGGCTCGCGGTCAGTGCGGTGGAGTTGCCCGGGCACGACCTGGCCGCCGACCGGGCGCCGTTCGCGCCGCTCGACGCGGTGGTCGAGCAGGTCATCACCGAACTCACCCGGCGCGCGGCCACCCGCGTCCTGCTGTGGGGCCACTCGTCGGGTGCCGCGTTCGCCGTGGCGACGGCCCGCGGCCTTGAGGGCCGCGGGGTGCCGGTCCACCGGGTCTTCGTGGGCGCCCAACTGCTCGGCACGGCATCCGAACGGCGTTCTGCTATCAGCGAGTTGGGGCTGCGCAGCGATGCCCAACTGGCCAAGGAGCTGGGGCAGGACAGCGGTTACGGGGCGCTGGCCGATCTGGCGGCGGAGCAGGGCGAGCACATCGGCGCCGCCTACCGGCACGACTGCGTGAGCGCGCACGCGTACTTCGCCGGACTGCTGGAGCAGCCGCCCGCGCCCAAGCTGGCCGCCCCGCTGTCGGTGGTGGTGGCCGATGACGACCCGATCACCGCGCAGGCGGCCGGGCAGGTCGACGACTGGCGGCTGCTGGCCGACCGGGTCGAACTCCACCGGCTCACCGACGGCGGGCACTACTTCCCGCGCACCCGTCCGGCCGATGCGGCACGCGCCGTGCTCGACACGCTGGACGCGCCCGGGCCCGAGTGAAGCGACGACGAGTGAAGCGACGAGAAGAAGAGAGAGGGGTACTGACATGCCATCACACCCTGCGGCGCCACTGCTGGACGTGACGCTACGGCCGGGCAGTCCGCCGGTGTTGCGGATCGACTCCTGTGCCGACCCGGCGAGCTGGGTGGCCGGCCGTCGGGACGCCCTGCGCGCCGTCGTCGCCGAGCACGGCGCCCTGCTGGTCCGGGGCCTCGGCCTGCACGACGCGGCCGGCGCCGGGGACGCCTTCCGGGCCCTAGCGGACCGGCTGATGGGCGCCGAGAAGGAGGGCTTCGCGCCCCGCACGCCCCACAGCGAGGGGGTGTACTCCTCGTCGAAGTGGCCGCAGAACCAGCCCATGTGCATGCACCAGGAGCTCAGCTACACCCTGGAGTTCCCCGGTCTGATGCTGTTCGCCTGCCTGACGGCGCCCGCCGCCGGCGGGGTGACCGGCGTGGCCGACGCGCCGACCGTGTTGGACGCGCTGCCCAGGAAGCTGGTCAAGCGCTTCGAGCGACAGGGTTGGTTGCTCACCCGCAACTACAACGACGAGATCGGCGCTTCGGTGGCCGAGGCGTTCGGCACCGACGACCGGGCGACGGTCGAGGAGTACTGCCGGGCCAACGCCATCGCGTACCAGTGGCTGCCGGACGGCACGCTCCGCACCCGCCAGCGCCGCAGCGCCGTGGTGCGCCACCCGGTCACCGGCCAGCGCTGCTGGTTCAACCAGGTCGCCTTCCTCAACGAGTGGACGATCGAACCCGAGGTCCGCGAGTACCTGGTGGACGTGTACGGCGCGGACGGGCTGCCCTTCAACACCTGCTACGGCAACGGGGAACCGCTGGGCCCCGACGTCGTCGAGCGGTTGAACAGCGTGTACGAGGCACACACCCTTCAGGAGCCGTGGCAGGCCGGAGACCTCCTGGTGGTGGACAACATCCGCACCGCACACAGCCGGGCGCCCTTCGACGGGCCGCGCGAGGTGCTCGTGGCGATGGCGGACCCGGTGCGGCTTTCGGCCTGCTCCCCCACGATCGAGGTGAGCGCCACGTGAGCGTCGAGCCTGCGCGTACGGCACGGCCCATCGGTCTCACCGGGCTTACCGGTCCCACCGGACGCACCGGGCCTAACG
The DNA here is from genome assembly GCF_047525675.1 of Streptomyces sp. 796.1. NCBI lineage: Bacteria > Bacillati > Actinomycetota > Actinomycetes > Kitasatosporales > Streptomycetaceae > Streptomyces > Streptomyces sp. 796.1. The sequence continues at coordinate 220,235 of NZ_JBLIWA010000001.1, read as the reverse complement.
GCCCCAGCCGATCCACCAGACACGGCCGCGACGTGGCGGCGGTCAGGACCGGTCCGCTGGACGCCGGCGCCGGCCCCGCACCCTGGCTGTACCGCCATGGCTGACCCGACGGGAGCACATCAGCGGACGGCCCGGCAGGCGGCCCATCGGAGGGGCGCGCGGACGGCCCCGCGCACAGGACCGCGCACGAAAGTGCGCACGAAGCCGCGGGCTGACCTGCGGACGGAGGGGGCGGCATGCCGGTGATCTCCGCTCCGGTCGACTTCAACGAGGAGGAGTTGTACGTCGACCTCCAGTCGATCGTCGGGCACTCGCTCTTCCTCAAGTGCGAGGGCTTCAACTTCGCCGGTTCGATCAAGCTCAAGGCGGCGCTGTCGATGGTGGAGGCCGCCGAGTGGGCGGGCGACCTCAGGCCGGGATCGGTCCTGGTCGAGTCCTCGTCGGGGAACCTGGGCGTGGCGCTGAGCCTGATCGCGGCGAGCAAGGGCTACGACTTCGTGTGCGTGACCGACGCCCGCTGCAACCTGTCGGCACGGCGCATCATGGAGGCCCTCGGCTGCCGGGTGCACGTCATCGCCGAGCCCGCCAGCAGCAACGGCCTGCTCGGCGCGCGCATCGCCTACGTCCAGGCGCTGTGTGCCGCCGACGACCGGTACGTATGGCTGAACCAGTACGCCAACGCGGACAACTGGAAGGCGCACTTCCGCACCACGGGGCCGGCCATCGCCCGCCAGTTCCCGGGCCTTGACGTGCTCTTCGTCGGCGCCGGCACCACCGGGACGCTGATGGGCTGCGCGCGCTACTTCCGGGAGTCGCAGCGGAAGGTGCGGGTGGTGGCGGTGGACAGCGTGGGCTCGGTGACCTTCGGCGGCGAACCCGGCCGGCGGATGATCCCGGGCCTTGGCACCAGCGTCCGCCCGGCGCTGCTCAACGAGTCGTACGTGGATGACGTGGTGCTCGTGGAGGAGCCCGACACGGTACGCGCCTGCCACCGGCTGGCCCGCCGCGGCTTCCTGTTCGGTGGCTCCACCGGCACCGTGGTCAGCGGCGCGGCGAGCTGGCTCGACCAGCACGACGCGCACGGCTTGACGGCGGTGGCCATCTCGCCCGACCTCGGCGAACGCTATCTGGAGACGCTCTACCACCCGCAGTGGCTGCACGAGGTGTACGGCGCTGACGTGCTCGGGGCTGACGTGCTGGGCGCCGACGTGGTCGACGCGAAGGCGATGGAGACCGAGCCGCTCGGCCCGGACCCGCTCCACCCGGCCGTGTTGGGCAACGGCGGGGTGGGCGGCGCCGCCGCGGGCAGCGGCCGGGTGGGCAGCGCCGGCAGCGGCCGACTGGCTGACGGCGCGCTCGCCGCCGATCTGGCGGGCGATCTCGGCGGCGACCGCTGCGAGTTCCGGGCGCGCTAGGAACACCTTGGCACGGCGGGTCCCGCGCACCCTTCGGGGCGGGCGCGGGACCCGCTGCCGTACGGGGCGGGGCGGGTCGGCCGTCGCGCGGTGCGAGCCCGCATCCACACGGTGTGGGCCCGCCGTCGTTCGACGGGGATGGCCTGTCGTACGGCATGGATCGGCTGCCTCCGCGGTGTGGGAGGGCGGGCCGTCACATGGCGTGGATCGGCTGTCGTACGACATGGGTGGGCCGCCGTACGGCATGGGTGGGCCCGTGGCGGGAGGGGCGCGGGCCGTAGGGGCAGGGGGTGCGCGGACGGCAGCTACCCCTCCCCGCTCCCCTCCCCCACCACTCCTGTGGTTCAGTGATGACCGTCACGTAGTTCATTCGTGTGCGGTGTCGACCGAACGTCCCTCGGCAGGCGTATGCCCGGTGAAGCGAGAGACCCGGGAGTGGCTGTTGACCGTCGAGGAGTTCGAAGAGTTCTACACCCAGGCGGTGGCTCGGCTCACGGGGCAGTTGTACGTGATGCTCGGCGACCTCCACGAGGCGGAGGACGTCGTCCAGGAGGCGTTCGTCAAGGGGTGGGGCCGGCGGCGGCAGCTCGACCGTGCGGGCCAGCCCGAGGCGTGGATCCGTACCGTCGCCTGGCGCCTCGCGGTCAGCCGCTGGCGGGTGCGGCGGCGGTCGGCCGACGCCTGGCGGCGGCACAGCGGTCCGCCGCCGCAGGTCGACGGGCCGAGTCCGGAGTCGGTGGTGCTGGTGGACGCGGTGCGCGAGCTGCCGGCACAACAGCGCCGGAGCATCACCCTGCACTACCTGTGCGACCTGACCGTCGAGCAGATCGCCCGGGAGACGGGGATGTCCGCGAGCACCGTCAAGACCCACCTGGTACGCGGCCGGGCCGCACTCGCTCACCACCTACAGGACCCGAGCGTCAAGGAGGCCCCCGGTGCATGAGCCCGACGATCCGTTGCGGACCCTCTTCCAGCAGGCAGCAGCGGCCGGCCGGGCACGAGCCCGGATCGCGCCGGCCGCTCAGGTCACCGCGTGCGGCAGGCGCGCGCACCGCCGGCGCGTGGCGGGGCTGGCCGTGCTGGCCTGCCTCGTCGTGGGCGCGGGCACCGCGGCCAGCGCGGCGCTGCTGCCGACCACCGGCAGCCCGGCCGCGCCGGCCACCAGCCCACCGTCCCCCGGACCGGCCCCCGCACCCACCGCCTCGCCCCCGCCCACCTCACCACCCGCGACGCACGACGTCCCGCACCGGCCGACCCAGGGTGCGACGGACGGGGTGCGGGGCGGCGAGCCCGGGACCGAGCCGCCGGGGCGGGGCACGGACGGCGCCACCGAGGCGGGCGGCCCGCCGCACACCACGGACGCGTCCGGGACGACGGCCCCCGCGGGCATCTCGACCGAGACGTACGCACCGGCCGGCCGCGCCACCGACGCCCCGAGCTGAGTCGCCCCGCGCCTCCCCTGGTACACCCTCCGCTCCCCCATTCCCACACCCGGCCCGTACGCCGCCCGTACGCCGCCCCCCACCCAACGTCCGTACAACCCCGTGGCCCGCCCGTCCGGGGCCGCGGGGTGGTTCCGCACGCCTTCGCCCAGCCTTGAGAGCGCCCCATGACCACCTTCCCCGTCCTCCCGACCACCGCCGCGCCGGCCGCCCCACCCTCCGCTTCGGCTCCGCATGTTGGGGAACCGCGCGGCACGCGGGTGCCAGGGCCCACCCGGCGCGGGTGGCCGGCCCGGTGCGCCGGGTTACGGCACCGGATCAGCGCCTCCGACCGCGAGGTGCTGTGGCTCTACCTGCTGACCCGGGTGGGTGTGTGGACGACCGCGTACGGCGCCAGGTGGCTGTTCCCCGCCGACTCCCGCGCACACAACGCCGGCTCCGTGCTCGCCCCCTTCCAGCGCTGGGACTGGGGCCACTTCCTGCACGTGGCGCGGGACGGCTACTTCCCCGGATCGGCCGGGCCCACGACGGACGGGTGGGACAACCGGGAGGCGTTCTTCCCCGGCTTTCCGCTGCTGCTGCGCGCCGTGCACGGGGTGGTTCCGAGTTGGGCCGCGGCCGGGTTGCTGGTCTCCCTGGTCGCCGGCGCCGTCGCGGTGCTGGCCCTGGCGCGGGTCGCCGACTCGTATCTGCCGCACCCGGACGCGGGCCGCCGTGCGGTGCTGTTCCTGCTGCTCTCGCCGTGTGCGGTCTTCCTTTCCGTGGGCTACAGCGAGGCGCTCTTCCTGGCGTTCGCGCTGCCCGCCTGGCTGGCCGCCCGCCGTGGCCGCTGGCCGCTGGCCGCCGCCTTGGCCGCACTGGCCACCACCGTACGGATCAGCGGGCTGTTCCTCGCCGCCGCCATCGCCGTGCAGTTCGCCCTGGCGGCCCGGGCCCGCGGCTGGTGGCGCCCGCTGCCGTGGCTGGCGCTGCCGGCGCTGCCGGCCGCGCTCTACGCTTGGTACCTGTACGCGCACACCGGTGACTGGATGGCGTGGCAGCACGCCCAGGAGCGCGGCTGGTACCGCACCTTCCACCCGCCCTGGGAAGCCTGGGGCAACACCTGGCACGCCGCGTTCTCGGGGGCGCACCCCACCGGCTACGCCTTCATGTTCCGGGCCGAACTGGTCGCCATGGTGGTCGGCGTGGTGCTACTCGGCTGGCTGCTGGCGCGCCGCCACTGGCCCGAGGCCAGCTACCTGGCGCTCAACCTGTGGGCCCTCGGCACCTCGTACTGGTACATGTCGCTCCCCCGCGCCACCCTGTTGTGGTGGCCGCTGTGGGTCACCCTGGCCGCCTGGAGCCTGCGCAGCCGCCGCTTCACCACCGCCTACCTGTGTCTCGTCGGCCCCCTCAGCACCGTCTTCGCCCTCACGTTCCTCACCGGACGGTGGGCCGGGTAGGGCGGCACCTGGCGGTGGGCTGGGGTGGGGCTCATCTGGGGGTGGGTTGGAGGTGCTTCGCCCGGCGGGCCGGGGCGGATCTCACCCAGCGGTGAGCTGGGGGTGCTTCGCCCGGCGGCGGGCCAGGGTGGGGCTCACTCAGCGGTGGACCGGAAGGTGCTCCGCCTGGTGGCGAGCCGGGGAGGGCCGGTGCCGTGGGGCGGTGGGTGGGGTGCGCGTGGGCGGGGGCCTCGGTCGGTTCGTGGGGGTGGCGGGTGGGGCCCGGGGGCCCGGTCCGGTTCGTGGATCGGTTCGGGGCGCGGGTGTGAAATCCGTAACGGGAGCGACGGGGGAGGTGTACGGCGTGGTTGCCCGGCCGCCTCGTACCGCAAGGCCCGCCCCGCCGTTCTCGTACCACCGCGCGCACCGGGCCGCTGAGCCCGCCGGGCCGCGCCAACCAGCTTCGCGTACACGGAACTTGACCACCCCGGCAGCCATGTTCGGGATGCCCGGGGCCCGTGCTGCCCGCCGGGCGAGCGGGCCACGGCCCGGCCGGACGCCTGGCGCACCCGGCGCCTTGTCCCGGGTCGCCGGCGGGGAAATTCCCGGGCCGTGGCCGACCGGTGTGCGTCAAACTGCCCGCATGAGCAGCGCAGCCGCCCCGACAGCACAAGAACAGGCCCTTCGCCACGTGACGGAGCTGGCCTCGGGTCCACCGGTCGACCCGACGCTGCGGGTGACCTTGAACTTCCACCCGGACCGGTTGCACGGCGGCCGGCCCGTCCTGGCTGCCATGGCCGAGCAGGGTGTGTACTCCTCGCAGTTCGTCACCGGCACCAGCAACGGCGGGTTGACCGCCCACCCCGGCGGGGACCGGTGGCGCTGGGAGAGCCGGATCTTCGCCGGCGCGTACGACCGGGCGCCGGCGGCGGAGCGGCCCGTCTACGGAGCGCTCGACTTCCGCCGCAAGCCGGTCGGCGGGGCCCCGCGGTTCGGCTCCGCGTACTTCCGGCTGACGGCCGACACCCTGGCGCGGACCACGTTCTGCTACCCGGACAGCCATCTCGAACCCGCCGACTTCGGCACCGCGTCCCTGATGGGCCTGGTCGAACTCGCGCTCGCCGACGACCAGGACGCGCTGGACGACTACGTCGAGGCGCACGTGCACGGTCCGGTACGGCCACGGGAGCACGCGGAGGCACTGGTGCTCGACCCCTCGTACCGCGGCACGGACGTGGAGGCCGCGGCCCGACTCCTCGGCTGCCCCGTCGAATGGCACACGGGCCTGCGCCTGACGGTGGAGGAGCTGCGCCGGCACCCCGACTACCGCGGCCCGGAGTACGTCGACCTGGGCAGCCGGATCGCCGTCGACGGGGCCCTCACCCCGCGCATCATCGGGGACGCCGCCCGCACCGACCGGCATGACCCGCAGGCGGTCAAGAGGGTGTGGCACTACCTGGCCCGGTTCGGGTCGCCGGTGGTGGGTCAACCGGCCCGGTAACGGCCTCCGGCGGGTCGGCCCCGATGACGCCCACGTGCCGCAGGACCAGCGCGGACAACAGCGTGAGCAGCAGGCTGGCCGCCGCGGCGACCAGCATGGCGAGGTTCAACCCGGCGGTCGCGGCCTCCTTCGTCTGGTCGAGCCAGCCGGCCGGGAAGTGCCGCGCCGACGCGGACGCCCCGGCCAGGCTCTCGCGCGCCGCGTCGGCCGCCCCGCTCGGCGTCCCGGCCGGGATCGCGTCCGCGACGCGGTCCCGGTAGACGGCGGTGGCCAGGCTGCCCAGGGTCGCCACACCCAGCGCGAGGCCGAGTTCCTGGACGGTTTCCGACATCGCCGACGCCGAACCCGCCTGTTCCGCCGGCGCGGCCCCCACCACCAGGTCAGTGCCGAGCGCGGCGATCGCCCCGAGCCCCAGGTAGACCAGGGCGAAGCCGATCACGATCGGAGCCGTCCCGTCGGCGGTGCCGACCCTGGCGAGCAGCACGTACCCGACCGTGGCCAGCGCCAGGGCGAGCGCCACCACGATGCCGGGCGGCACCCGCCGCGCTACCAGCGGCGATCCGATCGCGGCCAGGAACATCATCAGCGCCGGTGGCCCCATCCACAGTCCTGCGGCCACGGGCGAGAGCCCCACCACGAACTGGAGTTGCTGCGTGATCAGCAGCATCGCGCCGCCGACACCGACCAGCCCGACCAGCAGCACCCCCAGTGCGGCGCTGAACGTCCGGTTCGCGAACAGCCGTACGTCAAGGAGCGGGCTGGCCAGCCGGCGCTGACGGCGGACGAACAGCGTCGCGCACAGCAAACCCGCGGCGACGGCGAACAGGGTGGGGGCGCCGGGCCCGTCCGCCGCGACCCGCTTGACCGCGTACACCAGTGGCAGGATCGCGCCCAGCGACAGCAGCACGCTGTACGGGTCAAGGGGACCACCGTGCGGGGCCCGGTACTCGGGGACCAGCAGCGGCGCGGCCACCAGGAGGACGAGGGCGACGGGCACCGCGAGGAGGAACGCCGACCCCCACCAGAAGTGGTCCAGGAGCACGCCGCCGATCACCGGCCCGAGCGCCATGCCGAGCGCGAAGCTGGTCGCCCACAGCCCGATGGCCAGCGAACGTTGGCGCTGGACGGCGAACATGTTGCTGATCAGGGCCAGCGTGGAGGGCATCAGCGTGGCGCCGGCGACACCCAGCGCGGCGCGAGCGGCGATCAGCATGCCGGCGCTGTCGGCGTATGCGGCCACCACCGAGACGACCGCGAAGGCGGTGGCCCCGATCAGCAACAGCTTGCGACGGCCCACCCGGTCCCCCAGCGTGCCCATGGTGATGAGGAAGCCAGCGATGAGGAAGCCGTACGCATCCATGATCCACAGCTCTTCGGTGCCGCTGGGGTGCAGGTCGTCGGCGAGCGAGGGGAGGGCGAGGTAGAGCACGGTGACGTCGAGGCCGAGCAGCACGGTGGGCAGGGAGAGAACCGCGAGCCCGCCCCACTCCCGGGGGCCGGCGGCCTTCCGGGGCCCGGCGGCGCGGGCCGGTGACACCTTCGGGAAAGACGTGTCAACTGCCTTGGAAACTCGGGTAGTTGGTGGATTTTGCGGCTTGGTTGACGGGGACGGCGAGGCGGTTGGTCGGGGCGGCGGGGCTGCTGATGCGGACTGCCCGGGTCGCTCGGACTGCTCGGGCTGCGGGGGCGGGGGCGAGGTGGGGGCTGCCTCGGGTTGCCCGGGCGGGGCCGGCGCTGCCTCGGGTTGCTCGGGATGTGGGGGTGGGGTGGCGCTGTCCCGTGGTGGGTGCATGGTGCTTCCCTGCGTTGCGGTTCGGAGAGCGGGTGGGAGTTCACTGTGCGAACCGGTCCGCACGCATTCCTGACGGTCGACTGACGGTCGGCTGACGTTAGGCTCGTGACCATGCGCTACGGGGTACTCGGACCGCTGGCCGTCTGGGACGCCGCGGGGCGGCCGGTCAAGGTGCCCGGCGTGAAGGTCCGCGCGCTGCTGGCGAACCTGCTCGTACACGGCGGCGGACCGGTGTCGGCGGACCGCCTCATCGACGACCTGTGGGCCGGCCGGCCACCGGCCGGGGCGGCCAACACACTGCACACCAAGGTCTCCCAACTCCGCCGGGCCCTGGGCCGGGAGCAGGTGGTACGGGAACCCGCGGGCTACCGACTGGTCCTGCCGGGCGGGGCTGCCGGAGCGGCCGGAACCGTCGATGCGATGCGTTTCCAGGAGCTGGCCACCCAGGCCCGTACCCGGCAGGAGCCGGCGGTCAGCGGCGCCCTGTTCGCCGAGGCGCTGGCCCTGTGGCGGGGCCCGGCCTACGCCGACGTCGCCGGTGCGCTGTTCGCCCGCGGCGAGATCACCCGGCTGGAAGAGCTGCGGCTGACCGTACTCGAAGAGCAGGCCGAGGTACGTCTTTCACTGGGCGAACACGCGGCGCTGGCAGACGAGTTGGGCCCTGTGGTGGCCAGTCACCCGCTTCGCGAGCGGCTGCGCGCGGCCCATATGCGCGCGCTCTACCGCTCCGGTCGCCAGCCCGACGCGCTGCGCGGCTTCCACGAACTGCGCCGACACCTGGCGGACGAGCTGGGGGTGTCGCCGGGACCGGCCGTGCGCTCGCTCCACGAGGCGATCCTGCGACAGGACGCGCACCTGGCGCCGCCGACGGGCACCGCGCCATCAGGCCGGCCGGACCGGCCCGGCTCCTCCCGCCCCGCCGGCCCGTCAAGCCCGTCGGGCCAGGCCGGTCCGTCGAGCCCGTACGGCCAGTCCGGCCCCCACCGGACCAACCTGCCCGCGCCGCTGACCCCGCTGGTCGGCCGGCACTCCGCACTCGCCCGGGTGCGGGCGCAGTTGACGGCGCCCGACGGCGCCCGGCTGGTCACCCTGGTCGGCCTCGGCGGGGTCGGCAAGACACGGCTGGCGATCGCCGCCGCGCACGCCCTGGCCGAGCGGTTCGCCGACGGGGTGTGGTGGGTCGAGCTGGCCGGGCTCGGCGCCGGCTCGACCCCGGACGACCTGGCCGAACGGGTCATCACGACACTCGGCCTGTGCGACACCGCCGCCACCGAACCCGACCTGAACGACCTGGTGGGTTGGCTCGGGCGGGCGGTGGCCGACAAGCACCTGCTGGTGTTGCTTGACAACTGCGAGCACCTGGTGGACCCGGTCGCCGTGCTCGCCGGTGCGCTGCTGGCCGCCGCGCCCCGGGCGCAGGCGCTGGTGACCAGCCAGGTGGCGGTGGGCATCCCGGGCGAGGTGCTGCACCCGGTGCCGCCGCTGGCCCTGCCGCAGGACGGGGCGCACCCCGATCCGGACGTGCTGGTCCGGTCGGGCGCGGTCGAGTTGTTCGTGGCGCGGGCGGCTGCGGCGGTGCCCGGCTTCGTCCTCGACGCGGCGAACGCGCGGGCGATCACCACCATCTGCCGCCGGCTCGACGGCATTCCGCTGGCGCTGGAACTCGTGGCCCCCCGGCTGCGCACGCTGCCCCCGGACGCCCTGGCCGACCAGTTGCGCGACAGGTTCACCACACCCGCGGTGCGGGGCGGCAGGTTCGCCCCGTCCGAGGTGCGGGCGCGCGGGTTGCCCGCCCGCCAGCAGACGCTGCGCGCGATGCTGGACTGGAGCTGGCAGCTCCTGCCGCCGGCCGAACGGGCCGTGCTGCGCCGGCTCGCGGTGCATGCCGACGGCTGCACCCTGGCCTCGGCCCAGGCGGTCTGCGCAGACGCCGAACTGCCGGCCGAGCAGGTGCCCGAGCTCCTGGCCCACCTGGTCGACCGTTCGCTGGTGACGTGCGTCGCCGGGCGGTTCCGCCTCCTGGAGTCGGTGGCCGCTTACGGCGTCGAACGACTCGCGGAGGCGGGCGAGACGGCGGTCGTACGCGCCCGGTTCGTACGCTGCTACGTCGAGCTCGCCGCAGCGGACGACGCCCGGCTCCGCGGCCCGAACCAGCGGCGCTGCCTCGATTCGCTGGACGCGGAGACGGTCAATCTGCGGCGCGCGCTGGAACTGGCGGTCGCGGGTCCCGCCTCAGGAGACGCCGTTCGCCTGGTGAACTCACTGGCCTGGTACTGGTTCCTGCGCGGCCGGCTCACCGAGGCCCGCAGGGCGTTCAGGTCCGCGCTGGCTGCCGGCGGTGACGCCTCGTCGATCGGGTCCTGGACGGCCCGCGCCTGGCTGGCCGGAGTGGAGCTGCGCACCGCACCGGCCGGCGCGCCCGGCCAGCCGGTGGCCGGTGACCCGACGGTGGGGCTCGACGACCCGGCGCTGCGGGCCCGGTTGCAGTGGTTCGTCGGCAGCGCTCTGACCGGCCGCGGCCGGCAGCGCGCGGGGCACCGACTGGTGAGCGCGGCCCTCGCCGGGGCCCGCGCCGCGGGGGACGGTTGGGGCGAGGCCGTGGCCCTGGTCGAGCTCGCCACCCGGGCGCCGGCGCACGGCGCCCTCGCGGCCGAGTTGGGTGCCGCTCTGTTCCACGAGATCGGCGACCGCTGGGGCCAGCTACGTGCCGCCCGCGCCCTGGCTCTGGCGGCCGAGGGCGCCGGGGACCGAACGCGGGCGGAGCGGCTGCACCACGACGGTCTGCTGATGGCCGAGGAACTCGGTCTGTGGACCGAGGTGGTGGAGACGCTGACCCGCCTCGGCGGCCTCGCGCTCGCCGGCGGTCACCCCGAACGGGCCACGGACCTGTACGGGCGGGCGCTGGCCGTCTCCACCGAACGCTCCTACACCCGCGGCGAGATCCGCGCCGAGACCGGCCTCGGCCACGCGGCCCGCCTCCACGGCGACCACCCCACCGCCCGCCTCCACCTGGCCCGCGCCCTCGCCAAGACCCGCACGCTGGGCCGGGCGGCCGGCGGGCCGGGCGAGCCGTCGCGCGCGCGGGGAGCGGGCGAGGTGCCGGAGGTCCGGGGAACGCCGGGCGGGTGACGGCCGTGGGGCGGGACCGACACCGGCCGTGGGGCGGGGCCCGACAGCGAACGCGGGCTGCGCCCCGCTCCGTACCGTCCAACCGCGCATGGCACACCCCGAGCATCGCCACCCTGAACAAGACGTCGACACCGTCGAGTTCCTCCCCCACGCGCGATCGTCCATCGCCGTGCACCGGAGCCTCGGCACACAGAGCAATCGGGAATGGACCTCCTTCATCAGCCTCGACACCGACCGCGTCTACCGCGAGTTGTGCCGCGACAACCCCTTGAGCGTGAGCACCAGCGACTGGGCAGCCCTCCTGCCCCATCTGGAGCACCGGAAGTCCTGTGCCTGACGCCGGTCGACCGGCCGCCCCGCTAGCCTGCGCCCATGATCAACACAACCACGCCATCCGACGGTGCAGTCGACGTGACAGCCAGCGCCAAGGTCGGGAGCAACCCCGGTATCGACCCAGTGACCATCCCCGGTACCAGCCCGGGTGCCGGCCTCGGCGCGGGCGCCCGTACGGACGACGACGCGGCCGTGGCCGTCGCCGCGGCGTTGGCCGGGGCCGATGTGGTGCGGCGGTTGTACGGGACGCAGCTCGAACGGTTCGACAAGGGCGGTGGGGACTTCGCCACCGAGGCGGACGTGGCGGCCGAGCAGGCGATCCTCGGCGTGCTCCGGGCGGCGCGGCCCGCGGACGCCGTGCTCGGCGAGGAGGGCGGGCAGCAGGGGGCGGCGGGGGCCCGTCGGCAGTGGCTGGTCGACCCGTTGTGCGGGACGTTGAACTACGCCGTCGGCACCCTGACGGTCTGCGTCAACGTGGCGCTGGCCGGTGGGGTGGCGGCGGTGGCCGACCCCTTCGGCGACGAGGTCTTCCACACCGACGGGGCGGGCGCCTGGGTGCGGCGGGGTACCGGTGGTGACGCGCCGCTGGTGCCGTCGGCTGCTTCGGGGTTGGTGGACGTCAACCTCGATCCACCGTTCCCGAGCGCGCCGCGGTTCCGGGCGGTCGAACTGTTGGCCCGCCCCGACTTCGGGGCCAGGTTCCGGCCCCGGGTGCTGTCCACGTCGCTGGCGCTCGCCTGGGTCGCGGCGGGCAAGCGGGCCGCGTACGTGACCGACGGCGGCGACCTCTCCGCGAGCGTGCACTTCGCGGCCGGCATCGCCCTGTGTCGGGCGGCGGGTTGCACCGTCACCGACCTCGACGGCGCGCCGGTCGGCGAGGCGGGGCGCGGGCTGCTGGTCGCGGCCGACGCCGTAACCCACCAGGCGCTGCTGTCGATGGTCGGCAACGCGGGTTAGCCTCCCGCCCGGCGGGCCTGCCCGCACCGGTCCGTGCGGTGCGCGCGGCCCGGCGGGGACGCGCGGCCGAACCGGGCTGCGCGGCGGAACGGCGTCGGGCGGCCGAACGAGAACGGCGGGTGTCCCGATGCCCAACTCCCCGTTTTGCCAACGGTGTACGGGGAGTTGCTGAGACACGGGGGCGCGGGGAACGCCGCGCGGCGTGTGGGTGGTGCCGTACGGATCGCGCACGGTACGGCACCGGTCCCACACGCCACGCTGGCCCGCGGGGGCCACCCCGCGGCGTAGCGTCGTCGCCCGCTTCGGGTCAGATCTGCTGGGCGCCGGGGCGGCCCGCCTTGACCCGGAAGGACGCGGCGGTCTCCACCGGGGCGTCCGGCTTGGTCACGTACGGCAGGACGCGGTAGTCGGCGCGCAGCTCACGGTGGTTGAGCTGGACGCGGGTGTAGCCGCGCTGGGCGTTGTGCCACTTCAGGTGCGGGTTGACGCCCTCGGTCATCCAGTTGTAACCCACCTTGTCCATCGCGGCGCCGTCCTTGCCCGAGGAGATGGACGTACCGGCGAACTCCGTGCCGACGGTGGGTGACTTCGGGTCGTCGAAGTCCAGCTTGAGGTCGGAGACCACACTGCGGTGGATGTCGCCGGTGAGGATCACCGGGTTGTTCACACCCCGCCGGTAGAAGCCGGTGAGCAGCCGGTCGCGGGCGGCCGTGTAACCGTCCCACATGTCCAGGCCCGAGGAGAGGACGTCGGGGTTCGGGTCCTGGTCAACCTGGGAGACGAGGGTCTGGTTGGCGAGCACGTTCCAGGTCGCGTGCGACCGGCCGGCGCCGTTCAGCAGCCAGCGCTCCTGCTGGGCGCCGAGGATGGTGCGGGACTTCTCGCGCCGCTCCTTGTCGTAGCCGGGCTTGGTGCCGTCGCCTCCGACCTGGTCGTCGCGGTAGGAGCGGGTGTCCACGACGTGCAGGTCGAGGACGGAGCCGAAGTTCAACCGCCGGTACAGGCGCATCCGGTCGCCGCGCGGCTTCTGCGGCAGGCGCAGCGGCTGGTGCTCGTAGTACGCCTGCGCGGCGCGCGCCTTGCGGGCCCGGAAGGAGGCGATGTCGTCGTCGGGGAAGCCGTCCTTGTCGACCTGGGCGATGTCGCCGGCCCAGTTGTTCTCGATCTCGTGGTCGTCCCAGGTGACGATCCAGGCGAAGGCGGCGTGCGCGGCCTGGAGGTCGGCGTCCAGCTTGGTGAGGGCGTAGCGGTTGCGGTACTCGGAGAGGGTGTACGTCTCGCGCTGGTACGACTCGTCCAACTGCATGTTGCGGACACCGGCGTTGGCGCCCACGCCGCCCTCGTACAGGTAGTCGCCGAGGAAGGCGACGAAGTCCAGGTCCTCGTTGGCCATGTGCCGGTAGGCCGTGTAGAAGCCCTCGTACCAGCACTGGCAGGAGGCGAAGGCGAACTTCACGTCGTTCGACCAGCCAGGGCCGAAGGGGGCCGGGGCGGTGCGGGCGCGGCCGACCGGGCTGATCGCGCCGCCGGTGCGGAATCGGTAGAAGTACTCACGTCCGGGGCGCAGTCCGTGGACCTCCGCGTGGACGGAGTGCGCGAGTTCGGGTACGGCCCAGGCGAAGCCGAAGCGGACGATGTGACGGAACCGCTCGTCGGTGGCCACCTGCCACTCGACGGCAACCTTGCGTTCAGGCATGCCGCCGCGGCTGTCCACGGCCAGCGGGTCGGGCGCGAGGCGGGTCCACAGGACGAAGCCGTCGGGGGTCGGGTCGCCGGAGGCCACGCCGAGGCGGTACGGGTCGTCCTTGTAGCGCGGTGCGGCCCAGGCCGAGCCGGTGCTCAGACCGGCGCTGAACAGGCCGAGTGTCGCGCCGGTCACGCCTGCGGCGCCGATCAGGCGGCGTCTGCTGATGTCCATGGGAGGGGGTCCCTTTCGATCACGGGGGTGGTCGGCGGGGGGGCGTCGGGACGCACGGCGCCGCCAGGTTCCGGTACGGAGAGTCACCTGTTCACGCGTGTGCGTCCCTACGGTTTTCCGTACCGCCGACGGACGGGCCCACGATCACGGCGGCAGGTTGCGCGGGTGGGAGGAGGAGGACTCCAGTTGGCCACGGTGGTGCGAACTACAGCGGACGTGAGGGTAGTTCAAACCAGTGTGCCCAGTTCACCTCGCCCTTATGAGCATTTTCACGCCTATCTTGCCGGCCAGCTCACCTGCGGTAACGCCTCTGACCTGGGGCGATGTTGAGCCCACCGGCTGGGTCCCATGGTTTTCGGCCGCTTGGATCTTGGCGTCCCGGAGTGTCGGCGGCTCCGGGGGGTTGGCCGGCGTCCCCGCGCTCGGCCACGATGCTCCCGCCGGCCGGCGTCCGCGAGTGCCGAGGGCAGCCGGGCGGCGCGTACGGGGAGGCATCCGGGGGGTGGGTGTCGCCACCCGAGAAACATCCGTCAGCACAGGTCACACGGGCTGCCCCTACCCTCAGGGGCCCCATCTCCGGTCAACGGAAGGTGACTTCGCTTTCAAAACTTGAGCACAAGTCGCACACATACCCTCTCCATCTCGGCGTCGATGGTCTAGATTGACCGTGCTTCAGCGGTTCGAACACGAGGCGACCAGAATGATCTATTGGTCCCGTGCCTTGAACTTTTGACGACACACCCTCGGCGCTGACTGCCGGGGGAGCACTTCCTGGGACCCGCGGGGGGTCCGGGTGTGGGGAGCACCCGGGTTGCGGCTGGGTCACCACGCACCTCGATCGACATGTCTGGTGGGGCAGTCAGGTGCGCCATCACCAAGGGCAGTTTTTCCACTTTGCTCATGAAAGTGCCGATATGCCATGGGCGGGGGCGCGGTCCCCGGGGAGAGGAACGGTGCGGCGCAGGGGGCCGGGGCCCCCTGCGAGCGGAACGGTCTGAGACGAGCACGTCCAACCTTTGGGGACCTGGGGGGGTTCTGTGCAGCAGGGGGAATTAGCCAGCCCGTTTGCTTCAGCGCACGGGCACCTGGCGAACGGGCCGACGGGCCAACCCGCGATCGAGTGGGAACAGCGGTACCGGCGCACCGTGATCGTCAGCGACGCCGTGGCCACCGCCCTCGTCGTGGCGTCCATCGGCAACTTCTTCGGGGCCAGGGACGCCGCCAACTGGCACGAGAAATGGGGCATCCTCGCCTTCGGCACCGAACTGCTGGTGCTGGCGGCCCTGGCGGTGAGCCGATCGTGGGCGCCGGCCGTACTGGGTCAGGGTGCCGAGGAGTTCCGCCGGCTGGGACGCTCGCTGTTTCTGGCGACCGTCGTCCTCGCCCTCGGCGGCATCGCCCTGACCTCGCACAACATCAAGCTCTGGATCTTCGTCGCGGTGCCGGCGATCGCGCTCACCACCATCACCGCGCGCTATCTGCTGCGGCTGTGGCTGCACAAACAGCGGAAGGAGGGGCGGTGCCTGCGGCCGGTGCTCGCGGCCGGCAGCGTGGCCACCGTGCACGACCTCATCACCCGTACCCGTAAGTTCCCGCACCTGGGCTGGCGGGTGGAGGCGGTCTGCACCACCGACGGGCACGGGCAGGACGGTGACGAGGTGGCCGGGGTGCCGGTGATCGGCCAGCTCACGGACGTCGCCAGCCACGTCCACCGCGACGGCTACCGCGTCGTCGCCCTCACCCCGGACCCGCACTGGTCACCTGACCGGCTGCAACGGCTGGCCTGGAACCTGGAGGGCAGCGACGCCGACATGGTCGTGGCCCCGGTGCTGATGGAGGTGGCCGGCCCGCGGCTGCACGTCGACACGGTGCTCGGGCTGCCGCTGCTACGGGTCAGCATGCCGGCCTTCACCGGGGGCCGGCGGGTGGTCAAGGAGGTCGTCGACCGGCTCGGCTCGGCGCTCCTGCTGCTGCTGTTCGCCCCGTTGATGCTGGTCGTCGCGCTGCTCGTGGTGGCTGACAGTCGCGGCGGGGCGCTGTACCGGCAGCGCAGGGTCGGCAAGGACGGCCGCGAGTTCACGCTGTACAAGTTCCGCACCATGGTCGCCGGGGCCGACCGGGCCAGGGCCGAGCTGGCCGACCGCAACGAGGGCGCGGGGCTGCTGTTCAAGCTCCGCCGGGACCCGCGGGTGACCCGGGTGGGCACGGTCTTGCGCCGCTACTCCATCGACGAGCTGCCACAGCTCGTCAACGTCCTCACCGGGTCGATGTCGCTCGTCGGCCCGCGGCCCCCGCTGCCCGAGGAGTCCGCCGCGTACGGCCCGGACATCCGGCGGCGCCTGCTGGTCAAGCCGGGGCTCACCGGGCTGTGGCAGATCAGCGGGCGCAGCGACCTGCCGTGGGAGGAGGCGGTCCGCCTCGACCTGCGGTACGTGGAGGACTGGTCGCTCGCCCTGGACACGGTGATCTTGTGGAAGACGCTGCGTGCGGTGCTGCACGGGCAGGGGGCCTACTGATGCGCGGCGGTCGTGGTCCGGCCGGCGTGCGAACCGCAGGCCCGTCGGGCCTGCCTGGGGGGAGAGACAGGTCATGAAGGTCAGCGTTTTCGGGCTCGGCTACGTGGGCTGCGTGTCGGCCGCGTGCCTGGCCAGCCTGGGACACCAGGTCATCGGCGTGGACGTGAACCAGGTGAAGGTGGACCTGGTCAACGACGGCAAGGCGCCGGTGGTGGAGGAGCGGATCGGTGAGCTCATCGCCGAGGTGGTGGGCAGCGGTGCGCTGCGCGCCACCCGGGAGGTGCGCGAGGCGATCGCGGACAGCGAGGTGTCCCTGGTCTGCGTCGGCACGCCGTCGGAGCCCAACGGCAGCCTGTGCACCACCTACCTGGAGCGGGTGACCGAGGAGATCGGCGCGGCGCTGGCCGAGCGGGGCGGACGGCACACCGTCGTGTTCCGCAGCACCATGCTCCCCGGCACCTGCCTGAACCTGCTGCTGCCGATCCTGGAGAAGTACGTGGGTGGCACGGCCGGCGTGGACGTCGGGGTGGCGGTCAACCCGGAGTTCCTGCGCGAGGGCACCAGCGTCCGGGACTTCTTCGACCCGCCCAAGACCGTCATCGGCGAGCTCGACGCGGCCAGCGGGGACGCGGTCGCCGCGCTCTACGCCGGGCTGCCCGGCGAGGTGTTCCGGGTGCCGGTGCCGACGGCCGAGGCGATCAAGTACGCGGACAACGCCTTCCACGGCTTGAAGATCGGCTTCGCCAACGAGCTCGGTGCGGTGTGCCAGGCCCTCGGGGTCGACTCGCACCAGGTGATCGACGTGTTCTTAGCCGACCGGAAGCTGAACATCAGCCCCGCCTATCTGCGCCCCGGCTTCGCCTTCGGCGGCTCCTGCCTGCCCAAGGACCTGCGCAGCCTGGTGCACGCGGCGCAGCGGGCGGACGTCTCGGTGCCGATCCTCTCCCACGTACTGCCGTCCAACTCCGCCCATCTGCAACGGGCGGTCGAACTCGTGGAGCGGGCCGACAAGCGCCGGGTGGGGTTGCTCGGCCTCTCCTTCAAGCCCGGCACCGACGACCTGCGCGAGAGCCCGCTCGTCGAACTGGCCGAGCGGCTCTTCGGCAAGGGTTACGACCTGCGGATCTACGACGCCAACGTCAGCCTGTCCCGGCTGCTGGGCGCCAACCGCGAGTACATCGAGACCCGGCTGCCGCACCTGGCGCAACTGCTCGCCGACTCCGTCACCGAAGTCCTCGACCACGCCGAGGTGTGCCTGGTGGGGACCAGCGATCCGGCCGTGCTGGCGGAGCTGCCCCGCGGTGCCGGGCCCGACCTCATCGACCTCGTCCACCTTCCCGACGCGAACGCGCGCCGGGCCGAACCGGGATACATGGGCCTTGCTTGGTAATGCGACCAGCGGCGCCGGGACCGACCGACGCGCGCTGATCTTGGTGGAGAACCTGTCGGTGCCCTTCGACCGGCGGGTGTGGCAGGAGTGCACGACGCTGCGCGACGCGGGCTGGACGGTGGACGTCATCTGCCCGCGCGGCAGCAAACGGGACACCGAGCCGTACGCGGAGATCGACGGGGTACGGGTGCACCGCTACCCGTTGCGCGCGGCGACCGGCGGGCCGGCCGGCTACCTGCGGGAGTACGGTTCGGCGCTCTGGCACACGGCAAGGCTGGCCCGCACCGTGGGCCCGGTCGACGTGGTGCACGCCTGTAACCCGCCCGACCTGCTCTTCCTGCCGGCGCTCTGGCTCAAGCGGCGCGGCGCGCGGTTCGTCTTCGACCAGCACGACCTGGTGCCCGAGCTGTACCTGTCCCGGTTCGACCGCGGCAAGGACCTCCTCTACCGGGGGGTGTGCGCCCTTGAGCGGATGACGTACCGGGCCGCGGACGTCGTACTGGCCACCAACGAGAGCTACAAGGAGGTGGCGGTGCGCCGCGGCGGCCGGCGCCCCGACGAGGTGTTCGTGGTGCGCAGCGCGCCCCAGATCGACCGGTTCCCGCAGGTGCCGGCCGAGCCCGAGCTCAAGCGCGGCAAGCGCCACCTGCTGTGCTACCTGGGTGTGATGGGCCCGCAGGACGGCGTCGACTACGCGCTGCGGGCGCTGGCGAAGCTCCGTGACGACCTCGGGCGGACGGACTGGCACGCGGTGTTCGTCGGCTCGGGCGACGCCTTCGACGCGATGGTGCGGCTGGCCGGGCAACTGGGCCTCGGCGACCAGGTGCAGTTCACCGGGCGCATCCCGGACGCCGATCTGGTGCGCTACCTGTCCACCGCGGACGTGTGCCTCTCCCCCGACCCGTACAACCCGCTGAACGACGTGTCGACCATGAACAAGGTGCTGGAGTACATGGCGATGGGCCGGCCGATCGTCTCGTTCGACCTGCGGGAGGCGCGGGTGTCGGCGGGGGACGCGGCCCTGTACGCGCCCGCCAACGACGAGGGTGCCTTCGCCGGGCTGGTGGCGCTGCTGCTCGACGATCCGGAGAAGCGGGAGGCGATGGGCAAGATCGGCCAGGAGCGGGTCAGCGGCCCGCTCTCCTGGCGGAACTCGCAGGCCGCGCTGCTCGCCGCGTACGAGGCGGCCTGCCGCGGTCGCGCCCGGAAGTCGGTAGGGGCGGGGGCCCTGCGCGCCCGCAAGCGGCCGGCCGTGAAGAGGCCGCGCCGTTGAGCGACGACACCATACGCCTGGTCACCGTCGGGCGGATGCTCCGCTGGCGCTGGCGGCTGCTGGTCGCGCTGGCCGTGCTGGGCGCGCTGCTCGGCCTGGGCGCATCGGTGCTGTTCCCGCCGCGCTACACGGCATCGGCTTCGGTGCTGCTGCCGGGCCAGTGGGAGCAGCGCGAGCTGCTGACCCAGGCGCACATCGCGACCAGTTCGACGGTGCTCGACCGGGTGGCCGACTCGCTGCACTGGAGCGGGGTCGACGGCCGTGAGCTGCGGGACCGGGTGGGCGCCAAGACCACCGACGGGAACATCATCAAGGTGTCGGGCACGGCCGAGAGCCCGGGACGCGCGCAGCAGCTCGCGGACCGGCTCGCCGAACAGTTCGTCGCCTTCACCGCACGGCTGACCGGTGGCGACACGGACACGGTCACCGGTCCCGAGGCGCTGCGCCAGAAGGTGGCGCAGACCAACCGGCGCATCAGCGAGCTGGCCGATGCGGCTGACCCGGGCCGCACCGTGGAGAGCGTGCAGGCCCGCACCGCGCTGGAGAAGTTGCGCACCGCGCTGGAAGAGGCGATGAAGAAGTTGGACGAGGTCGACCCGGCGGCCAACAAGGCGGGCATGGTGGTGATGGGCCCCGCGCCCCGCCCCGGCAGTGCGACGCCGCCCACCCGGGTGCAGCTCGTGGTGGTGGGGGCGCTGCTGTTCGTGCTGGCCGGGAGCGTGTGGCAGCTCGCCGCCCGGCGGGGCAAGCGCCGGCTGCGTACCGAGTCCGAGATCGCCGCGGCGCTCGGCGCCCCGCTGCTCGGCACCGTGGAGGTGGCCACCACCGAGCGGTCCGCCGACCGGCCGGCGGGCCGGGGTCCGCGGGCGCTGGCGCGGCGGCTGCTGGGCGTGGACACCCGGTGGGACCTGCCGGCCCCGCGCGCGTACGGGGACGAGGCCAGTCGGCGGCTTCGCTACCGGCGGGTGTGTGCCCGCCTGAAGCATCAACTGCCCTTCTCCCGCGGTGTTTTGGTGCTCGTCCCGGACGGTGATGAGATCGCCGGACGGGCCGCCGAACAGCTCGTCGCCGAGGCGGCCAGCACCCCGCAGGGGAGCCCGTCGGGCGGTGGGCTCCCCGCGCTGCGGGTGGTGGCGGTCGCGGTGGACCAGCCGATGGTGCCGGACCGGGAGACCGAGGCCGGTGCCGTGGTCCTGCTGAGCGCGGGCAGTCGGACCGCCGCCGAACTCGGCGGCATCGCCGGGGCGTGTGCGGACGGTGGCCACGAGGTCGTCGGCGTCGTCGTCGCCGGCCTGGTCAGGGCGGGCACGGCGGGCCCGGTCGACCGGTCGGCGGACGAGGCCCTGGTCCTCACCGTGGGCGGCGACGCACCGGGGGGTTCCGCGTGACGACGAGCACGACGGGCGCGACGGGCACGACGGGCGCGCAGGGGACGCCGCACTCGACGGGCAGCCCGGCCCAGTCGTCACCCACTCCCCTGCTCGACCTCCAGGCGCTGGTGGTGGCCGTACGCAGACGGCGCAGGCTGTGGTCGGCGCTGGCCCTGTTCGGGCTGCTGGCCGGCGCGGTGCTCGCGGTCGTCATGCCGCCACCGCCGTCCGCGGTGACCAAGGTGCTGATCGCGCACCGGGAGGACCAGCCGAACGACACCGGAACCCTGATCCGTACCGATGTCGCGCTCCTCCAGACCACCCGGATCGCCAGCCGGGCCCTCCAGGCGCTGAAGTCGACGCAGCGGCCCGAGGACTTCATGGCTGACTACCGGGGGGCGGGTCTCACCAACAACCTGATGCAGATCGAGGTGACCGGCGCCAGCGACGCCGAGGCGGTGGCCAGGGCCAGGGCGCTGGCCAACGCGTTCGTCGCGGACCACGTGCGCCGGATCCGGGAGGCCGCGCAGGCCGAGGCGACCGCCCTGATCCAGCAGCGGGACCGGATGCGGGGCGAGCTCGCGCAGGTCAACGAGGCGATCGGGAACCGCACCCCGGGGGGCGACCCGAAGGCGGCGGCGAGCGTCGAATCGCTCTTCGCCCGCCGGGCCGAACTCAACTCGCGGATCGCCGACTTCGACCAGCGCGCCGCCGAGGCGCGCACCGGTGCGCCCCGGCTCATCGCCGGTACGCAGATCGTGGACGCACCGCGCCCGGTGTCGCACTCGCTGCCGAAGGCACTGGTCACGCAGGGGGCGATCGGGCTGGTCCTGGGGCTGGTGCTGGGCCTGCTGGTGGCGGCGGTGACCACGGTGGTGGCGGACCGCCCGGTGCTGCGCCGGGACATCGCGGCGGACCTGGGCGCATCGGTCATCGCGGAGGGGCCGGGCATCCGCCGCTGGGCGGGCGGGCGTTGGCGCCGGCGCCGTACAAAGGTGGCCAGGGCGCAGCTCACCGCGACGCTCACGCGCACCGTGCGCGGCGCGGGCGAGCCGGTGTCGCTGCTCGAACTCGGCTGTGCGCACAGCGCCGGCGCGATCGCCCTCGACGTCGCGGGGGCGTTGGCGGAGCGGGGCCCGGTGGTCCTCGTCGACGGCCTGCCCCGCTCGGGGCTCTCCCGCGGCGAGCCGCCCGCGGGGGTGAGCGTGGTCGGCGCCGCGACCGTCGGTGCCGGTCCGCAGGAGGGGTGCAGGCTCGGCGTCGGTTCCCTCGCGCCGGGCACGGCGTGGACCGATCTGGGTCACCTCGGCGCGCAGGCGGTGCTGGTCGTACGGGCCGGGCACGGCAGTTCGGCCTGGCTGCACAACGTCGCGCGGCAACTCGCCGACCAGCACGTTCCGGTGCTGGGGGTGGTGTTGATCGACCCCGATCCGCGGGATCGGACCGACGGAACGCTGTGGGACGGGCTGCACACCGCGCTGCGCGGCCACGGCGAGCGGCTGGCCAGGGAGAGCGAGCGGGACCGGCTGGCGGCCAGACGGCTGGCCCGGCAGAACGGCGCGGGCCAGCAGCGGGCGGAGCGGTCGCCGCTGCCGGCCGCGCGGGTCCCGGACAGCGATCAGGAGGCGCGGTAGCAGATGTGTGGCATCGCAGGCACGTACCGGTGGCCGGACGGGAAGGCCGTGACCGACCGGCTGACCGAGGTCATCGCCCACCGCGGCCCGGACGGCACGGGGCGCTACAGCCACCCCGTCGGTGACGGCGAGGTCCACCTCGGGCACCGCAGGCTGGCCGTGGTGGACCTGTCCGAGACCGGAGCCCAGCCGATGGTCTCCGGCGGGCTGGCCCTCACGTACAACGGCGAGCTGTACAACGCACCCGATCTGCGGGCCGAGTTGACGGCCTGTGGGGTGCGCTTCCGGGGCAGCTCGGACACCGAGGTGCTGCTTGAGGCGTGGCGGCGCTGGGGCACCGACTGCCTGCCGCGGCTGCGCGGCATGTTCGCGTTCGCCGTCTTCGACGAGCGCACCGGCGAGTTGGTGCTCGCCCGCGACCAGCTCGGCGTCAAGCCGCTGTTCCTGCTGCGGCGCGGCGCCGGCCTGGTCTTCGCCTCCGAGCTGAAGGCGCTGGCCGCGGTGGGTGGCGGATCGTTGCAGGTGGACCATGCGGCGCTGGTCGCCTCGCTGCTCTACTACTGGGTGCCCGATACGCGCTGTGCGTTCCGGGAGGCGGAGAAGCTGCCGCCGGGCAGTTGGCTGCGGTGCCGGCCGGACGGGCGGGTGGAGCGCGGCCAGTACTGGAGCCTGCGGGAGGTGGCCGCCGAGGGGCGGGAGCTGGCCCGCAGCGGCCGACAGCCGGACCTGGCGGCGGTCATCGAGGAGTCGAACCGGCGGCACCTGATCTCGGACGTGCCGGTGGCCACCTTCCTCTCCGGCGGCCTGGACTCCAGCTACCTGACCGCGCTGGCCGCCCGGGAGCGGCCCGGGATCGCCGCGTACACGATCGGCTTCCGCGCCGAGGACGCCAGGTTCGAGGCGATGCCGGACGACCTGCGGTACGCACGCCGGGTCGCCGAGCAGTTCGGGGTTGACCTGCGGGAGATCGAGATCGCCCCCGACGTGCTGGACCTGCTGCCGCGGATGACGTACCACCTGGACGAGCCGATCGGCGACCCGGCCGCGATCAACACGTACCTGATCTGCTCGGCCGCCCGGGAGGCCGGGGTGAAGGTGATGCTGTCGGGGATGGGCGCGGACGAACTGTTCGCCGGCTACCGCAAGCACCTGGCCAACGTGTTGGCGCTGCGCTACCAGCGCGTGCCGCGGCCGGTGCGGCGCGGCCTGTTCCGGGCGGTGGACCGGCTGCCGGTGGCCTCCGCCCGCCGGGGCTACCGGTCGGTGCGGTTCGCGAAGCGGTTCCTGTCCTTCGCGGAGCTGCCGGAAGAGACGGCGTTCCGGCGCAGCTACACCATGTACGACCGGGACGAGCTGCTCGGCCTGGTGGACCCCGAGGTGGCCGGCACGGTGGACGAGGTGCTCGGCGAACACGCGGAGGTCTACCGGGACAACGACCTGGACGACTTCGTCAACCGGATGTGCCTGGGCGATGCGCGGCTGTTCCTGCCGGGCCTCAACCTCGCCTACACCGACCGTTCCAGCATGGCCGCCTCCACCGAGGTGCGGGTGCCGTACGTGGACGTGGAGGTGGTGAAGGCGGCGTTCGCGGTGCCGGGCAGCCGCAAGATCGTCGGCCGGCAGGGGAAGGCCGTGCTCAAGGAGGCGGCCACCTCGATCCTGCCCAAGGAGATCGTGTACCGGCCCAAGGGCCTGTTCAGCGCCCCGCTGCGGGCCTGGATGAGCCGGGACCTGGCGCCGCTGGTGCGCGAGGTGGTGCACGACGGTGTGCTCGTACGGTCCGGGTTCCTGCGCCGTGAGGCGCTGGCCCGGATGGTGGCGGCGGACGCCGCCGGGCAGCGGGACTACTCCAAGCATCTGTGGCACGTACTGACCCTTGAGTACTGGTACCGCGGCGCGACCTCTGGCTCCGGCCAGAGCCGGGCGGCCTGACCGTGAGGATGGAAGAGGAGCTCGGGTGAAGCAGGTTGTGCAGAACTACAAGAGCGGTGAACTGGCGCTGCTCGACGTGCCGGTGCCGGGGTGCAAGCCGGGCGGTGTGCTGGTCCGCAGCGCCTATTCGCTGATCTCCACCGGGACCGAGCTCATGAAGGTGTCCGAGGCCGGCATGTCGATGCTGGGCAAGGCCCGTTCGCGCCCCGACCAGGTGGCCAAGGTCATGCAGAGCGTGGCCACCAACGGGGTTCCGGCCACCTACCGCAAGGTGATGGGCAAGCTCGACTCGTACACGCCGCTCGGCTACTCGCTGTGCGGGGTGGTCGAGCAGGTCGGGGCCGGGATCGACGAGGTGAAGGTCGGCGACCTGGTGGCCTGTGCGGGCAACGAGCACGCGCTGCACGCCGAGGTGAACTGGGTTCCCAAGAACCTCTACGCCCCGGTGCCGGAAGGGCTGGCGGCGCGGCACGCGGCGTTCGGCACCGTCGGGTCGATCGCCATGCAGGGCGTGCGCCGCGGCGAGCCGCAGTTGGGTGACGTGGCGCTGGTCATCGGTCTCGGGCTGATCGGGCAGGTGGTGGTGCAACTGCTCGCCGCGGCGGGGGTGCGCGTCATCGGCGTCGACCCGGACCCGGCACGCTGCGAGCTCGCCGCCGGGCTCGGCGCCGTGGCCTGCGGCGATCCGGGGTCGGCGAGCGTGGTCAGCTCGGTCGCCGAGCTCACCGACGGACACGGCGTGGACCAGGTGTACCTGGCGGCCGGCGGCGGCAGCAACGAGCCCGTCGAACTGGCCGCCCGGCTGAGCCGGGACCGCGGCCGGGTCGTCGACATCGGCAAGTGCCGCCTCGACCTGCCGTGGAACGCGTACTACGAGAAGGAGCTCGACGTCCGGTTCTCGCGCAGCTACGGGCCCGGGCGCTACGACCCGGAGTACGAGTTGGAGGGCCGGGACTACCCGATCGGCTACGTGCGCTGGACCGAGCGCCGCAATCTGGCCTGCTTCCTCGATCTGATGGCCCGCGGCAGCGTCGACGTGGAGCCGCTGGTCTCGCACGTCGCCGACTTCGCGGACGCCGTCGGCACCTACCAGCGCCTGAAGGACGGCGAGCTGAAGGCCGTGGCCGTGCTCTTCGCGTACCCGGACCGGCCGGCGGAGGCCGCCGGGGCGCAGGCCGCGCAGGAGCCGAAGGTGACGGTGCCGGCGGTGCGGCGCGCCGACGACCCGGCCGCAGGGGCCGCGCCCACCCGGCGCGGGGGGCCGGTGCGGGTGGCGTTCGTCGGCGCGGGCAACTACGCCACCTCGATGCTGCTGCCGCACCTGGCCGAGCGGGAGGACGTCACGCTCGCGCAGGTGGTGACCACCACCGCGCTGTCGGGCGCCAACGCGCAGCGCAAGTTCGGCTTCGCCCAGGCCGGCACCGACCTGGACGCGGCGCTGGACGACCCGGCGATCGATGCGGTGTTCGTCGTCACCCGGCACAGCTCGCACGCGGAGCTCACCCGGCGGGCGCTGCTCGCCGGCAAGGCGGTGTTCGTGGAGAAGCCGTTGGCGCTGACCGAGGGCGAGCTCGCCGCGGTCCTCGCCGCGGTGGAGGAGTCCGGGAACGACCGGCTCCAGGTGGGCTTCAACCGGCGCTTCGCGCCGCTGCTGCGCGAGGCCAGGAAGCAGTTCGGCGCGCGCAGCGGCCCGGCCAGCGTCCGCTACCTGGTCAACGCGGGCCGCCTGGAGCACGGCAGTTGGTACCTCAAGCAGGACACCGAGGGCTCCCGGTTCGTCGGTGAGGGCGGGCACTTCATCGACACGGTGAGCTGGCTGCTGGGCGCCGACCCGCTGTCGGTGTACGCGCTGACCGCCCCCGGCACCGAGGACCTCCAGGTGTTGCTGCGCTACCCGGGCGGCTCGACGGCCACCCTCAGCTATCTCACCTCGGGGCCCGGCAGCTTCCCCAAGGAGACCCTGGACCTGATCGCCGACGGCCGGGCGCTGCGTCTTGACGACTTCGTCCGGGCCTCGGTCTACGGCCGCAAGCGGTGGGTCAGCTCGCGGCTGCCCAAGGCCAGGGACAAGGGGCAGCGTGCCGAGGTGAACGCGTTCTTGGCGGCGGTGCGCAGCGGCGGGCCGATGCCGGTCCCGGTGGAGTCGCTGGCCGCGACGACGGCGGCCACCCTCGCGGTGCGGGCCAGTCTGGTCGCCGGTGCGCCGGTGGCGTTGGCGAGGGCGCAGTGAGCATGGGCACGGGCTGGTACCTGCGGCGGCTGTCCCGGATGGGGCCGCAGGAGATCGGCGGCCGGGTCGCGGACGCGGTGCGCCGCCGCCGGTGGCGCACCGCGCTGCCGGCCGCCCCCGAGGTGACCGGTGCCCGCTTCACCGCGGCGCTGCCCGCCGGGGCGTTGGCCGCGGTGGCGCCGGACGCGGCGAAGCGGCTGGTCGCCACGGCGGACGAACTGCTGGCCGGGCACGCGGAGTACTTCGGGGTGGCGCGCGATGACCTCGTCGACCCTGACTGGTCGTACGACCCGAAGACCGGCCGCCGGGCGCCCGCCGGGTACGCCTTCGACGTGCCGTACCGCAGTGAGGACGCGGTCGGTGACATCAAGCAGATCTGGGAGCCGTCCCGGCACCACCACCTGACCGTGCTCGCCGCGGCGTACGCGCTCACCGGCGACGAGCGGTACGCCGAGCGGGTCGCGGCGCACCTGCGCTCGTGGTGGGCGGCGAACCCGCCGCTGCGCTCGGTGCACTGGGTCAGCGGCATCGAGCTCGGCATCAGGCTGCTGTCCTGGGTGTGGGTGCGCCGGCTGTTGGACGGCTGGCCGGGGGCCGCCGCGCTGTTCGAGGAGAACCCGCAGGCGCGCCGGCAGGTCTGGTACCACCAGCGTTGGCTGGCCGCCTTCCCGAGCCGTGGCTCTTCGGCGAACAACCACGTCATCGCCGAGACGGCGGGGCAGGCCGCAGCGGCGTGCGCGTTCGGTTGGTTCCCGAGTTCGGCGCGCTGGCGGGCCGAGGCGCTGCGCTCGCTGGCGCAGCAGTTGCGCAGCAACACCTTTCCATCCGGTCTCAACCGGGAGTTGGCGACCGAGTACCACGGGCTGGTCCTGGAGCTCGGTCTGGCCGCGCTGGCCGAGGCGGACGCCGCCGGGGTGCCGGTCACGGCGGACCTGCGGCTGGTGCTGCTGCGGATGACCGATGCGCTGGCGGCCGTGGTGGACGACCGGCTCAGGCCGCCGCGGCAGGGTGACGCGGACGACGGGCACGGGCTGGTGGTGGACGGCGCGGGAACCGACCGCTGGGGCTCGCTGCTGGCCACCGGGGACGCCGTGTTCGGCCGGCTCGACTGGTGGCCGAACGTGCCGGGCAGCGATGTGCGCACACCGCTGCTGGCCGCGCTGATCAGGCCGTACGCGGCGCGCGGCGGCGGCCTCACGGTGGCGCGCCCGGCGAGTCGGCCGGCGCACTTCGCGGATGCGGGGCTGACCGTGCTGCGCGGCCCGGGCGGCATCTGGTGCCGGTGCGACGGCGGCCCGCACGGCTTCCTGTCGATCGCCGCGCACGCGCACGCGGACGCCCTCTCGGTCGAGGTGCGGCACGAGGGGGTCGACGTGCTCGCCGACCCGGGCACCTTCTGCTACCACGGGCAGCCGGAGTGGCGGCAGTACTTCCGGTCCACCATCGGACACAACACGTTGGAGCTCGGCGGCGCCGACCAGTCGGTGTCCGGCGGCCCGTTCCTGTGGACCCGGCAGGCCCGCAGCCGGGTGCTGGCCGCGGTCCCGGAGGGGAACGGGGTGGCCTACTGGTCCGCCGAACACGACGGGTACGAGGGTGTCGTCCACCGCCGCCGGGTTGAACTGACCGCGTCCAGCCGGCAGTTGCGCATCGTGGACGAGGTGCGCGGGCCGGTCCTCGCGGCCCGTCTCGCCTTCCACCTCGGGCCCGCGGTCGCCGTGGAGCTGACGGGCGGCCGGGCCGAGCTGGCCTGGTCCCGGGACGGCGAGGACCGCTCGGCCGTCCTTGAGCTGCCCGACCAGTTGGCGTGGCGGGCGCACCGCGGGGCGAGCGATCCGCCGCTCGGCTGGTACTCGGCCGGCTTCGGCCGCAAGGAGCCCAGCACCACGCTGGTCGGCACCGGCCTGGCCGGCGGCGGGCAGGGGTTCAGCACCGTACTCAAGTTCCGTGACTAGGGGGAGAGTTGGGGAAGGGTAGGCGGCACCGGATGAGCGCTGCGGCACCGTTGGTGCTGGCGCTGCTCGCGGTGGCCGGCTGTGAGAGCACGTCGGACGACGCGGCGGGGCCGACCGCCGCGCCGTCCGCGCCCGGCGACCGGCCGCCGGCCCGGGTGTGCGACGGACCCGCGACCGGCACCACCGCGCCGCCGGCGGGCGCGGTGGCCGTTGACCCCGCGGTCGTCAACGACCTGGCGGCCAAGACCCGGGACAACCCGCCGCGCACCACGTTCTGGCTGCGCCCGGGCACGCACCGGCTCGAACGGCACCGCTACGCGCAGGTCATGCCCAAGCGGGGGAACACCTATCTGGGCGCACCGGGCGCGGTGTTGGACGGCGATAGGACCAACCAGTACGCGTTCGGCGGCACCGCCCCGGACGTCACCCTGCGCGACCTGACGGTGCAGGGGTTTCGCGCGCCGCACAACGAGGGCGTCGTCAACCACGACTCGGCCGACGGCTGGGTGATCGAGCGCGCCACGATCCAGCGCAACGCCGGCGCCGGGCTGATGGCCGGCGCCCGCCAGCAGGTCCGCGACAGTTGTCTGCGCGAGAACGGGCAGTACGGCATGAACGCCTACAAGGCCGGTGACTCCATTCGCGGCCTGGTCGTCGAGGGCAATGAGGTCGTGGGCAACAACACCGACGACTGGGAGCGGCGCAAGCCGGGCTGCGGCTGCACGGCCGGCATCAAGTTCTGGGCCGTCAACGGCGCCGACATCCGCGGCAATTGGGTGCACGACAACCGTGGCACCGGGCTGTGGGCCGACACCAACAACAACGACTTCCGCATCGAGGACAACGCCCTTGAGGCCAACGACGGGGCCGCGCTGATCTATGAGACGAGCTACAACGCGGTCATCCGCAACAACGCGATCCGGCGCAACAACTGGGTCGAGGGCCGGCGCGCGGCACGCGGCGGCGACGACTTCCCGTACGCGACGCTCTACCTGTCCGAGTCCGGTGGCGAACCGCGGGTCAGGGCCCGTACGGACAAGATCGAGATCTACCGGAACAGGCTGGAGGACAACTGGTCGGGCATCACCCTGTTCGAGAACGCCGACCGGTTCTGCAACAGCCCGGCCAACACCTCAACCGGTGACTGCACGCTCCTGGTGGAGCGCACCGACCGCTGCACGCGGCCGGCCATCGCCAGCGCGCCGCTGTACGCCGACTGCCGGTGGAAGACGCAGCGGGTGGACATTCACGACAACCGCTTCGTGGTGGACAAGGCCGCCCTCAAGTGCCGGGAGATGTGCGACCGGATGGCGGTGTTGGCCAACTACGGCACCTATCCCGACTGGTCGCCCTACCACGGGCAGCGGGTGGCCAAGGCGGTCACCTGGGGCCAGCGCAACCGGTGGCACGACAACGTGTACCTGGGGCCGTGGAAGTTCGTCGCGCACGACCCGAGCCGGGTGCTGGGCTTCGGCCAGTGGCGCGGCGAGCCGTACGGGCAGGACGCGGGCAGCACCCTCGACGCCGAGGCGGGTGGTTGAGGTGGGGGCCGA
The DNA here is from genome assembly GCF_047525675.1 of Streptomyces sp. 796.1. Taxonomy (NCBI): domain Bacteria; kingdom Bacillati; phylum Actinomycetota; class Actinomycetes; order Kitasatosporales; family Streptomycetaceae; genus Streptomyces; species Streptomyces sp. 796.1. The sequence goes on along the minus strand of NZ_JBLIWA010000001.1, from coordinate 190,474 downwards.
TGTGCACCGCGGGGGGTTGTCGGACGCCTCGGGTCGGGCCGCCGCGGATCTGGCCGCGCCGGCCGGCGCGCCGCCACCGGCCGGCGCCGTCGCCACCGGCAGCCCGAAGGCCGTCGGCGTCGTCTGGGCGCTGTTGGTGCTCAACACGCTCGGCTCCGCCGGCGCGAAGACCATCCTGCCGCTGCCGCGCTCCCTCATCCAGATGGTCACGATGGGCTCGCTGGTCGCCGCGTTCGCGCTGGCGCTCCTGCTCAACCTGCGGCTGCGGGTCCGCGCCAGCGCCTTCCTGTTCCTGCTGACCCTGCTCCTCGTACCGGCCGTGATCTCCAGCGTGCATCTGGAGGCCGGCTTCGGCGCCCTGTTCCGCTGCACCCGGCTGGGGCTCTTCATCGGCACGCTGTGGCTGGTCAGCCGCTGGTGGGACGGGGGATTCCGGTTCGTGCGCAGCCATATCCGGCTGTACTTCGTGGTGCTCGGCACGGCAGCAGCCGGCCTCGCCATCTCGCCGGGCGCGGCCATGCCGGAGCTGTACGGGGGGCGGCTGGTGGGCGCGCTGTGGCCGCTCACCCCGCCGCAGATCGGGCAGTACGCGGCGGTCATCATCGGCCTGACCGTGCTGCTGGCGCTCGGCCGGCAGACCACCGGCGGCAGCGCGGCACTGGTCGCCCTGCCGACGCTGGTGCTGCTGGCGCTGACCCACACCCGTACGGCCACCATCGGCCTGCTCATCGGGCTGGCGCTGGCGATCGGCTCGCTGGTGCTGACCAGCGCCGCGGCCCGGCGGTGCTTCGCCTGGTCGGTGCTGTGCGCCACGGTGGCGGCGGTGGGGTTCGCACCGGCGCTGCGGGCCTGGTTCCTGCGCGGCCAGAGTCAGGAGAACTTCTCCAGCCTCACCGGCCGGGCCAAGGTGTGGGACGCGCTGCTCGCGGCGCCGCGCTCGACCACCGAGAAGCTGTTCGGGACCGGCCTGGGCGACAAGTCGTACGACGGGCTGCCGATCGACAACAGTTGGCTGGCCGTCTACCACGAACAGGGGCTGGTCGGCATCGGCCTGGTCGCCGGGATCATCCTGGTGCTCGGCGGCGTGGCGCTGCTCCGGCCGCCCTCGCTCCAGCGGGCCTGCGCGATCTTCCTCATCAGCTACTGCGGGATCTCCTCGTACACCGAGGCCGGGCTCGGCGACGCCTCGCCCTATCTGCTCCATCTGGCCGTGGCCGCCTCGCTGTTGGCGGCCTCCGGCGGCGCCCCGCCGCACCGTGCGCCCGTGCCGCTGCGCCGGCGCGCACCGCGCTGGGCCAAGGACCCGGAGGTGACCTGAACCATGCACGTCCTCGTGGTGCACAACCGCTACTCATCGGCGCAGCCGAGCGGCGAGAACCGGGTGGTCGACCAGGAGGTGGAGCTGCTGCGCGCGGCCGGCCACCGGGTCGAGGTGTTCGAGCGGCGCAGCGACGACATCGCAGGCCGCTCGCTGCTCGGCAAGGCCAAGGTGCCGCTCCTGGTGCCGTGGAACCCTTCGGTCCGCACCGAGCTGGCGGCCAGGTTGCGGGCGGAGCGGCCGGACGTGGTGCACGTGCACAACGTGTTCCCGCTGCTGTCGCCGGCGGTGGTCGCCGCCTGCGCGGACGCGGGTGTGCCAGCCGTCGCCACGCTGCACAACTACACCCAGATCTGCCCGCCGGGCACGCTCCAGCGGGACGGCCGGCTGTGCACCGAGTGCGTCGGCTCCACCGTGCCGCTGCCGGCCGTGCGGCACGGCTGCTACCGCGACTCGCGCCTGGCGACGGTACCGCTCGCGGTCAGCCTGACGGTCAACCGGCGCCGCTGGTGGTCGGGGGTGCGGCGGTTCTTCTGCATCTCGGCGGCGCAGCGCGAGGTGCTGGTGCGCTCGGGGATGCCGCCGGAGCGGCTCGCGGTCAAGCACAACTTCGTGCCCGACCCGGGTGGTTGCCGCACCGGCGACGGCGAGCACCTGCTCTTCCTCGGCCGGCTCGCCGAGGCCAAGGGGGTGCGGCTGCTGATGGCCGCCTGGGACGAGCTCGCGGCGGGCGGCGGGGTGGGCGTGCCGCTGGTGTTGGCCGGCGCCGGCCCGCTGGCGGACGAGGTGCAGGACTGGGCCGCGGGCCGGGACGACGTGCGGTACGTCGGCCTGTACGACGCGGCCCAGTGCCAGCGGGCGGTCGCCCGGTCGGTGGCCGTGGTGGCGCCCTCGCTGGCGCTGGAGACGTTCGGCCTGGTGGTGGTGGAGGCGATGGCGGCCGGGGTGCCGGCGGTGGCCGCCGCGCACGGCGCGTTCGTGGAGCTCGTCGACGACGGGGTGAGCGGGCTGCTGCACCGGCCTGGCGACGTGGCCTCGCTGGCTGCGTGCCTGCGGGCGGTGACGGCCGACCCGGCCCGTAACCGGGAGCTCGGCCGGGCCGGCCGGCGCCGCTACGAACAGGACTTCAGCCCGGCCGTCGGGTTGGAGCGCCTGCTGGATGCGTACCGGTCCGCGATCGCGGACCGGTCGGGCGACGGGCTGGACCCGTCGCCGCTGGGGGACGAGAGCCGAGGCCCGCGACGGGAGCGCCGCGCGGGCAGGGATGGGGGCAGGAGATGACCGGATGCCGACTCTGCGGCTCGGCGGCGCTGGAGAGCGTCGTCGACCTGGGGGCGACCCCGCCGTGTGAGAGCTTTCTCGCCGCGGACCAACTCGACCTGCCGGAGCCGGCGTACCCGCTGCACCTGCGGGTGTGCACGGAGTGCTGGTTGGCGCAGATCCCGCCGCTGATCACGCCGGAGGAGACGTTCAAGGAGTACGCGTACTTCTCCTCGTACTCCACCTCCTGGGTGGAGCACGCGCGCGCGTTCGTCACGGACGCGGCCGAGCGCCTGGCGCTCGGCCCGGACTCCTTCGTGGTGGAGGTGGCCAGCAACGACGGCTATCTGCTGCGGCACGTGGTGGACCGGGGGGTGCGCTGCCTGGGCATCGAGCCCTCGGTGAACGTGGGTGCCGCGGCCCGCGACGCCGGGGTGCCCACGGTGTCGGAGTTCCTGGACCCGGACACCGGCGCCCGGGTGCGTGCCGAGCATGGTCCGGCCGATCTGGTCGTGGCCAACAACGTGTACGCGCACATCCCGGACGTGGTCGGCTTCACCCGCGGGCTGCGCGCGCTGGTCGCCGACGACGGCTGGGTCTCCATCGAGGTGCAGCACCTGCTGACCCTGATCGAGCTGAACCAGTACGACACGATCTACCACGAGCACTTCCAGTACTACACGGTCGCCTCCGCGATCCGGGCGCTGGCCAGCGGCGGGCTCTCGCTCGTGGACGTGGAGCTGCTGCCCACGCACGGCGGCTCCATCCGGCTGTGGGCCCGCCCCACCGAGGCCGCGGGCGAGCCGAGCGGGCAGGTGGCGGAGGTGTTGGCGCGGGAGAAGGCCGCCGGCTTGCAGGAGCTTTCGGGGTACGCGGAGTTCGCCGCCCGGGTGGCCACGGTCCGCCGGGACCTGCTGCGGTTCCTGATCACCGCGGCCGAGCGCGGCGAGCGGGTGGTGGGCTACGGCGCCCCCGGCAAGGGCAACACCCTGCTCAACCACTGCGGCATCCGGCCCGACCTGCTCGCGTACACGGTGGACCGCAACCCGTACAAGCACGGCAGGTTCACCCCGGGCACCCGCATTCCGATCCTGCCGCCGGAGCAGATCGCCGCCGACCGGCCGGACTACGTCCTGGTGCTGCCCTGGAACCTGCGGGCCGAGCTCACCGAGCAACTGTCGTTCGTGCACGCCTGGGGCGGCCGGCTGGTCTTCCCCATCCCGGAACTGAGCATTGTCGAGGTCAAGCCATGAAGGTCGTACTGTTCTGCGGCGGATACGGACTGCGGATGCGCAGCGGCGCGGCCGACGACGTGCCCAAGCCGATGGCGATGGTCGGGCCCCGGCCGTTGATCTGGCACGTCATGCGCTACTACGCGTCCTTCGGGCACACCGAGTTCATCCTGTGCCTGGGGTACGGGGCGCACCACATCAAGGACTTCTTCCTGCACTACGAGGAGACGACGTCCAACGACTTCGTGTTGCGCGGCGGGCGCACCGAACTGCTGTCGACGGACATCGCCGACTGGACCATCACGTTCGCGCAGACCGGCATCGAGTCGCCGATCGGGGAACGGCTGCGCCGGGTGCGGCACCATCTGGACGGCGACGAGATGTTCCTCGCCAACTACGCGGACGTGCTGACCGACGCCCCGCTGCCGGCGATGATCGAGTCCTTCGCGCGGCGGGACGCCGGCGCGTCGATGATGGTGGTGCCGCCGCAGTCCTCCTTCCACTGCGTGGACCTGGGTGACGACGGCCTGGTGGGCGGCATCACGGCGGTGAGCGAGCTGCCGCTGTGGGAGAACGGCGGTTACTTCGTGCTCCGCCAGGAGGTCTTCGACCACATACCCGAGGGCGGTGACCTGGTCGCCGACGGCTGTGCCCAACTCGCCAAGCGGGGCCGGCTGGTGGCGTACCAGCACCGCGGGTTCTGGAAGCCGACCGACACCGTGAAGGAGCGGGCCGCGCTGGACGCCGCCTACGCCAGGGGCGACCGCCCGTGGGCCGTGTGGGAGCGGGCCGGCGCGCCGGCCGATGCGCTGGGCGGCGCGGGCCGGGCGGCCGGGGCGGGGGCCGCGTGATCCGGCTCGGCACCGGCCGCCTTGAGCGGCTGGTCGCGGTGGGCGCGCACTGTGACGACATCGCCATCGGCGCCGGCGGCACGCTGCTGGCGATGTGCCTGGCCCGCCCGGGCCTGCGGGTGGACGCGCTGGTGCTCTCCGGCGGTGGTGGCGAGCGCGAGCAGGAGGAACAGGCCGCGCTCGCCGCCTTCTGCCCGGGCGCCGACCTGCACCTGACCGTGCTGAAGCTGCCGGACGGGCGGCTGCCCACGCACTGGGACGAGGCCAAGGCCGCGGTGGAGGAGTTGCGCGCGCGGACCGAGCCCGATCTGGTGCTCGCCCCGCGCACCGACGACGCGCACCAGGACCACCGCGGTCTGGCGCAGTTGGTGCCCACCGCCTTCCGTGACCACCTGGTGCTCGGCTACGAGATCGTCAAGTGGGACGGCGACCTCGGCCGCATGGTCGCCTACCAGCCGCTCTCGCCCGAGATCGCCGAGGAGAAGGTGCGGCTGCTCCAGGCGCACTACCCCTCGCAGCGCCACCGGCCCTGGTACGACCGCGAGGCGTTCCTCGGCCTCGCCCGCATCCGCGGCATCGAATGTCACGCGCGCTACGCCGAGGCGTTCGCCGTCACCAAACTCACTCTCGATCTGGGGGACTGAACCTTGCGCGTGTTGTTGACCGGACACCAGGGCTACCTGGGCACCGTCATGGCCCCGGTACTGGCCGAGGCCGGGCACGAGGTCGTCGGCCTGGACTCCGGCCTGTTCGCCGACTGCGTCCTGGGCCCGGCGCCCGACGACCCGGCCGGGCACCGGGTGGACCTGCGCGACGTCACGGCCGAGCACGTGGCCGGCGTGGACGCGGTGATCCACCTGGCCGCGCTGTCCAACGACCCGCTGGGGGCGCTGGCCCCGGACCTCACCTACGACATCAACCACCACGCGGCCGTCCGGCTGGCCAAGCTGGCCAGGGACGCGGGGGTGCGGCGCTTCCTGTACGCGTCGACCTGCTCGGTGTACGGCGCGGCCGGCGGGGACGAGTTGGTGACCGAGGACGCGCCGCTGCGCCCGGTGACCCCGTACGCGGAGTCCAAGGTGCGCGTCGAGGACGACCTCCAGGCGCTGGCCGACGACGACTTCAGCCCGGTCTACCTGCGCAACGCCACCGCCTTCGGCTACTCGCCGCGGCTGCGCGCCGACATCGTGCTGAACAACCTGGTGGGCCACGCGCTGCTGTCCGGCAAGGTGCTGGTGCTCTCGGACGGCACGCCCTGGCGTCCGCTGGTGCACGCCGCCGACATCGCCCGGGCCTTCACGGCCGCGCTGGACGCGCCGCGCGATGCGGTGCACGGCCGGGCGTTCAACATCGGCAGCGAGGTCAACAACGTCACGGTGGCCGAGATCGCCGAGCAGGTGGCCGAGGCGGTGCCGGGCTCGGAGGTGGTGATCACCGGGGAGACGGGTGCCGACCCGCGCTCCTACCGGGTGGACTTCGCCCGCTTCCGGGCCGCGATCCCCGGCTTCGACTACGCATGGACGGTGCGGCAGGGCGCGGTCGAACTCGCCGACGCCTACCGCAAGCACGGCCTGACCAGGGAGGACTTCGAGCAGCGCTTCACCCGACTGGCGGTGCTGCGGGCGGCCCGCGGCGCGGACGGGTCCGGTGCCGTGGACGACACCCTGCGGTGGCGCCGGTGACCCCCGTGGGCGAGCAGATGCACGCGCTGGTGGAGCGGCTGTACCCGCTGTGCCGGAGCATCACGGGCGACGGGGTGCGCGCCACCTTGGCGATCGTGGACGAGTACCTGCCGCTCCAGGTGCACGAGGTGCCCACCGGCACCGAGGTGTTGGACTGGACGGTGCCCCAGGAGTGGAACGTCCGGGACGCGTACGTGGCCGACGCCACCGGCCGCCGGGTGATCGACTTCGCCGCCTCCAGCCTGCACGTGCTCGGCTACAGCGTGCCGGTGGCGGCGAGGATGCCGCTGACCGAACTCCGGGAGCACCTGTACACCCTGCCCGACCACCCGTCCTGGGTGCCGTACCGCACCAGCTACTACGCGCCGCGGTGGGGCTTCTGCCTGGCCCAGGAGGTTCTGGACGCGCTGCCCGAGGGCGAGTACGAGGTGCGCATCGACTCCACGCTGGCGGACGGCCACCTCACCTACGCCGAGCACGTGGTGCCCGGGCGGGTCGCCGACGAGGTGCTGGTCTCCTGCCACGTGTGCCACCCGTCGCTGGCCAACGACAACCTGGCGGGCATCGCGGTGGCGGTGTTCCTGGCCAGGGCGCTGGCGGCGGAGCAACCCCGGTACACCTACCGGTTCGTGTTCGCGCCCGGCACCATCGGGGCGATCACCTGGCTGGCGCGCAACGCGGAGCGCATCGAGCGCGTCAAGCACGGTCTGGTCCTTGCCTGCGCCGGCGACCGGGGCCAGGTGACGTACAAGCAGAGCAGGCGCGGGAACGCGGAGATCGACCGGGTGCTGCGGCATGTGCTGCGCGAGTCCGGACGCCCGCACGAGGTAAGGGAGTTCACCCCGTACGGCTATGACGAGCGGCAGTTCTGCTCGCCCGGCTTCAACCTCGGCGTGGGCTCGCTCAGCCGCACCCCCTACGCCGGCTATCCGGAGTACCACACCTCGGCCGACGATCCGGACTTCGTCTCGGCCGAGGCGATGGCGGACACCCTGGCGCTGTGCCGCGAGGCGTTCGGCGTGCTGGACGGCAACCGGCGGTATGTGAACTTAAGTCCGTACGGCGAACCGCAGTTGGGTCGACGCGGGTTGTACGACTCGCTGGGTGGGCGCAGCGACGCCAAGCAGGCTCAGATGGCCATGTTGTGGGTGCTCAGCCTGGCGGACGGGGAGCACGACCTGTTGGAGGTGGCCGAGCGGTCCGGGCTGCCGTTCCCCACCGTCGCCGGGGCGGCCGACGCGCTGCACGGCGCCGGGCTCCTCAAGGCATGAGGGCGATGGCCACCGAGCAGGAGGAGACGGCGGCCCGGCCCGGGCCCGGCACCGCGGCCGGGCCCGGCGGGGCTGACGGCGCCGCTGGGTCCGCCGGCGCGGGTGGGGCTGGTGAGTCTGGCGGGGCCGGGGCCACGGCCGAGCCCGGTGGGTCCGCCGCCGAGGGGTCCGGCGGGCCTGCCGCCCAGGGGTCCGGCTCCGCCGCCAAGCGGGCCATCGTCGGCCGGCTGTCCTGGGGGCTGGCCGACCAGGCCGTGTGCAGCCTGACCAACTTCGCGGTGGGCATCTACGTGGCGCGCGCGCTCGGCCTGGCCGCGTTCGGCGTGTTCAGCCTGGCCTGGGTGACCTACGGGGTGGTGCTCGGCGTCTCGCGCGGCCTGGCCAGCGACCCGCTGGTGGTGCGGTTCAGCGGGGTGCCGCACGATCAGTGGCGTACGGCTGCCGCCCGGGCGTCGGGGACCGCGCTCGGCGTGGGCTGTGCGATCGGCGCGGTGTGCGGGGTGGTCGGGCTCGCCGTCGGCGGCCGGGTGGGCCCCGCGTTCGCCGCGCTCGGCGTCGTCCTGCCGGGCCTGCTGCTGCAAGACGCCTGGCGGTTCTCCTTCTTCGCCGCCGGCGCCGGGCGCAAGGCGTGCCTCAACGACCTGCTCGGGGGCCTGGCCCTGATCCCGGCGATGCTGGTCGCCGACCGACTGGGGCACGTGGCCGCCTTCGTGCTGGCCTGGGGGGCGGCGGCTGCGGTGGCCGCCGGCTACGGCTGCCTCCAGTCCGGCATCAGGCCGCGGGTCGCGGGCGCGCGCGGTTGGCTGCGCGCGCACCGCGACCTCGGCTACCGCTACCTCATCGAGAACGTCGGCGTCAGCGGCGCGGCCCAACTGCGCGCGTACGGGCTCGGGGTGATCGTCGGGGTCGGCGCGGTGGGGGTGATCCGCGGCTCGGAACTGCTGCTCGGCCCCTTCCTCGCCGTCCTGATGGGGCTGTCGCTGGTCACCGTCGCGGAGGCGGCCCGGGTGTTGCGGCAGGCCCCGCACCGGCTGCGGCTGTTCTGCCTGCTGCTCGGCGGCGGGCAGGCGCTCGGCGCGCTGCTGTGGGGCGCGGCGCTGCTGCTGGTGCCCGACGGGGCCGGCGAGCTCGTGCTCGGCGACGTCTGGCACTCCGCCTCCGACCTCATCGTGCCGGCCGCCCTCGGCGTGGCGGGCGCGAGCCTGGGCGTCGGCGCCTCGGCCGGGTTGCGCGCGCTGGCCGCCGCCCGGCACAGCCTGCGCTGCCAACTCATCGCCTCCACCTGCTACGTCGGCGGTGGGCTGGGCGGCGCGGCCGTGGCCGGCACGGTCGGCTCGGCCTGGGGCGTGGCCGCCGCCACCGTCAGCAGTTCCGCCGTGTGGTGGCTGCACCTGCACGCAGCCCTGCGCGAGCACCAGCACCGTTCCATCCGCGAAGTGAGGACATCATGACCGTCTCAGGCCGCACTCCGCGGCTCAGCATCGGCCTGCCCGTGTACAACGGCGAGGAGTACCTGGCCGAGTCGCTCGATGCGCTGCTCGGCCAGACCTACGAGGACTTCGAGTTGGTCATCACCGACAACGCGTCCACCGACGGCACCCGGGACATCTGCCGCAGGTACGCCGCGCGCGACTCGCGCATCCGCTATCTGCGGCTGGCGCGGAACATCGGCGCCGCCCCGAACCACAACTACGTGTTCACCCAGTGCCGTGGCGAGCTGTTCAAGTGGGCCTCGCACGACGACCTGTACGCCAGGGACCTGCTGCTGCGCTGCGTGACGGCGCTCGACGAGCGGCCCGAGGTGATCCTCGCCCACGCCGACCAGGCGGTCATCGACGAGCAGGGCCGGGTGAAGGTCCCGTACGCGTACGGGCTGGCCACCGACTCGCCGCAGGCGCCGGTGCGGTTCCGCAGCATGTTGTTCGAGCCCGGCGGTGACGACTTCTACGGCGTGATCCGGGCCGACGTGTTGCGCCGGGTCAAGCCGCACGACAGCTACCACCACGCGGACCGCACCTTCGTCGCCGAGATCGGCCTGCACGGCCCCTTCCACCAGGTGCCGGAGTTGCTGTACTTCCGCCGCGACCACCCCACCAGGGCCGAGCGGGCCAACCCGTCCAAGCGTTCCCGGTGCGTCAACCTGGACCCGCGCCGGGCGGGCCCGCTGCACCCGACGCCGCGGCTGCTCGCCGAGTACGTCCTCGGCTTCGTCTCGGCGATCCGGCGGGCCCCGCTGTCGCCGGCCGACCGGCGGGCCTGCTACCGCCACCTGTCCGCGTGGCTGACCAGCCGGGCGCGGCCGGGCGCCGGCGAGCGGGTCGAGGACCGCGCCCCGGTCGACCCCGACCAGCACGCGGTGTCCGTGGACGCCCTGGTCGCGGGCCGTACGGGGCGACAGCCGTGACGGCACCGGCGGCCGTGCCACCAGGGGGCCAACCACCTTTGCGCATAGGGGTGTTCGGGCTGCTCGGCTCGGGCAACCTCGGCAACGACGGCTCACTGGAGGCCGTGCTCGGATATCTGCGCGCCGAGCACCCGGACGCGGTGGTGGACGCGCTGTGCGGCGGCCCGGAGGCGGTGCAGGCGCGGTACGGGATTCCGGCGACGCGGCTGCACTGGTACCGCGGCGAGTACCGGACCGCGTCGCGCGCGGGCGCGGTGGCGGCCAAGGGCGTCGGCAAGCTCGTCGACGCCTACCGGACCGCCGCCTGGGTGCGTCGGCACGAGGTGGTGATCGTGCCGGGCATGGGCGTGCTCGAAGCAACCCTGCCGCTGCGGCCCTGGGGCTTCCCGTACGCACTGTTCCTGCTCAGCGCCAGCGGCCGGCTGCTCGGCACCCGGGTTGCGCTGGTCGGCGTCGGCGCCGCCGCGATCGGCAGCCGGCCGACGCGGGTCCTGGTGCGCTGGTCGGCACGGCTGGCCGGCTACCGGTCCTACCGGGACGAGCCGTCCCGGGACGCGATGCGGGCGATGGGCGTGGACACCGCCCGTGACCAGGTGTACCCGGACCTCGCCTTCGCACTGCCGACGCCGGGGCCTGACACGGCTGGCCCCGGCACGCCGCCGGGCACGGCCGGTCCGGCGGGCCAGGCCGGCACAGCAGACATGCCAGGCACCACAGTCACAGCCACAGCCACAGAGGCCAGCGCAGCCACAGCCGCGGCGGCCAGAGCAGCCGCGGCGACCACAGTCGACACACCCCCCACCGCCGGCACGGTCTGCGTCGGCGTCATGGCTTTCCACGGCAGCGACGACGACCGGGCCCGGGCCGACCAGATCCACCGCCGCTACCTGACGGGCACGACCCGCTTCGTACGGGCGCTGGTCGCCGACGGCAGGCCGGTCAGGCTGCTCACCGGCGACGAGGTGGACCGACCGGTGGTGGAGGCGATCCGCGCCGCGGTGGACTCGCCCCTGGTCACCGCGGCCGAAGCCACCTCGCTCGCCGACCTCATGCGGGAGATGGCGGCTGCCGACGCCGTGGTGGCGACTCGCTACCACAACCTGATCTGTGCCCTGAAGGCCGGCACGCCGACGCTCGCCCTCAGCTACGCGGCCAAGAGCGACACCCTGCTCGCCCAGTGGGGCCTGGCGGCCTACTGCCACCCCGCACGCGAGGTGGATGCCGACCAACTGATGCGCCAGTTCCGTGAGTTGGAGCGGAACGCGACCGCTTTACGGCAGACCATCGCCGAGCACAACCGGGACGCGGCCCGGCGCCTGGCCCACCAGTTCACCGCGCTGACCGCGGCCCTGTTCCCGGCCGCGACCCACGCACCCGTTCCCACCCACGCACTGCGGGAGGCCCCGTGAAGGTGACCGAAGTCCCGACGATCGCCGGGGCGTACCTGTTCCAACCCACACCCCACGCCGACGAACGCGGCTTCTTCTGCCGCACCTTCGACGCCGAGGTGTTCCGCTCGGTGGGCCTCGATCTCGATCCCGACGGCTTCGCGCAGGACAGCGTCTCCCGCTCGGCGCGCGGCGTGCTGCGCGGCCTGCACCTGCGCTCCGGCGCCGGCGAGGCCAAGCTCGTGCGCTGCTCGTACGGGCAGGTCTTCGACGTCATCGTGGACCTGCGGCCCGACTCGCCGACCTACCTGGGCCAGGCGTCCTTCGAACTGTCCGGCACGAGCCAGGTCTCCCTGTACGTGCCGGCGGGCTGCGCGCACGGCTTCCAGGCACTGACCGACCCGGCGGACGTCTCGTACCGGATCGACCGTCCGCACGACCCGGCCGAGGACGTGACGATCGCCTTCGACGATCCCGAACTCGGCATCGCCTGGCCGCTGCCGGCCGCGTCGGTCTCCCCCCGGGACCGGAAGGCGCCGGGCCTCGCCGAGGTCCTCGCGCACCGAGAGAAGTGAGGCCGACATGGACCCCGACGCCTTCGCCCTGCCCAAGTCGCGGGCGGCCAACGAACGGCTGCACGCCCTGGTCCCCGGCGGCGCGCACACCTACGCCAAGGGCGACGACCAGTACCCGGCGGACCTGGCACCGGTCATCAGCCACGGCCGCGGCGCCCACGTGTGGGACGTCGACGGCAACCGCTACGTCGAGTACGGCTCGGGGCTGCGGTCGGTCAGCCTCGGCCACGCCCACCCGCGGGTGGTCGACGCGGTACGGCGCGAACTCGACCGGGGCAGCAACTTCGTCCGGCCCTCCGTGGTGGAGTTGCAGGCCGCGGAGCGGTTCCTCGCCACCGTGTCGACGGCCGAGATGGTGAAGTTCGCGAAGAACGGTTCGGACGCCACCACCGCGGCGGTCCGGCTGGCCCGCGCCGTCACCGGCCGGCCGCGGGTGGCGATCTGCGCCGACCACCCGTTCTTCTCCACCGACGACTGGTTCATCGGCACCACCCCGATGTCGGCCGGCATCCCCGCCGCGACCACCGACCTCACGGTGACGTTCCCGTACGGGGACCTGGCCGCCGTCGACGCCCTGCTCACCCGGTACGCGGGCGAGATCGCCTGTCTGATCCTGGAACCGACCACCCAGGCACCACAGTCCCCCACCACCGGCGGCCCGGACACATCAGCCGGGAACGACCCGACGGCCGCCTATCTGGCCGGGCTGCGCGCCCTGGCCGACCGGCACGGCTGCGTCCTGATCTTTGACGAGATGATCACCGGTTTCCGCTGGTCGGAGGCGGGTGCGCAGGGCCTGTACGGGGTCGTCCCCGACCTGTCCACGTTCGGCAAGGCACTGGGCAACGGGTTCGCCGTCGCGGCGCTCGCGGGGCGCCGCGCGCTGATGGAGCGGGGCGGGTTGCGGCACGCCGACGCCAGGGTGTTCCTGTTGTCCACCACGCACGGCGCCGAGACGCACTCGCTGGCCGCCGCGATGGCCGTACTCGACACGTACGTCGACGAGGGCGTCACGGCACGGCTGCACGCCATCGGCGAACGGCTCGCCACCGGGGTTCGGGCCGCCGCGGCCAGCATGGGCGTCGGCGACCACGTGGTGGTCCGCGGCCGGGCCAGCAACCTGGTCTTCACCACCCTGGACGAGGCGGGCAAGCCGTCGCAGGAGTACCGCACCCTGTTCCTGCGTCAGTTGTTGGCGGGTGGAGTGTTGGCCCCGTCGTTCGTGGTGAGCAGCGCGCTCAGCGACGCCGACGTGGCTCACACCGTCGACGTGGTGGCCGGGGCCTGCGCGGTCTACCGCAAGGCGCTGGACGCCGGTGACCCCGCACCCTGGCTCGCCGGCCGACCGGTCAAGCCGGTCTTCCGCCGCCTGGCGTGAGGGTTGGCCGCCCGTCAGCCCCGCGCTGCCGGCTCGACGCCGGCGACCTCACCACCTCAGCGGTCGACACGGGTCGACGCACCGGCCGGCCCGTCGGGGGCTTCACCGGCCGGTGCGTTGGCTGTTTCGGTGATTGCTTCGCTGGTTGCTTGGGCGGCTGTTTCGTCGGTTGTTTCGTTGGCTGGGCGGGCGGGTGTGTGGGCAGGTGGCTGGTTGGCTGGCGGGTGGTTGCCGGTACGCGCAGGTGGCTGGTCGGAGGAGGGAGCGGCCGTACGGCCAGGCGTACGGCCGGCCAGCCGGTCGGCGGCCCCGTCGACCAGCCACCCGGTCGCCGGCACCACGGCGAGCGCCACGCACCAGCCCCCGAGCACATCGGTGGGGTAGTGCGCGCCGAGTGCGACCTGCGCCCAACCCATGGCGGCCCCGGCGGCCAGCGCCAGGATGCCGACCAGGAGCGCACCGGCCGCCCTCCCGAGGCCGAGCCGACCGCTCACCAGCAGCCCCGCAACGAGCGCCACGGCGGTGAAGAAGGCGGTGTGTCCGCTCGGGTAGGACAGGTTGTCGCCGTAGATGGTGCGCCCCACTACGGGTTTGAGCAGCTTGGTCGCCACCACCGGCGCGGCGGTCGCGACCACCGCGAACACCGCCGCGCGGGGCTGCCGCAGGAGCAGACACGCCGCGACGACCACCGCCAGCAGGGCCGCCGCCCCGGCCGGCTCGCCCCAGAAGTCCAGGGCGTGGGCGACGCTCCGACCCGGCCCCTGCGCCCCGTTCACCGCCCGCCAGAGCCGACCTTCCGCTCCACCGGGCTCGCCGTCACCGGCGTGGCCCACCCCGAACGCGGCCACCACCAGCACGGCAAGCCCCACGACCACCCCGAGCCAGGCCCGCAACGGCTGCGGCACCACCGCCCGCGACATCCGCATACGCGATAAGTCGGCACTCATCCGCTCACGATACCCAGGCGACCGCCGGCTCCCGGCAGCTTCGCCAAGTCCGCTCCGGTCTGCCCCGGTCTGCCCCGGGCGACGCGGGAAAGGGGGCACGCGGGAGACGCGTGAATCGGCCCACCACTCCCCGAGCCCCCGCCCGGGAAGTCGCCGGCACACCCCTACGCCCGCGCGCGAGGCTGCTCCCGCACCGGTTCGGGGCGGGAGGCCTGCCGGTGTTCCACCCCGCCGGCGGCGACCAGTGCGGCCCGGCCGTCGCTGGCGTGTGGCGGCAGGCCGGGCCCGGCACACAGCAGCGCCACCGCCCCCGAGAGCACCAACAGCGCGAGCACCGACCACAGTTGCCAACTTCCCGCCTCCAGCAGGAGACCGAGCAGGAGCGGGGCGACCGTGCGACACAGCGACCACGACAGTTGGTAGACCGACAGGTAGCGCCCGCGCAGGTGGTCGGGTGCCGCCTGCACCGACAGGGTCTGCGCGGGCCCGGAGTGCACCAGTTCACCCGCGGTGTAGAGCACCGCGACGGCCAGCGTGGCGGCCAGCGCGTACGCACCGCTGACCAGGTGCGGCAGCAGGGCGAAGGCCACGAAGGAGAGCGCGAAGACGGCTGCGCCGAGCGCGGCGGTACGGGGGCGACTACCGCGCAGGGTGAGCCGTGCGACGGGCACGCCCAGCGCCGCGACCAGCACGGTGTTGAGCGCGAACACCGCCCCCGCCAGGGCGTCGGGCAGCCCGACGTCACGGGTGAGGTAGACCGGCAGGGCCATGGCCTGGGTGGTGTAGCCGAAGGCGATCAGGAAGTTGGCAAGGGTGATGAGCAGGTACGGCCGATCGGCGAGCACGCGCCGATAACCCTGCTTGCCTCCGGCCCCGAGCCCTGCGCCTTGCCGACCCCCTCCGCCTTGCCCGTCTCCTACACCGCGCCTGCCCCCTGCGCCCCGCCCGCCCTCCGGGTCGAGCCCGCCCCCTGCGCCCCGCCCGTCGCGTACGCCGCGTACGGCCGCCGCACCCCGCCGGCCTCCCGTGCCCGGCGCGTCCGGTACGTCCGGCGCATCCGGTGGCGTGCCCTCACGCCGCACCGTCGGAATGCCGGCCGCCAGCGCCGCGGCGAGAGCGAACAGCACGGCCAGCGTCACCGCGGCGGCGAGGAAGCCGGTGCTACCGCCGAGGGCCAGCAGTCCGGCCGCGGCCAGGCTGCCCGCGCCCATCCCCCCGTTGCGCAGGCTGCGATCCCAGGCCAGGAGCCGGTCGCGCGCCGTCCCCTCGGCGACCTCGCCGATCAGCGCCTGCTGGCTGGGGGACGACGCCCACATGCCGACCGCCACCACCAGGGCGACGGCGAGGAACGCGGGGTAGGAATCGGCGACGAGGTACCCGGCGAAGCCCACCGCCCGCAGCACCAGTGAGGCGACGACGACCGGCCGCGCCCCGTACCGGTCGACGGCCACGCCCACGACCGGCATCACCGCCAGCGCACAGAGCCCAGCGGTGGTCAGGCCGGCGCCGATCGCCGTCAGCGACAGGCCGGTGAGCGTATGGACGAACAGCATCGTCAACGGCACATAGATGCCGTCACCGAGCGAACTGACCAGGCTGGCGGAGATCAGCCGACGACGTACGGGCGCGGCGACGCCGGTGGGCCCGGGGGTGTCGATGGGCCCGCCGCTCCCGGTGGGCGCCACGGTGTCAGTAGGCACCGGGGCGCCGGCGGGCTGTTTGTCGCCACCCGGCGCCCCGGTGCCGGCGGGCTCTTCGACGTCAGCGGAGGACATGCACGCCACCCCCGTACGCCAACTCCCGCACTCCCGCGGCAGGCTCCGCCGTCCCGGCCGGCGCGGGCCGCATCCACAATTTATCTTCCACGGAAGGGAAAGATAGCTTCCGCGGAAGATAGAATCAATGCCATGCAGACCGACGCCATCGCCGCCATCGTCGACCAGTGGAAGCACGAGCGCCCCGACCTGGACGCCACACCCATGCTGGTCATCGGCCGCCTCTTCCGCCTCACCGGCCTGCTCGACGAGCGGCTTCGCCCGCCCTTCGCCGCGGCCGACCTGGGCAACGGCGACTTCGACGTCCTCGCGGCGCTGCGCCGCTCCGGCGCGCCCTACGCGCTGCCCGCGGGCGAACTCAGCCGCACCCTGCTGGTCACCACCGGCGCGATCACCAAGCGGGTCGACCGGCTGGAAGCCCGCGGCCTGGTCAGCCGGTCCGTCGCCGCCAGCGACTCGCGCGGACGCCGGATCGCCCTCACCACCGACGGCGTCACCCTGGCCGACGACCTCATCGCCGCCCACCTGACCAACCAGCGCCACCTACTCGCCGGCCTCAGCGACGAGGAAGCGGCACACCTCGCCGCACTGTTGGAACGCCTGACGGCGACGCTCGCCAAGGACTAGCGGGCCGGTTGGGTTGGAGCGGGGTCGGGTTGGAGCGGGGTGGGTCGCAGTCAGGCTGGGTTGGAGCGGAGTGGGGGCGGATCGGAGTCGGGGCGGGGCGGCAGGCGGGCCGCACCGACCGCCACCCGCACAGACGAAGCCGGCCCGTACGAACGACACCCCGGGAACGACACCGGCCCGCCGGGGATTCACCCCCGACGGGCCGGCACACCGACGTACGGCCAGAACTGCCCCTACCGGGTGCGGTAGGCGCTGTGGATGGTCTGGCTGACCGTGTTGCCCTGCTTGTCAGCCGCCTCCGCCTTGAACGAGACCGCCTTGCCCGGGCCCGGGTTCTTCACCGAGACCTTGCCGGCGCGCACGGGAAGCTTCTTCCACTTCTTCCCGTCGTCGTAACTCACGTACACCACAAGGGACTTCAGGTTCTTCCCGGCGGCCGAACCCTGTACCGACACGGGAACGGCGACCGTGGCCCCCGCCTTGGACGTGCTGTCGACCGCCAGGGTGGGGGTGAAGCGGACCGCCGAGGTCGGCAGCGCCACCTCGCTGTCGGTCTGCTTCGACGAGAAGGTCCAGGCGGCCTCGATCTTGGTGGAGACGTTGGCCACCTTGCTCCGCGTGACCGACGTGCTGAGCTTGTACTTCGCCTCTTCGGCGGGCACCGTGAACGATTCATCGCCGGTCAGCGGGTCGGTGTTCGTCCCCACCAGCTTGCCGTTGCGGTACAGGGTGGTCTTCGCCGCGTCGTACTCCGAGTATCCGGAGTGGTTCGCGCCGTCGGCGAACAGCGAGAGGCTCCCGACCAGGGTGTTGCCCTGCCGGAAGATGCCGTCCCACTCGGCCACCTTGGGGCCGAACACCCCGATGTTGAAACGCTGCGACGAGGACGCCCCGGGCTTCAGCCTGATCGGGTCGGAGTAGTAGGAGACGCCGTTCGTCTCCTCGTTCTCGGACTGGGAGAAGTAGAGGCTCCACTGCACACCGTTGTCATTGGCGTACAGCGTCGCGGGGCGGGGCAGCGGCGCGTCGGGCGTGTAGAGCCCCAGGCCACCGCGTTCGGGGAGCACCCCGAACGTGCCGTTCTGCCCCGGGACCGATCCGCCCAACTCGGCGGTCAGCTTGCCCAGTTCCTTGCTCTTGGCGTGCCGGACGAAGCCGGTCGCCAACCGCGTGGTGGGCCCGCCGTACCCCACGAAGTACAGGGTGTCCGCGGCGCTGCCCTGGAATCCCGCGCTGAACCACTGGGAGAGTTCCCCGGCGGGGAGGTCAGGGCCGAGGTGCGCGATCCGCAGGGGCTGGAAGGAGTCCAGCGACAGGGCCACGCCACCGAAGTCCGCGATGTCGTAGTCGACCGTGGCGGCCCCCGCGACGGCCTTCCGGTCCGGAACCGTCACCTCGACCGGCTTGGCCACCCGCGCGTCGAGGGTCACCTTCGTGTCCTTGTCGACGACCAGCTTGGGTTGGACCAGCCAGTCGAAGCCCTCCTCGCTGTCGCCCAGAAGACTGTCGAGCAGGTAGCTGCCCTTGGGCACCCGCACCGTCGTTTCCTTGCTGGTCTCATCGACCCGGAAACCCGTCCCCTTGCCGAGGCCGGCCAACCCGAACAGGTCGGTGGCGAAGGACCCCGAGGGCTTCCCGTCCCGCCCCAGGTGGGTGAGGGTCACGTCGTACGACTCGACCTCGCGCACGACCGCGGCGGCGGTCCGCACGGCCTGCTTGCCCGCCGTCGCGGTCACCACCGCGGTGTACGCGCCGTCCACGTCGCCGCCGATTCGGGTGTCGACGGTGAGCGACGTGGTCGCCGTGGCGTGCGCCGGAACGGTGAGCTGCTGGTCGGCCGCGGTGAAGAAGCCGGCGGGGGCCGGCTTGCCGTCCGGGCCCGTGCCCGCCACCGCGAGCTTCAGGGTGACGGGCTGGTCACCCAGGTTGCGGTAGGTCAACTCCTTGCGCTGCGGCGCGTCATCGGCGTGCGGCCACTGCTGCGTCCCGAAGGAGAGCGAGACGGGCTCGGCGACCACCGTCTGGGTGAGTGCCTTGCGCAGGTCGATGCGGCCGGTGCCCTGCTCGAAGGCGGTGTACGGGCCCGGCACCGCAGAACCGGTCAGTACGGCCTTGAGTTGGGCGCCCGTCCACTCCGGGTGCTGCTGCGCGAGGAGCGCGGCGGCGCCGGCGGCGTGCGGCGCGGCCATCGACGTACCGGAGATCGCCACGTAGCCGTCGGCGACCGGGGTGCCGTCCTTCGCCACCTGGCTGCCGGGCGCCGCGGCGGCGCCGATGTCCACGCCGGGCGCGGTCACATCGGGCTTGACGGCCCCGTCCCCCACCCGGGGGCCCCTGCTGGAGAAGTCGGCCAGTGCGTCCTTCTTGTCGACGGCGCCCACGGTCAGCGCGGCGTCCGCGCTGCCGGGCGAGCCGACGGTGCCGGCTCCCGCGCCCTCGTTGCCGGCTGAGACGGCGAACAGCGTCCCGTGCTCGGCCGACAGCTTGTTGATCGCCGTCTCCAGCGGATCGAGGCCGGGCGTGTCGAGTCCACCGAGGCTGAGGTTGATCACGTCGGCCTTCTCGGCCACCGCCCACTCCGCGCCGGCAACGATGTCGGAGTCCCATCCGGAGCCGCCGTCGTCCAGGACCTTGCCGTCGATGAGCCGTGCCCCGGGTGCGACGCCCCGGTACTTCCCACCCGACTTGGCACCGGTGCCGGCCGCGGTGGAGGCCACGTGCGTGCCGTGGCCCACCCGGTCCTTGGCGTCGGCCGCCTCCGAGAAGTTCTTCTCCGCGACCTGCTGGCCCGCCAGGTCGGCGTGCGTCTCGTCGACGCCGCTGTCCAGCACGGCGATCTTGGTGCCCTTGCCGTCGAAGCCGGCCTGCCATGCGGCGGGCGCGCCGATCTGCGGCACGCTCGTATCCAGCGTGGCCTTGCGGACGCCGTCCAGCCACACCCGGGCGACGCCGGCGGCGGCGGTGCGGTACTCCGCGCCCCGGGCCCCGTTGGTCAGCGTCTCCCAGACGGCCCCGGGCCGGGTGGGCGATGCGGTCACCGCGTCGGCGCCCAGCACCGGCAGCGTCCGCCGCAGCCGCACTCCGTCGGCGCCGCGGAGCTGGTTCCTGGCTGCGGCGCGCTCACCCCGGTAGGCGACGATGAGCCGCAGCCCCTCGCGCTGCTGTGCCGCGTACTGCGGCCGGCTCAGTTCGGTGACGTCGAACAGCCGCCGGTCCAGGGTGCCTCGGTTGATCAGGCGTCGCGCGTCGCTCGGGATCGCGTACACGTGCCCGCCGTACCGCTCCACCCGGAGCGGTACGTGCTTGCGGCCTTCGGCCGGCCGAAGGGACACCCCGCGCCCGTCGGGGTTGATCGAGACCCTGTCCCCGGTGATGAGGGTGACCCAGGTGCGGGCCGCCTCACCCCGCTGCTCGTGCTTCGCCTGCGGGGCGCCCGCCGAAGCGGCGGGGCCTTCCTGTGCCGCAGCGATCGGGGTGGTCAACCCCGCCGCGAGTACGGTGGCCGCCGCGGCAGCCACCCCGGCGGCCCAGCCGGCCTTTCTTCGTCTCTGCAACTTTCCCCCCAATGAAGGCAGTTCGCGCGAGGGCCACTTGAGCACCTCGCGCACCGTTCTCGTACAGGGCGAGTATGTGACGCTGCCCGGGGGGCGCCGCAAGAGCCATCTGTGCCCCCGAATACCTTGAAATACAAGGCAGTTGATGGTGCCCGCCTGGAACCTTCCGTTCCCCCTTGCGGGATGCCCACGGCCCTACCGGGGCCGTATGACACCCCGTCCACAAGGTGCTGAGCCCGAGTCGGGTGATGTGCGGAGCGGAACTGAAGATTCGCCGCGACGCGTGGGGAGTGGAGTGGACACCGGAGGGCCGGCGGCACCGTGGGGCAGCCAATCCCCGAGGGGCGTGTGGTGCTCGCGCCGGGTGCCGCGGGGGTGGGGACCTGGGTCGGCAGGGTGCCAGGCCGATTCGCGTCGGTCCGGGGCTGCTGCGCGCCGGGCGGGTGGCAGACTCCCCGCATGCAACCCATGGCCGCAGACCCCCGAGCCCGTCGCGACGCCGTCACCGTGGAGATCTCGTACGCCGCCGTCTCCGGGGCCCTGCTCGCCGCCCTGGTCTACTTCGCGGTCGTCGCGCCGACGTGGGTGTGGGACCTGTCCGGAGGCACGGCCGGCGTGCTGAAGGCGGTCGCTTCCGTACTCGCCGCGCTGGCGTTCGCGGCGCGCGCGGCGACCCTGCTGGTACGGCTCGGGACGACGCTCAAGTCGACTGCCGCGCGGCGCTGACCAGGGCGGGAACCGTCGCGCCGGACGCCGGGTGGCACGGAGCTCTGAACCAGGGTGGGACCCACCTGGCCGACGCCCAGTCGCACAGGGCGCTGAACCAGGGTGGGACCCACCGTGGCGGACGGCGGGTGTCCCCGCGGGGCCGCCCACCCGTGCCCCGCGGCACACAACAGGAGTGGCCCCGGCGGTCGTCCCGCCGGGGCCACTCCCCCGCTGTCAGTCGCTGTCAGTCCTCCTGCTCACCCGGGTCCCTGAGGAACACCGAGGTGCCGGGTGCGGCGCGGGAGGTGTTCACCCCCTGGTCGCCGCTGGCGTAGTCCGCGCCCTCCTTGCCGTTCCAGTCCAGGATCGGCGCGCCGTCCTGGGTGAGGTGGCGGAACCGGCCGGGGTCGTCGGCCGACGAGCCGAACTGGAACACCGGCTGCTTCCCGTCGCCCGACTTGCCGTACGGCTTGAAGTCCACGTACGGGCCGCCCTTGGTGAGCTGCTTGGCGAGGACGTTGTTGTGGAAGACGTTCTGCGGCCCGGACGAGCCGGCCCACTTCACGGCCTTCTCACCGGCCGCCCACCAGATCGGGTACCACGTACCGGCCTCCACGTCGCCGCCCTCACCGCCACAACGGGCCGTGCAGTTGCCCGAGTAGTGCTCGAACGGCACCCGTACGGTGTTGTTCTCGAAGAGGTTGCGGCGCTCCCAACCACCGTGCAGGTTCAGGTCCGAGTCGAAGTCGTTCGCGTAGACGACGTTGCCCGAAGCGGACCATTGCAGGGTGAAGTGGCGCAGGTTGCGGGTGGTGTTGTACGCGTACAGGGAGTCCCAGACGCGGCTGCCGCGGAAGTATCCGTTGCCGCCCTTGCCCTTGTTCCAGGCGCCGTCCAGGTAGTTGGACTCGAACTGGAGGTTCTTGGCGACCTCGGTGACGATCGGGTGCGAGCCGGTCATCTCCGCGCGCACGCCGCGGGCCCAGGAATCGGCGGCCCACTTGAAGACGAGGCCGTTCATGGCCGCTTCGGGCGCCAGGTTCCCGTAGTTGTTCTTGGCCTGCTCCGGCTTCAGCCCCGGCATGTCCTGGGTGAAGGAGAAGTCCTCGAATCCGACGCCGACGACCATCTTCAGCGGCGTCACCTTGCTGGTGTACGCGGTGCTGCCGATCGGCAGCGAACCGTCGGACGTGGAGTCGACCGGGAGGTCGAACTCCAGTGGCTTGTCGATGGTGACGGTGTGGTTCTCGGCGTCCACCGCGTCGATGCGGAAGACCTGCTGACGCATGTGCAGGTCGTCGTAGCGCCGGTCGTCCAGGGCGCCCTGCTGCTCGTAGAACTTGCGGCTGTTCGCGGCGCCCACCCACAGGTGCCCGCCGACCTGGAAGCGGGACAGGTTCGCCTTGGCGTCCAGGTGGATCACCCGGCCGCCCTCCTTGGCGGCGTAGCCGGGCGCGTCGGCCCCGGCCCGCAGCTTGACGCCCGAGGCCCAGTGCTGGTTGATCGAGCCCTCGTAGAGGTCCTTGCGGTTGGCTGGCGCGGCGGCCCACTCGTCGGCGTAGCGCGCGGCGACCTCCCGGGTCTGCACCCGGAACAGCCCGCGGCCCGGCCACATCCAGCCACCCTTGGCGGTGTCGGCGCCCGCCTCGTGCGTCATCGCGTCCGGGTCCCAGCGGCTGCCGTCCTTGCTGAGCGTGTCGTAGCGCGTGTCGGCGTCGGGGCGGAACACGATGCGGGTGCCCTGGCCGCCCGCCGGGTTGTTGCCCTGCCCGCGGATCACCAGGTAGTCGGCGTCCACGGAGATCTGCCGGGAGATGTCGATGCGCCCGGCGGGCAGGGTGATCAGCGAGAGCTGGTCGAAGTTCGCGCGCCCGCTGCACTTGCCGCGGACGTCGTCGATCGCGCGTTGCAGACCGGCGGAGTCGTCCTTGTCGTCGTCCGGCTTGACCTCGTACGAGTCGGCCAACTTCTCCGGCGTGATCCGGCAGATCGGGTCCGTCGTGTACTGCCGGTGGTCGGGCAGTGGGCTGCCCCCGCGGTAGCCGGCGCCGGTCCAGTCCGGCATGCCGTCGACGGCGGCGCGCCGGTCGTCGTAGGTGATGGCCGCCGCGCAGGGCGCCTCACCCGGGCCGCCGGCACCGGGGGCGGAGCACATCCGCTGGGGACCCGTGCCCTTGGGAATCTGGAGGAAGTTCAGATTGGCCCGCAACCAACTGAGGTACAGCGTGATGGGATTGCGGCCGGCTGGCCGCAAGACGTGGTAATAACGGTCTCGGGCGGATTCCGAAAGCGCTGCCCAGTTATTGATGTACGGCTGGTAGTCGGCCGCCCGCCACCCCTCGTCCGCGGTAAAGGCAGTGTGTACCGAATCCCTGACGTTATTGAACCGTGCGCCCTCCACCAGGGTCATGATGAGCCGCGTAAGTGCGGGACCCGCGTCGTTCAGAGGGGTGCCGGCCCCGCCGAGAAAACCAAGAGTTCGCACAGCATCGCGCAGATCATAACGGTAGATGGTCCGATCCCATACCCGATCTCCACCCATGGAAGAATACTGG
The DNA here is from genome assembly GCF_047525675.1 of Streptomyces sp. 796.1. Taxonomy (NCBI): domain Bacteria; kingdom Bacillati; phylum Actinomycetota; class Actinomycetes; order Kitasatosporales; family Streptomycetaceae; genus Streptomyces; species Streptomyces sp. 796.1. The sequence continues at coordinate 166,949 of NZ_JBLIWA010000001.1, read as the reverse complement.
CTCGAAAAGGGCAGCCTGATCCTCTCCACCTCTACCGCCCCGAAGAGCCGCGCGGGCACGTTGCCGGGTTCAGCGTCGTTGAAATGGTAGAACCGGTGCGTGCCGACCCCGACCTGGTAGAAGCCCATCACATACATGGATTCAAGGTCAATGACCAGACTGACGGACGGCATGTTCGTCGCCCCGTGCAGGGCATCCAGGCTGAGGAGGGTATGGCCGACGCGAGGTCGCCCGGTCGGACGCGGCAGCGCCAAGTCGTACGGCAGCGACCGGGACGGGGAAATGCTGGATGTCGTACGGGCGGGGCGCCGCCCGTGCGAATTCGTGGACTCCTCTTGCTCAGCCGCCTCAACCCGTTCGGAAAGCGCCTCGACGATATGCAAGTAGATCTGCGGCAGATTGTCGTCCTCGTCCTGAGCCGCGGCGGGCCTGACCAGCACCGTGACGGTGGAGACAAGGGCGAGCAGAAAGGCGAGCGAGCCGCTGATGACGGTCTCACGAAGGCGCCGACCAGGCGCGTCTCCTACGAGCTGGTTCACCACGGCACCACGTAATTGATCGTCGCTACGGGGGCCCCACTCGATTCGCTGGTGCCCCCCTTCCAGTACGCCACGGTGTAGGTCGCGGCGGATCGCAGCCCGTCATTTCCCGCCGGCACGGCCGCGGCCCCGTAGGACATACAACGGTTGTGTTCGTTCGGGCAGACGTAGTCCCAGTCCTTCCGGTGCTCCTTGTCCAACTTTCCACGCTCGTAGATGCCGACCCAGTCCCCTTCCGTTCCCGGGTTCCGGCCGACAGGCGCGAGATAGGTCACCACCAGCCCCGTGTCCTTGGGGTTCCAGTTGAGGCCCTTCTGCCTTATGTGGGCAGTGGTCCAGGTCGCGTCGATGATGTCGAAACTGTTCTTGCTGTGTGAATCCGCGGGCAGGCTGGCGGGTCTGGGCTGCTCCGCGCTGGCGCTGCTCGCCGAATGCGGCAGCAGGAGCGGCGGGCCCGCGAGCGCGAAGGCGGAGAACAGGGCGGTGAGCGCTACGGGGACGACGACACGCCGCTTGCCGGCTCGGCGCATGGTGAAGCGCATTGATGAGAACCCCCTTCTGGGGAATGAGAGGTGAGTGGCCATCGGTGGCACGGACGGAGTGCGGGACTACCAGGGAACGACGTAGTCGATGGTCACCGCGGGCGCCCGGCCCGACTCGCCCTTGGAACCGAGCCAGTAGGCCACGGTGTACTTCTTGCCCGACTCCAGGCCGTCATTTCCGGCGGGCACGATGGCGGAGCCGAACGCCTTGCAGCGTTCCTTCTCGTTCGGACAGACGTAGTCCCAGTCCTTCCGGTGCTCCTTGTCCAATTTGCCGTACTCGTAGATGCCGATCCAGTCCTCTTCCACGTGCGGGTTCCGCCCGGTCGGCCCCACGTACGAGACGACGAGACCCGTGTCATGCGCGACGTTGTTGATGCCCTTTTGGTAAATGTGCGCCGTCGTCCAGACCGGCTCGAACAACACGAATTCGCCTTCTCGGTCGCCCATTCCCGCCGGGCTGGCCTGCTCCTTCTTCACCGGCGCGCTCCGTTCGCCGACGCGCGAGGTCAGGTCGTGTGCACCCGCCACCGCCGCCGCGGAGCAGACCACCGCCATCGCCACGGGAAGAAGCCAGCCCCGGCGCCTTTCGGTATTCCGGGAGCTGCCTCCAACTCGCCTAAAGAAGCGCACAGCGCAACACCCCACCCATGACCATCCCTGTCTTTCTCCGCACTCTGTGGACCACGTGATTCGTACGCCCGGGCGAGCCCAGCGGCCCCGGCCATCGGACGTACGGAAGGGGAACTCGCCGGCCCGACGGCGCGAGGCCGTCGGCCCGTGGGGGAAGGAAACGCGCCACGACGCCTCCCGGGAGCGACCCGGCGGGCGACGGGGCACGCCGTCCCTCGGGCCCCATCAGCCGGCGATTCCGAGGTGCAGTCCATCAAGGCGACACGGCCGGCACCAGGCGGAAGCACCGGCAAAAGTGCAGTTGGGGATACTTCTACTGGTAGTGCCAGCCCCGGCACCCACGCAGAAAGGCCGGCCTCGTGAACAGCACCACTCCCCCGACGCACGCGTTCGGGCCGCTCCTGCGCGGACTCCGGCTCCGGGCGGGTTTCAGCCAGGAAGAGCTCGCCCACGCGTCGGGCGTGAGCGTGCGCGCGTTGGCCGACATGGAGCGGGGCCGCACCCGCGGACCGCAGCGCCGCACCGTGGAGGCCCTGGCCCAAGGGTTGGCGCTGACCGCCGACGAGGCGCGCGCCCTGGAGGCGGCTGCGGCGCCCGGCCGCGCCCGGGCGCAGGCCACCACCGCCCAGGCCCCAGCCCCGGCAGGGGGCCCGGCCGGCCTCCCCGTACCGCTGTCGCTACCGCGCGCCCCCCGGGACTTCACCGCCCGCGGGCAGGCCCTGGCCGACGTGCTCGCGCTGGCGGAACGGCCGGATGCCGCGTACCCGCCGGTCATCGTCGTCACGGGGCAGCCGGGACTCGGCAAGACCGCGTTCGGCATCCGCAGCGCCCACGCCCTCGCCCCACGGTTCCCCGACGGACAGCTCTTCCTCGACCTGCGCGGCATGGACGCGGAACCCGCACACCCCCGGGACGCGCTGGCCACCCTGTTGCGGGCGCTCGACGTGGCCGAGCACGCCATCCCGCACGACCTCCAGGACCGCTCCGGCCTGCTGCGCTCGCTCCTCGCCGGCCGCCGGCTGCTGCTCGTCCTGGACAACGCGGCCGACGAGGACCAGGTGCGTCCGCTGCTACCGGGCAGCGGCACAACACTGACCCTGGTCACCAGCCGGCGGGGGCTGATCGGCCTGGAGGCGGTGCACCGGATCGATCTGCCGCTGCTGCGCCGCGAGGAGTCCGTGGAACTCCTGGCCCGCATCATCGGCCCCGAGCGGGTCGGCCGCGAGGCGCAGGCCGCCCGCGACCTCACCGACCTGTGCGGCCACCTGCCACTGGCGATCCGGATCGTCGGCGGCCGGCTCGCCAGCCGCCCCCAGGAGCGGCTCGGCAAACTCGCCACCCAACTGGCCGGCGAAGAGCGCAGGTTGGACCTGCTCAAGGCCGGTGACCTTCAAGTACGGGCGGCCTTCGCGCTCTCCTACCGGCGGCTCGCCCCCGCTACCCGGACCCTGCTGCGCCGCTCCGCGCTCGCCGCGGGCCCCGACTTCAGTGCCGAGACCGCCGCCCTGCTGGCCGGGACGACCGTCCGCGCGGCGGAGCTCGGGTTGGAGGAGCTCGCCGACCGCGGACTCCTCCAGACCGAGGCCGCGGTCGAGCGCTACCGGTTCCACGACCTGCTGCGGCTGTTCGCCGCCGAGCTGGTGGCAGACGAAGACGGCGCCGCGACGGAGGAGGCGGCGCGGGAGCGGGCCGGGCGCTGGATGCTGGCCCGGGCGACCGCGGCCGGCCTGCACTTCGACGCCCAGCAGCACCACCCCGCGGGGCGCGACCCCGACCCGGCCACCGCGCCGAGCGGCCGGGAGCGGGCCAGGGCCTGGCTTGAGGCGGAAGCGGCGCAGTGGCTCGCCGCGCTGCGCCACGCCCACCATGCCGGGAGGCACCGGGAGGTCGTCGACGCCGCGGAGGCCATGCACTGGTTCTCCGACCTCACCCAGCACTGGGACCTGTGGGTGGAGGTCTTCGAGCGGGCCGCGGACGCCGCCCGCTCGCTGGGCTCGCCCCGGGAGGAGGCCACCCACCTCAACTACCTGGCCTGGGCGTACAACCTGTGCGTGCACGACCACCACTCCGCGGCAGCCGCCGCCCGCGCCGCGTACGCCGCCGCCCTCACCAGCGGTGACCGGCTCCAGATGGGGTGGGCGCTGGGTTACGAGGCGGGTGCGCTGCGCCGGCTCGGCCGGGCGGAAGAGGCGGTCGCCAAGTTCCGGGAGGCAGCCGCCTGCCACCACGAGAACACCACCCCACAGGGCCGGCTCGCGGAGCTCACCACCCTCAACGCGCTCGGCGAGGTCCTGCGCGGCCAGGGCCACGCCGACCAGGCCCTGGCCATCCACCTCCGCAGCGACGCGATCTGCCGGGCCGGTATCCCGGGTTGCTCTCCCGAACTGCTCGACCTCTACCAGGCGGCGGCCCTGCAACACATCGGCAGCGACCACGCGGCCCTCGGCCAGTGGCAGCAGGCCGAGGAACCGCTGCGCAAGGCCCTCGCCGCCTTCGAGGGTTCAGCGATGCCGGCCTGGAGCGGCCCGGTCCACCTCGAACTCGGCCGCGTCCTGCGCCACATGGGCGACCTTCCAGCGGCCCGCGCGGCAGTGGACGCCGCCCTGAAGACCCTGACCGAACACAAGAGTCCCCGCCAGGCAGAGGCCCGCGCCGAACTCCAGCTACTGGACGCCCTGTTCTCCGGCTGACCGGGTACGGGCCCCGCCGCCGCGTTGACCCCGCCCGCCCCGGGCGCGATCCGTCCAACTGCCGGCGTACGAGGCTGGGTTAAGGTACATCGCTCTGTCGCGAGTCGTACGTGACTGACGGCCCAGCCCAACACACCCGAATCAACCTGCCACGCCGCGTAGACCAACCCGCTGGCCCACCACCACCGAGTGCGGGCACGGGTGTGCCACCCTGTCGCGGGTCGTACGCCTCCACCGGCTCAACTCATCACACCCCACACCCCACACCCACACCCCACGCCCACACCCCCGGTCCCCTCACACCGCGTCGACCTGCTCCGGTGTCGGGAAGGAGTCCTGCGCCCCGCGGGCCGTGACCGTCGCCGCTCCCACCCGGACGGCGAACGCCGCCGCCCGGCGCAGTTCGTCGCCGCGGCCAAGGCGCCAGGCCAGGGCGGCGGTGAACGCATCGCCCGCGCCCGTCGTGTCGACCGCATCGACCCGGGGGCTGGGCAGGTGGTGCAGCGAGTCGGCATGCCCTTCGGCCACGACGGCGCCCTGCGCACCGAGCGTGATGACGACCGAGCGCGGGCCGAGCGCGAGCAGCCCCCGCGCCCAGTCCTGTGGCGTTTCCCCCGCCGCCGCGCCCAGCACGTACCGCGCCTCGTGCTCGTTGACCACCAGCGGGTCGCAGGCGGCCAGCACCTCGGCGGGGAGCGGGGCCGGCGGGGACGGGTTGAGGACGAGCCGGGCGTCAGGAGCCAGGCCGCGTACCGTCTCCGCGACCGTCTCCAGCGGGATTTCCAGTTGCAGGGAGACGACGCGCGCGGCGGCCAACAGCGGGGCCGCCGCCCGGACGTCCGCGGGGGTGAGCCGCCCGTTGGCCCCCGGGGAGACGACGATGCTGTTGTCACCCGAGGGGTCCACGGTGATCAGGGCGACGCCCGTGGGCGCCCCGCCGACGAGCACACCGTCGGTGTCCACACCCGCCGCCCGCTGGCTCGCCAGCAACAGCCGCCCGTGCTCGTCGTCACCCACCCGAGCGAGGAGCGCCGCCCGCGCGCCGAGCCTGGCGGCGGCCAGGGCCTGGTTGGCACCCTTGCCGCCCGGGTGAACGGCCAGATCAGAACCGAGCACCGTCTCACCCGGCGCGGGCCGTCGCTCCACACCGATCACGAGATCAACATTGGCCGACCCGACGACCAACAGGTCGTACCGGCCACCGCCGGAGGCGTCGTACTGCATGTGGGTGCCTTCCCGTCTTTCGGTGCTGGTGGATTTCGTGGTGGGGCTTGCGGTGATTCTGGTCGATACGGCCGGCTGGTCATCACCAGTGTGCGACGACAGAAGATCAGGCACTGGCCACAGACCACAACATGGGCCCTACGCGCCGCTGAGCCGCCGTAAGGGCCTCCAGCACATCGCACCGAAGCCGTTAAACCATTACCCATGACGAATATGCGCCACGTGCCGCAATTCGCAATAGACGCGAGTGATGTGCAGGGCGAACGCTCACCGCGCACCCAGAAGTCGAACAACCGAAACCCGACACGAACGCCCGTTCCCGCCCCGACTCGCAAAATGAAGGCAGGTGCCGCTACCGCGGCCACCCAAGCACGAAATATTTTGTTCGGCAACCGGACCACCACATCTGAACAATCACATCAGAGCGAAACTCGACAACGTGAAACGAATACCTGAATGAGGATGCGCCGGCGCGCACTCAATCCTTGTCCAGAAGGAGTCTTTAGCCACATTCCCGAAATTGCCTAGCGTTGCAGCCATGAAGGCAACGAAGAAAGCTATCGGGGCTTGCGCAGCGACCGCTGTCCTGCTCGGCACGATGATCGCCACGGCTCCCACCACTTCAGCGGACAGCATGCAGGGGTGCTCCTTCCCCCGAGTCTGCTTCTACCTCAAGGAAGCGGACTACGAGGCTTCCCGGCCGACCGCCTCGTACAAGGACGTCACGAAGAACTACCAGAACCTTGGGCCCCGCGCCCGCGGATCCTTCTGGGTGGTGAACACGCGAAACGACGACCGGGTATCTCTCCGCTATACCGTCAAGGGTTCGACCCGGTTCGCGTGCTTGGAACCGAATCATAAGTTCCTCTTCGGTGGGAGCGGCGTCGTCACCGGCGTACGCATCGAAACGCCGGCAGCCTGCCCGTAGATCCGCCGGCAGGTAATTCAGAAGACGATCTCCTCTCAGGGAGAACGCAAACGGCCCGCCTCCGAAACCGACGGGGGCGGGCCCCCTCGGACCTGCCGATCCTCCCTCTCTCTTTCGACTGAGAAGACTCCGGGAGCAAAAGTTCGGGAACAGCGTCACCCACCCCTACTCAACAGAGCTGCTAGCCCTCTTTCATCTGAGACGGATCCGAGCACAGGAGCTCGGAAACAGAGAGCCTCATTGATCTGGCTAGAGCGATGGCGTTCTCGCGGTAGAATCCCGTCCGGATGTGAAAATCTTCTTCCGACGGCAACCCCACTACTGCATGGGCAATGCTGGCATAAATGGCATGGAGCTGCCGATACACGAAGACGCATTCACTTGACGCGTTCTGCGGGATTCCGGCCACCATCACTCTAATGCTTTCCAACTCCTCCCTTGAGCTCCCGACATAGAGTTTCACCATACGATCTTCGCCAGGTGTGTCAATCGCGAGAGACAAGCATTCGCGAATCAGCGACGCTTGCGCGAATGAAAGCTTGACTGAAACACTATCCTCACCAGAGGATCGAATACGCATTCTTGCCCTCATTGCAATGAATACCTTCCAGAATTGAAATCCGCCTCCGAATAATGGAACGCATGGATGCGGTAGGGAGTCTCCACGATCAAAACGCCACAGCCCTGCGCGCCACGGCGAGAATCGTCGTACGCGACGCGTGACCCCTGCTTGGTGTCGACGTGCGTGGTTCTACCTTCGAACGATGACAGATACCTAGCCAACTCGTGCGGATCTGAGCCGATGCCGGATATCGAATGATCAAGCGCATTGCTGGATCCGTCATCTGTTCGCCGAAGATCATGATCTACTCCGTCCGCCACACGTTGCCTGTACGTTCCCTTAATCTCGCTATAAGCGTCGTCATCAATGCCCGGGCCCAGCCCGGACGGCCCAGCGGATCGATCCAGGCGAGGGGGTTCGGTATGTAGATGTGGGGGCTATCGGCTGGGGCCAGACCGAGTGAGTCAGGAGTGAGGTAGCGCGTTTCTTGTCGCAATAGCGAAAGTAATTGCATTTTAGGCCCGTTTCGGGGTCAGCATACTGCCTGGGCAGCGTAGCGGGCAGTCCATCGTATGCACCGGGACGCTAAAAGGCTGACGTTCAGGCAGGACGCCATGCCTGCGCAATCCGATCCGTCCAGTGGCATGAGGGAGCGCAGCTCACCTATCGAGCCTCGCCACCCGTACGAGCCGGGGCGAGATCGCGCGGGTCGCGCGCTCCATCGGCGATCTCGCCATCGCCGCCAAGAATGCAGGGCCACCGACAAGATCGAGCGAGACCTACCGCTGCCTCGGCTTCCATCTCACCCACGAAGTCGACCACGCGATCGTGCGCGCCGAGATCAAGTTCGACGAGGGCGACATGAAATTCCCACGGCCAGAGAACAACCGTGGGGATTTAAATGGTTTCCGAGGGGGAATTTTGACAATTGGTCCAGAGATTAATCCCATCCGGACTGAACGGGTGGTGCCGCGGCTTCGGAGCCGCTGATTCGGCGGACGACCTGCGATGTGGACAGCCCCTGGAATTCGCCCTTGCCGGGCCCCTTGCCCCATGGGGACTCCTTCCAGATCTTGGTGCGCTGGAAGGAGATTCCGCGGCGGATCAGCACGCGCCGCAGACGGTGGTGGGCTGGTCGCGGCCGTCTGGACGGCGAAGTCCTCGTCGTCACGGTCTGGCAGGCGGGGACGCGAGCCCCATCTCATTGAACCGCTGGATCACATCACAGGCGGAGTCCTCGTTTGCCTGACCAGACGGGTCATGACCGGGACCGTGCTGCCGCCGGCCGACGCCAGCGCCACCATCGTTCGCCGCAACCACACCGAGCTCGGGCTGCCCCGCCGCACAATGTGCTGAAGCTTCTGCTCCTGTCGGAGCCTTGAAACCTTCCTCAGTGGCGCTCGATCATCCGCCTGCGGCCGGCCACCTCCGCAGACCGCGATACTGCCTTCAGCCACGCAAAGCTGCTAGAACCACCTTCCACCACGCAGGTTCCGCGGTCACTCTCCGAGCTGCTCACAAGGTTGCGGTGCGCGAACGTGTGACCGCCTACGCTCTTCCGATGCGCCGAACTTTGCGAAGTTCTCCCTAGCCTCAGCCAGAGTTACACGATTGGGCCCCCCGACATACTCATCGGCATTCCGGTCATCCTGTCCCGAATCTTCCCAGCCGCATACAGGACAAATTTCAAACCATCCCTTCGCCTCAAGAGTGATGAACTGGCAGCAGGGACACGGAAATCGATTCATAATTACTCCTCCACGCCTGGCGTTTTTTCATCCCAATACTTCCTGGCCCACGCATCAGAAGATTTTCCGGTGCGGTCAATTGAGCTATCAAAGTAGGTGATGATCTTCCTTGTAGCGCGATCCATTACTCCGAACTCATGAGTCTCCGGGTCCCACCGATAAATCTTTCCTTCAATGAGACTATCCTTCTCACGCACGCCAGGGCGACGCGAATCGTTCATCAGCTCATGCGCCCCTTCGGCATAATCCTCTTCTCGGTAGTACCCGAGGTCTTCACCGTGATCGATGTAGTGTCGCTGCAACCCGGCGTCGCTGGTCCAGCGCTTCTTGGAACAGTCCTCGGGAGCCAACCCTAGGCGGTCGGACCAGGCGTGAGGGTTGTTAACGTAGGTGGCTGGGTTGGGATTTGGCACAAGACCCAACGGGTCCGGGCTCGTGTAGCGTGCAGTTTCGGGATCGTAGTGGCGGAAGTAGTTGTAGTGGAGACCCGATTCGGCGTCTGCGTACTGACCTGCGAAGCGGAGCGGGCAGTCCAGCTTCTCGGTGGTCGTTTGCAGTGGTGTGCCCCACAGGGTGGTGCGATGCTGCCAGACTAGGGTGCCATCCGCAGAGATGAGCTCCATAGGAGTGCCGGCAAGGTTCGTGATGACGGCGTGGAATCGGGCACCGTGTCCGTCGGACGTGGTGCTGGTGAAGGGCTCAATCAGGGGTGCGTCGTTTACTTGGGTTGAAAGTACGTCGTTGGTCTGCGCGATAGGACTATGAGTGCCTGGCGTATAGTCCCAAGTGATGTGCCTACCGTCAGACGTCGATTGCTCAGCCAGCCGGGTGCCGTCCCAGATAAACAGCGTGGTCTCCACGGCCACACCGTCCCCAATCAGACGCTCTTTGGAAATGCGACGGCCCAGCGGGTCATAACTGTAGCGCCAGCATTCACCGTTGGGGTTGATGACCGCAACTAGACGGTCTTCCGTGTTCCAGGTATAGGTCCAGGTGTGTTTCTTGCCGTTGAGAAGCTTGCGGGTACGTCGGATCAGCCGGCCCTGGGCGTCATGTTCATAGTGCGTGCGGCCGGCACGACGGATGAGGGTTCCGACGTACTCGCGGTCGCCGGTTGCTGGGTGGGCGGGAGCGACGGCTGACGTGAGGTTTCCCGCGCTGTCATAGGCGTAGCTTTCCGTCCATCCGTAGGCATGGAGGGCCGTGACTCTGCCAACGGGATCGAGATCAAAGCGGCGAGTACCGGAGGTGAGTTCTCGGATCTCCGTGAGATAGCCGTCTTCACGGTAGACGAAGGAGCGGTGCTGAAGGATATGGTCAGCGGCCTCCTGATAGCGCCGTACAGTCTGACTCGTAAGATGGCCGTTCTGGTCCCACGTCTGAGCGAGACTGGTTGTAGCACCGAAACGCCGCTCAACTTCCCGGCCGGCCGCGTCGTAGGCAAAGGTGATAGTGCCAACGTCTGTGCGTAACTCGACGGGCTGGGCAGCCGGGTCGTAGCTCCATTGCGAGTGTTTGCCGCTAGGCGTCACGCGCTCCGTGCGATGACCCACCGCATCAAAGGCGTACGTCATGGTGCGACCGTTGACAGATTCCGACACGCACCGGCCGAGTGCGTCGCGCTGGGTGATAATTTCGACGTCTGAGTTGAAAGCCCGGACTAGTCCCCCCATGGCATCGTATGCGTAAGTGGTGACCTGGCCCCTGTCATCGCGCTGCTCGATAAGACGGCCCAGGAGATCCCGGGTGAGGGTCAGCGTTTCGCCGGCACCGTTGCCCCGCGTCTGGAGCGCACCTGCGGCGTCATGGGTGTACGTGTTGGTGCGACCGTTGAAGTCCGTCTCTGACGTGATACGGCCTACTGCGTCGTACGCATAGCGCCACTCCAGCCCCTGCGGGTTCGTGACCGTCGTCAGCCGCGATTCCGTGTCGTAGGTGAACGCGTACATGGCTCCGTCCGGCTCCGTGCGTGTAGCCGGACGGTCGAAGTGCGTGTAGGTGTGTCGTGTGGTGTTGCCTGCTGGGTCGGTGTGTTCGCGGAGGTTGCCTTCCGGGTCCCAGGTCCAGGACTCCCTGCTGCCATCGGGGCGTATTCGCCATGATGGCTTGCCCTCGACCGTCCAGCCGTGGCGGGTGATGTGGCCCAACGGGTCGGTGATGCGGGTGATGCGGCCGTGTGTGCCTCTGCGGATCTTGGTGGCGTTGCCCAGCGGGTCGGTGATCTCAACCGGCAAGCCGGCGGCGTCGGCCGTGATGTGGGTGGTGTGCCCCAGTGCGTCGGTGATGGATGACAGGTTGCCGCAATCGTCGTAGACGTAGCGGGTCTCGGCTCCTGTTGGGTCGGTTGTGCTGGTGCGGTTGCCTAGCTGGTCGTAGGTGTGGCGCCACACCGCACCGTCCGGTTCCCGTACCTCCGTGGGAAGGCCCAGGCCGTTGTAAAGGGCGGTTGCGGCTGTGCCATCGGGGCGCTCGACGCGGGTGAGGCGGTCGTGGTCGTCATGAACGAATCGGGTGGTGCGGCCGAGTGGGTCAGTGACGGCCAGCGGGAAACGGCCAGGCTGCGGACCCCAGTCGGTGCGCGTGGTGTTGCCCAGGGGGTCGGTCTGGGCAACGACCTTCGACTTGTCGTCGTAGACGTAATGCGTCTGGTTGCCGAGGGAGTCGGTGTAGGTGGTGGTGCGGGCATTGTCGTCGTAGCGGAAGCCGCCCGAGAGCATGTTCTCGGATCCGACGGTGTGTGTGACGCGGCCACGGCTGTCGTAGAAGTAGCCGAACTGTGTGCCGTTACGGTCAGTCCACGACGTCATGCGATGTTCGTCGTCGTAGGTGAAGCGCAGAGGCTTGCCCGTGGAGTTCACGACCTCAGTGAGGTCACCGGCCGCGTTGTATCCGTAGGAGATCAGCGTGGTGCCGGACTCGGGATCACCCACACCCAGGAGGCGGAGCGCGGTGATGCGCAGCATCTCTGGATCTGTGTCGATGGCTATGCGGTACCCACCGATGTGGCTGATCTCAGTCGGTGACCCGGCCGGGTCGTAGGAGATGTCGATCCGGTGGCCATTGCGGTCGCTGATGCATTGGAGCGGAAGCTCGGTGGCGGGCATGTCGGGCAGCGGGGCGAAGTGCAGGTTGCGTCCGTGCTCCGGGATGGTGATGGTCATCGACCCACCTGCCTCCCCGTTCCAGCGCAGGGGCCAGCGGGGACCGCGGTCGGGGAGGGTGTCCTCCTCCGAGTGTGGGATGGGGTAGGTGAGGAGCATGCCGTCGTCGGCGACGAACACGACCCCGTCTGCGTCCAGTTCCAGCCGCTGGTCGAGGGTGGCCGCCCAGGTGCGTCCGAACCAGCCGCCGCTGATGTGGCCGGAGACGTGGGTGCGTCGCAGGACGAGTGGGAGGCTGCCCGGGAGGCTCACGTCCGTGGCGGACATCGTCATCTCGCCGGTGACGACGTCGACCGGTTCGCCGTCGCAGGTCTTCTCGGGGCCGCACTGGTCATGCGTGCCCTTGCCTTCTGCCCGGTCGCGGTTGTCGCCGCGGTTGAGCACGTCCTTACGAGATCTCAATCTCCTGGCGGCGTTTCGTGATGCCTGTGCAGCGTTACGCAGGGTGCTCCCGCCGCCGGTAGCGAGGGCCAGGAGCACCGCAGGGCTCAACTGGCCTGCTGCCCGCTGTGGGTTCTTCGACCACTCCTCCCAGTTGGCGGCGGCCTTGGCGAACTCGGTCGGGTGCTCGATAGCGTATTTGGCACCGTCGAAGACCGAGGCCAGGTTCATGGCCGCGCCCTGCGGATCGAGCGTGAGGAACGGCTCGACGAAGTTGGCGATGTCGAGGATTCCGTAGTGTGCTCCCCAGAGGAAGTTCCGAACACCCTGCTTGGCTTTCTGGAAGCCACTCGGTATGTCCGGCGCCTTCTCTGTCGCCTGGTCAAGTTTCTTCTTCGATGACTCGACCACAAACTGGAGCTCGAATATCAAACCGTCCAGGCGACGTTGGCAATTCTCCATAGCTGTGATGCCTGGATTGGTCTCCGCGGGCCGCTCAGGAAGCGGGTTGTCTCCGCGTTTCACCGCGTCGTTGTAGTCCTGGATCTTCCGATCATGATTCTTAGCAGTTGACCGGGCCTCGGCCGCGTCCGCGATGATCGGCTTGCAGCGTTCCTGGATGCCACGGAGTTTACTGGCGTACGCGGAGAGGGCGGAAACCGCGTTCGTGAACTGAGTGTGTGCGGAGGTGAGTTCCTTCGGGAGCCGGTCGACTGCGTCTCGGAATGCAGTCGCGCCCTGCCCTGACCATCGGTACAGCTTCAGCGGACCAAGCTTGTCGTGACCGTCCTTGAAAGCAGCGGCGTAGGCGCGTAAGTCCACCACCAGGTCATCAATCTTGTCCGGATCACCTGGAATCAGGTCCTTGGGTGTTGCACCTTCAGGAATCCCAGTACGTGCCGGGGCCCATGCATCGGGGTCAGCCATGGCTCAGGACTCGTCCTCGAAGTCGGCATACTTCCGCGCTAACTTCTCCAACGCCGACTCCTTATAGGGCTCCATGTCCGGCACGCCTATATTCTCCGCCACCCACTTGGACGACGGGCCGCCAGGAAGCTTCGCGATATTCTCGTCAGACGGCCAGAAGTTCTTGACCCCGAGAAGATCCGCCAGCGCGTACGCCGCGACCGTCTCATACAGCCGCGTCACGACCTCGTCCGCATGCTCGGACAACTGCCCCATGCCGAAACTCCAGGCAGCGAGAAAGCTTTTGCCTGACTCCAAGATTTCCGGGGCACCACAGTGCTGGATATAGGACGTCAACTCTTCCTGGTTCCTCGCGATCGCTTTAGCCGCCACTACCGACTCCTCCAGAGGCGCAATCAGGCCCTTGACGTCGGCAATCTCGATCGCATACCCGTCCGACCCGTCAATCACGCCCGGTTCAGGGGCACCAGACGGCCGGTCATGCCCCGCCACTGTCCAAACCCTCCAACACCTTGCTCAACACATCGGCATCCAGCAGAAACGGGTGCTCGCCGTACGGGTCCACCACGGCTCGTACGCCCTCCGGCAGCAAGTCCACCAAGTCCCGAGCAGTAGTCGACGCCCAGCCGCAGACTCCCGCGAACTCCGCGAGACCTTCAATCGACGTGAAGACCGGCACCAGCCGCCCAAGCTCGGTCTCCGAGACGAGGAAACCCGGCTCCTCCGGCCGCTCGAAGTAAAGCCGCGCAGCACGAAGCGTCCTCGCCCGCTCCACATCCGACATGGACGCGACGGCATCGCGACGGGCCCACTCCGCCAACGTCAACCGATCCCCCATCACCGCCCCCTCCCCTGAACAGACGCGCCATCCTCACACGTAGTTGCGAATCGTCGCAACCGGTAAGGAGGGTTGGTTGGCCACACAGCCGAGCCCAGGGGACGGCCATGTACCCGGCCACCGTCCCAGCGGTCCGCTGCGACACGATTCCTCACCGCTGGCGACATGCTCAGATTCGGCGCTGAGGGCTGACGCTCAGGCGGGACGCCGGGTTTGCGCAATCCGACCCGCCCAGTGGCACGAGGGAGCGCAGCTCGCCATCGAGCCCCGCGACCCACGACCCACGACCCACATGAGCCGGGACGAGATCGCGCGGGTCGCGCGCTCCATCGGTTGTCTCGCCATCGCCGCCCGGAAACCGAGGCCACCGACAAGATCGAGACCTACCGCCGCCTCGGCCTCCGCCTCACCCGCGAGGCCCACCGCGCGATCGTGCGCGCCGAGATCAGACTCGACGAGCGCAACACGAAATCCCCACGGTCAGAGAACGACCGTGGGGATTTGGCTGGTGTCCGAGGGGGGACTTGAACCCCCACGCCCGATAAAGGGCACTAGCACCTCAAGCTAGCGCGTCTGCCATTCCGCCACCCGGACTGGGTGTGTACCGCGGTTCCCCGCGGCGACATGGATAACGATACCAAGGATTCGCAGTGCGTTTCACCTGCGTATCCGCGTCCCGTGCGGCGGTGGAAGCGGGCACCGACAGAGGACCGTGAGTGACACCCTTCGCCACGGAGCGTGATGGGTGTGGGTGTGCCGTGGAACGGGGCGGGGCGGCGCGGGGTGGGGTCTTGCCTGACCACCTGGGCGGCTTGCCTGGCCACCTCGCGGTGGGTGGCCAGGCTCGCAAGCCCGCGCGCCCCGGGTCAGTCCGGCATCAGGTGGTAGTCGGGGAAGTTCCCCGGGAGGCGCTCCCCCGTGGGGCCTTCCGTGACGGCGCGTACCAGGAGGTCGCCGCCGACGAAGGCGCCGCGCCAGGAGGCTCCGAAGCCGCCGAAGAGTTCGTCCCGGTCGCCGCGGGACCTGGGCTTTCCGTGGCCCACCTTGAAGGCGCGGACCTGGGGCGCCAGGCGGTCGAAGGTCTGGCGGTCGTCGCAGGACAGGGTGGCGACCAGGGCGCCGTTGCTGGCGTTCATCGCGGCGAGCAGTTCCGCCTCCGTGTCCACCAGGACGATCGTGTCGACCGGGCCGAACGGTTCCGCGTGGTGCAGCGGCGACGCGGGGGGCGGGTTGAGCAGGGTGACCGGGGGCAGGTACGCCGAGGTGTCCTGGCCGGGCAGGAAGCGGGCTTCGGCCAGGTCCCCGCGGTGCAGCGGGACCGCTCCGCGTTCGATGGCCTCGGCGACCTGGTCGCCCAGTTCCTTGGCCTTGGCCGCGTTGATCAGCGGGCCGAAGTCCAGTTCCGGCAGCGGGTCGTCGGGGGATTCGACCGCCAGCGGGTGGCCGAGGCGCAGGGAGCGTACGGCCGGCAGGTAGGCCGCCAGGAACGCGTCGAAGGACGAGCGCTGGACGACGAACCTGGGGTACGCGGTGCAGCGTTGCTTGCCGTAGTCGAAGGTCTTGCGGATCTGGGTGGCGAGGGCCGGCCAGTCGGTGTAGTTCCAGATGCCCCAGGTGTTCAGGCCCTCCTGTTCCAGGATGTGCCGTTTGCCCAGGTCGGCCACGGCGGTGGCGACCCGCGCGCCGGTGTCCCGGCCGCCGACGAAGGAGACGCAGCCGATCTCGGGCGCCCGCACCAGGGCCTCGGAGAGTTCGCCGCCGCTACCGCTGACCAGAGTGAGGGGCAGCCCCTCGCGGGCGGCGAGTGCGGTCGCCAGGGTGAGGCAGGCAACGCCGCCGTCGGTCGGGGTCTTGGCGATCACCGCGTTGCCGGCCAGCGCCTGTACGAGCATCGCGTGCACCAGGACGCTCATCGGATAGTTCCAGCTCGCGATGTTGCTGACCGGGCCGGGCAGTGGGGTGCGGTCGACCAGCATCCGGTCGATCTGTTCGACGTACCACCTGACCCCGTCGATCGCCCGGTCCACATCGGCCTGGGCGAGCCGCCACGGCTTGCCGATCTCCCAGACCAGGAGCAGGGCGAGCAGTTCGCGGTGTTCGGTCAGGGCGTCCAGGGCGGCGGTGACCTTGGCCCGGCGTTCGGGCAGCGGGACGTGTCGCCAGGCGCGGTGCTGGTCGAGCGCGGCCCGTACGGCGCTGGTGGCCGCGGCACCGTCCAGACGCGGCGGGCCGGCGATCGGGGTGCCGTCGACGGGGGTGGTGGCGGCGAGGACCCGGCCGTCGGCCTGCCATGCGCCGTTCCAGTAGTTGCGTACGCGATCGTCGGTGAAGGCCTCGGGAGCGACGCTCAGGCAGCGCTGCCAGGCGTCGGCCCAGGCCGTTTGGGGCTTGAGGATGAGGGTGGGTGCTGCCATCGGTGATGTCCGCTCTCGTTGCGCTGCGGGGCGGGAGGTGGCGTTGCACGGACGCTAGCGGCGGGTGGCGGTCGAGCGGTACGGATTACGGGGGGCTATGGCTCACATCACGCCTCGCGCGCGCCCCCGCGGACGGGCGGGGTGTCGGAGGTCGGCCGACGTTTGCGGCCACCGCTCGCCGGGTACGGCGATTCGCTCATGACCTGCCGCGATGCGGGACAATGCGGGGACAGGGCAGCGCCGGCGGGAGGCGACCGGCGGCACGGCGACGACCAGGACGGATCGACAGCATGGGACGGGTCACCGAGCGACGGCGCGTGGTGCGCATCCGCAACGGCCAGGTCAGTACGCGCCCCGACACCCTCGTTGCCGAGGAGCCGCTGGAGATCCGGCTGAACGGCAAACCGCTGGCGATCACCATGCGCACACCGGGCGATGACTTCGCACTGGCCGCGGGGTTCCTGGTGAGCGAGGGTGTGCTGGGGCGGGACGACGAGTTGGCCAACATCGTCTACTGCGCCGGCGCGGTGACCGCCGCGGCGCCCGAGGGGACGGACGACCTGGCGGCCCTGGCCCCCGGCGCGGACCTGGCCGCGGGGCCGGCTGGCGACCCGTACGCGGACGAAGCCGTCGTGGAGGGTGTGTCCGGGGCGTCGGGTCGGGCCGTCGGCGGGACCGCCGGGGTGTCGGGGGCCGGCGCGGGTGGCTCCGCTCCGGCGGGGCTCCGTTCGGCCGCCCCACGTGCGCTGCCCCTGGCCGGGGCCGGCGCGGATGGCGCCCGCGGGGTCACCAACACGTACAACGTGGTCGACGTGCGGCTGGCGGCGGGGGTCGAGGTCCCGGACATCACGTTGGAACGCCACGTGTACACCACCTCCTCGTGCGGTCTGTGCGGGAAGGCCAGCCTGGACGCGGTGCGGACGACGGCCCGTTGGCCGGTGGGTGACCCGGCGGCGCCGGTGGCCGTCTCCCCCGCCGTGCTCTCCGCGCTGCCCGACCGGCTGCGCGCCGCCCAGCGGGTGTTCGACCGCACCGGTGGGTTGCACGCCGCCGCCCTGTTCACGGCGGCGGGGGAACTCGTCGACGTACGGGAGGACGTGGGCCGGCACAACGCCGTCGACAAGCTGATCGGCCGGGCGCTCCAGCAGGGCCGGCTACCGCTCTCCACCAGCGTGCTGCTGGTGTCGGGCCGGGCCTCCCTCGAGCTGGCGCAGAAGGCGGTGATGGCGGGCATCCCGGTGCTCGCCGCGGTCTCCGCCCCGTCCTCGCTCGCGGTGGACCTGGCCGAGGAGACCGGGCTCACCCTCATCGGCTTCCTGCGCGGCGCGGACATGAACGTCTACGCCGGCGCGGAACGGCTGGTCTGGGCCGACTAGTTCGGCGTTCGCGGCTGTTTCCTTCCTGGTCCGTCCTGGTCCGTCCTGGTCCTTCTGGCTCTCCTGGCCCTCCTGGTTCTTCTGCTTCTTCCTGGTCGCCGGCTGTCTTGCCGGCTGTCTCGCGGTGCGTCTTCCCGGCCGCTTCGTCGGTTGCCTCGCCGTGTGTCTCCTCCCTGGCTGTCCCGCCGGTTGTCTCGCCGGGTGTCACCCCGGCCCCGCTCCCCCGCTTCGCCCCGTTCTCGTGCGCGGCGGCCAACGGCGGCTCAACTTGCCCCGGAACAAACGGTGTTCGCATGTTCCGACGGAGTCGGTGCGTCGGGTTTTCCCCACCCCACCCCGGGTGACGGGCCCGACGGGGGTTGCACCGGCTGGCCCCCGGAATGGTCGGGTGCCTGCCTGATCGTTTTGGGGTGGGGCGGCGGGCAGAGTGGGGCGGGCAGCGTCTCGGCCGTCGGTCGGGAGGGCTGCGGAGTGGGGTTCGCCGCGTGCCAGGGGGTTTCCCGCGGTGGGCCCGGGGCCGGCGGCGGTCGCACGGGGGCGCCCTGCCCTGCCGTCTGGCTCTGCTCCCGCTCCCCCTCACCTGTTTCGTGTTGATGTTCTCGTTCGGAGGGTTTCCCTATGTCCCTGCCTTTGGGCCGGCCGCGTGCCAGGCCGTGTCGGGTGCGTGGTGGTGTTCGTGGTTCGGTGGTCGCCGTCGTGTGTGCCGCGGTGGTCGCCGGTGTGGTGGTCGCCGCGCCGGCCGGAGCGGCCCCGAACGGCGGCGGAGCCGCGCGTACGCTGGCGCGCGACGTGGCCGCCGTCCGGGACACCGGTGCCGTCGGGGTGACCGCCACGCTCGACACCCCGCAGGGTGTGCGCTCCGCCAGTGCCGGCGAGTCCGAGATCGGCACCGGACGGCCGGTCCGTGACGATGCGCACTACCGGGCCGGCAGCACGATGAAGACGTTCGTCGCCTCGGTCGTCCTGCAACTGGTCGGCGAGGGCGAGCTGGCCCTGTCGGACAGCGTCGACCGCTGGCTGCCCGGCACCATCAGCGGGCACGGCAACGACGGCCGGCGCATCACCATCCGCCACCTCCTGCAACACACCAGTGGGCTGGCCAACTACACGAGCTACCCCGAACTGTTCCCGGCCGGACACACCGCCGACGGCTACCTGGCCAACCGCTACCGGCAACTCGCCGCGGCGGACCTGGTCGCCGGCGCCATCACGCACCCGCCGAACTTCGAGCCGGGCACCAACTGGCGCTACAGCAACACCAATTACCTCGTACTCGGCATGGTCATCGAGAAGGTCACCGGCCGCCCCTGGCAGCAGGAGGTGACCCGGCGCCTGGTCCGGCCGTTGGGGCTGCGTCACACCTCGGTGCCCAGCCGGGACCCGTACCTGCGCACGCCGTACACGCACGGCTATCACACCTTCGCGCCGAGCGCGGGTGGAGGGCCGGGGCGGCAACTGGACACCACCGTGATGAACCCGTCGGCGGCGGACGCGGCCGGCGCCCTGGTCACCACGCCCGCGGACGTGAACGCCTTCTTCCGGGCGCTCATCGACGGGCGCGTGCTGCGCCCCGCCGAACTGGCCGAGATGCAGACGCTGCGCCCGATGCCGGACGAGCCGGGTCGCGGGTACGGGCTCGGCATCGAGACCACCCCGCTGAGCTGCGGCGGATTCTACTGGCACCACGGCGGCAACGCCCTCGGGTACGCCAGCGAGAACGGCGTCACCACCGACGGACGGCGGGCAGTCACCGTCGTCGTGAACAGCTTCACCGACGCCGACGGCGACCAGCAGGACCGTACGGACGCGGCGGTCAAGCGCCTCATCGACCGCGCCCTGTGCACGGACGGCACCTGAGCACGCGCCGGGGCCGCGCGGGGTGACCGCCCGGTGCCGTGGTGCGTACGACAAGTGAGGTGGGCGCGTCAGTCGTGCGCGAGTGTGACCGGCATCCGACGTAGCCGAGGGTGCGTCAGACGACCTGTGCCGTACGGGACATCGGGCCGAGCGCACGCACCGGACAGCGGTGCGCGGGTGTGGGTTGCAGGGCCGTCCCGTACGCCATTCCGGCGCTTCTTCGACCAAGTGTTCCTGGTTCCCCTGAGCGAGTGAAGCCCGAGCGGCGCGCGGTTCTTGTGGAGGTTGTTGGGAGACAAGTAACTTCTGCGCAGCGCACATGGGACGTGGGATGTCTTGATGTCCAGATGCCTTCGAAGGGCAGGTCCGAGTATGGCGTCCGAACTTCACGCAGACCCCGCTAGAGGCGGCAGATCGCGGCAACTCCGATCCGACCAGGCTCCGCAGGCGGCGCCACCACCCCGCGGCCGGCAGCACACCGCCGAACCGGCAGCGGCCCCCAGCGAACCACACACCCACCACGCAGCGGGTCCCGCGCCCGGACCGGGTGACACACCCGGCTCCCGACGCGCGCGCCACACCCACCCGACGCGTCCAACCCGCCCGGTGCCGCGGCACCGGGCGGCGGCGTCCGGTGCGCGCCCGTGGGACGGTGCGCGGTGGCGCGGCGTGGGTCGGGCCGTGCTCGGGGCGTTGCTGCTGGTCGCGCTGGTACCGGCCCCGGTGCAGGCCACGGATCTCGGGCGTACGGCGGCGGCGGGGCGGGCCGCCTTCGACGAGCAGGTGCTTTTCAAGGCGTCACAGGACGGGGGCTACGCCTGCTTCCGCATCCCCGCCATCGTGGAGACCCGGGACAAGACCCTGTTGGCCTTCGCCGAGGGCCGGGTGGACACCTGTGGGGACGCCGGTGACATAGACCTCGTGCTCAAGCGCTCCTTCGACGGCGGGCGCACCTGGAGCGGGCTCCAGGTCATTGACGAGGGCGGGGGCGACACGCACGGCAACCCGGCGCCCGTGGTGGACCGCAAGACGGGTCGGATCGTGGTGGCCACCACGTACAACAAGGGGCGCGGCGACGCCCAGAACTGCACGGTTCCCTGTGACCGCCGACCGCACCTCCAGTACAGCGACGACGACGGGGCCCACTGGTCCACGCCGCGTGACATCAGCGGTGAGGTCCGCGATCCAGCCTGGGACGCCTGGTACGCCACCGGGCCGGTGCACGGCATCCAACTCACCCGCGGCAAGCACGCGGGCCGGTTGGTCTTCGGCATCAACGCGGAGAGCTACGGCGCCGGCCGCATCACCGCCAACCACGCGGCCCTGGCGTACAGCGACGACGGGGGTGACTCCTGGCGGCTCGGCGCGCGGGACACCTGGCCGCTGGCGGCCGACGGGACGTTCCGTCAGAAGCCTTCGGAGATGACGCTGGTGGAGCGCTCGGACGGGGCGATCTACGTCAACGGGCGGGAGCAGGACGGTACGGACCTCGGGCACCGGGACGACGCCGTCAGCCGCGACGGCGGCGAGACCTTCCAGGCGCCGTTCCGGGCGCTACCCGACCTGTACGCGCCGATGGTGCAGGGGGCGGTGGTCCGGTTGCGCGGCGCCGGGGTCGGCGAGGGCGGCCCGGGGCGGCTGTTGCTGTCCGTGCCGGCCGACCCGGACCGGCGGCGCACCATGATGATCCGCTCCTCCTACGACGAGGGGCGCACCTGGGAGAGTGTGGACCGCGGCAAGGTGGTCACCACCGACTGGTCCGGCTACTCCGACATGGCGCGGCTGTCCGGCGGTGCGGTCGGGTTGCTGTACGAGGCGGGGGCCGTCGACGCCAGGGACGAGATCCGCTTCGCCCGCTTCACCGAGGACTGGCTCGGGCCGCGGCGCGGCCCGGACCCGAGGACGGTGGACGGCGGGCGCGGGGCGCGGCCGGCCGCGGTGCTCGGTGGGGCGCGGACCGGCGACGGCCGGTTCGACCGGGCGGTGGAGTTCGACGGCGTCGACGACGCGGTACGGCTGCCGTTCCGTAACTCGCTGCCGCTCGGCGACGGTGACTTCACGGCCAGCCTGTGGTTCCGGTACACGGCGACCGCCGGCGAGCAACCCTTCCTGTGGATGGGCGGGGTCGGCAACAAGTCGCCGCAGGTGGCGGTGCGCGGCGAGCCGGCCAACAACCGGATCACGGCGTCCATGCTGACGGTGGACGGGGCGGCGGCGCCGGTCACCACGACGGTACGGGCCGCCCGCGCCTACAACGACGGCGAGTGGCACCACCTGGCGCTGCGGCGGGGCGGCGGGGAACTCACCCTCTTCGTGGACGGCACACCCATCGGCGTCCGGGCCCCGGCGGGTTCGGTGAGCCGCAACTCGGTCTTCGGCGTGCACGTGGGGCAGAAGCCGGACAGCCGCTCGCACCTGGCCGGCGCGCTGGACGAGGTGCTGGTGCTGCGCCGGGCGCTGTCCGATGCCGAGATCGACCGGCTGAGCGGCGCATCGGCCCAGGGGGTGGCCCGTGACGGGGCGGTGGTGTGGCTGCCGCTGGACCGGGTGCGGTCTTCGTGAGGGGTGCCCGGTCGGGTTGGCCGGGTTGCCGGTCGGGGTCGGCGGCCGGGCTCTCGGGGCGGTTGGGCGGTCGGTCGGCCGGGGTTGTCAGCGGCGTGGGTGATCGCGAGGTGGGCTGGCTGGGTGGGCGGCGGGGTTAGTGGCGTGGGTGGGTGGTCGGTTGGCTGACTGGCTGGGCGGGGTCAGCGGTGCGGGTCGTCGGTCGGCTGGATGGTCGGGGGTCGGGGCCCGGCCCGCCCCGCTCGTCGCGTACCGCCTGGCCAGCACCGCGCAGACGATCAGTTGGAGCTGGTGGAAGAGCATCAGCGGCAGCACCACCGGGCCCGCGTCTGCGCCGAACAGGACGCTGGCCATCGGCAGCCCGGCCGCCAGGCTCTTCTTCGAGCCGGCGAAGGTGATCGCCACCCGGTCCTGGCGGTCGAAGCCGAGCCGGCGTGCCCCGTACGCGGTCAGGGTGAGCATCACGGCGAGCAGGGCGGCCTCCACCCCGAGCAACCCACCCAGCCGCGCCCAGCCGACCTGGTGCCACACGCCGTCGGCCGTGCCCTGGCTGAAGGCGGTGTAGACGACCAACAGGATCGAGCCCCGGTCGGCGTATCCGAGCAACTTGCGGTGGCGCAGTACGAACGGTCCCACCCAGCGCCGCAGCGCCTGTCCGGCCAGGAACGGCACGAGCAGGTGGAGTGCGATGGCCAGCAGCGAACCGGCCGAGAAACCGCCGCCGCTCCCACCGAGCAGCAGCCCGGCCAACAGCGGCGTGATGACCACCCCGACCAGGCTGGAGAGGGAGCCGGCACAGATGGCGGCGGGCACGTTGCCGCGGGCGATCGAGGTGAAGGCGATGGAGGACTGGATGGTCGAAGGCACCAGGCACAGGAAGAGCAACCCGGCGTGGAGCTGTGGCGTCAGCACCAGCGGCACCAACCCGCCGGCCGCCAGGCCGAGTACCGGAAAGACCACGAAGGTGCAGGCCAGCACGGTGAGGTGGAGGCGCCAGTGGCGCAGCCCGGCGACCGTCTCGCGGGCGGAGAGCCGGGCCCCGTAGAGGAAGAACAGCCCGGCCACCGCCACCGTGCTGCCACCGTCGGCGACCGCCGCAGCCCGCCCCGTGACCGGCGCCGAAGCAGCCAGCACGACCGTGCCGACCAGCGCCAGCACGAACCCGTCGAGCGGCAACCAGGCAGGCAGGGCGGGGCGACGCATGGGGCTCTCCTTCGGCTGGGGGGTGCTGGGTGGGTGCGAGGGGGCAGTGGGTTGGTGCGGGGGGTGGGTTGGTGCGCGTGGGTTGGTGCGCGTGGGTTGGTGGTCTCCGTCCCTGCGGTCCTCCGTCCGCCACCCTGCCGCACCGGCCGTTCATCGGGAAAGGCGCACACCACGCTCACTGTCATCACGCATGGCGATGACCGGCTACGGTGGCCGCATGTTCGATCCGGTGCAGTTGCGCGCCTTCCGCACGGTGGCGCAGACGCTGAGCTTCACGCAGGCCGCCCAGCGGCTCGGGGTGCGGCAGTCCACGGTCAGCCAGCAGGTGCGGAAGCTGGAGGCGGCGGCCGGCCGGCAGTTGTTCACGCGCGACACGCACAGCGTGGAACTGACCGAGGACGGCGAGGCGATGCTCGGTTTCGCGCGCTCGATCCTCGCGGCCAACGAGCGGGCGGCGAGCTGGTTCGCGGGCAGCCGGCCGCGCGGCCGGCTGCGTTTCGGGGCGTCCGAGGACTTCGTACTGACCCGGTTGCCGGAGATCCTGGAGGGCTTCCGCCGCGAGCACCCACGGGTGGACCTGGAGCTGACGGTCGAGCTGTCCGGGACGCTGCACACCCTGCTTGAGGCCGGACGGCTCGACCTCGTCCTCGCCAAGCGCTCGCCCAACCGGCCGGGCGGGCAACTGGTCTGGCGGGACCGGCTGGTGTGGATCGGCCACGACCGGCTGCGGATCGAGCCGGACCGCCCGCTGCCGCTGATCCTGTTCCCGCCGCCCGGGATCACCCGGGCCCGGGCCCTCGAAGTGCTGGAGCAGCACGGCAGGGCCTGGCGGATCGCCTGTACCAGCGGCAGCCTCAACGGCCTGGTCGCCGCGGCCCGGGCCGGCCTCGGCGTCATGGCCCACACCCGGGGCATGATCCCGCCCGGCCTGGTCAGGGTGCCGGACCGCCATGGCCTGCCGGATCTGGGCACGGTGGAGTTCGCACTGGTCAGGGGCGGGCGAGCGAGCGAGGCCGGCGGTGGAACGGACGCGCTGGCCGCGGCGGACGCGCTCGCCGCGGCCCTGCTCGCCGGCGGGGACCAGCTCCACGGCGGCGGCTGACCCGACCGGCGCCCGCGCACCGCCCCGGCCCCTGACCGGCTCCACCCACGGGCCGACGGGCCACCCCGGCTGGCTGCCTCGGCCCGGGCGGTTGGCCTGACTGGCTCGGTGGCCGGCCGACTCCGCAGGCCGGCCACCCCGGCGGGTGGCTCGGCGCGCCCAGCCGGTCTCCCGCGCAGCCAGCCCCCGCACGGTCCGCACCCCGCGGCCAGCCCCACCCGCCCCGTGCAGAAACCCGGTGCACGGGTGTAGAGCCGCCGTGCCGCGTTCGGAAAGATTCGGTGCAGAATCCGGCCACAGCGAGCGCAGCAGCCCCCTGAGCGCCTGTGGGGGGCTACGAATGGCCCGGTACCACCCCGTTGACCAGCGCTGATGCCATCGGTACCGATCGTGGGAGCGGCCCTGGCCGCCGTCCGTGCGGTCGGCTACGGTCGCGGCGCTGCGTGGAGCCCAAGGAGTGAGCAGGTGCGCGAGTTCACCGTCCCGCCGCTGGCGACGGCGCCCCAGGTCGGAGGTCTGGCGGACGCCGTGTTCGAGCACGCCGCCGACGATCCGGGGCGGGTGGCGCTGGCCCGGAAGGTGGCCGGCGAGTGGCACGACGTGACCGCCGCGCAGTTCCGTGACGAGGTGCTGGACCTGGCGAAGGGGCTGCTCGCGCAGGGCGTGCGGTTCGGGGACCGGGTCGGCATCATGAGCCGCACCCGGTACGAATGGACGCTTTTCGACTTCGCCCTGTGGAGCATCGGCGCCCAGCCCGTACCGCTTTACCCCACCTCGTCCGCCGAACAGGTCCGCTGGATGCTGCACGACGCGCAGGTGCGGGCCTGTGTGGTCGAGCACGAGGACCATGCGATGACGATCGGCTCGGTGATCGATCGACTGCCGCTGCTCACCCGGCTGTGGCAACTGGACGCGGGGGCCGTGGCCGAGCTGGTGGCCGACGGCCGGGACGTGGACGAGGACGTGGTGCACCGGCAGCGGCTGGCGCTCACCCCCGCGTCGATGGCCACCGTCATCTACACCTCGGGCACCACGGGACGCCCCAAGGGCTGCGCCCTCACCCACGCCAATTTCATGGCCGAAACCGATAATGTCGTCGCCCGGTATGAGGCGGTTTTCCACTCCCGGCCGGGCGATGAGGCGAGCACTCTGCTGTTCCTGCCGCTCGCCCATGTCTTCGGGCGCATGGTGCAGGTCGCCGCGGTGCGCTGGCGGGTCAAGCTGGGGCACCAGCCGGAGCTTTCGGCGAGCGCGCTCCTGCCCGACCTGCGCGCGTTCCGGCCGACCTTCATCCTGGCCGTGCCGCACGTCTTCGAGCGGGTCTTCGCCGCGGCCAGGCGTGGCGCCGAGGCGGCCGGCCGGGCCGGCCCCTTCGACAAGGCGGTCGAGGTGGCGGTGCGGCACGCGGAGGCCGACGAGCGCAAGGCGTTCGGCGCCGGCGGCGGCCCGGGCCCCGGCCTGCGGGTGCAGCACCAGCTCTACGAGAAGCTCGTCTACGGCAAGCTGCGCGACGCACTCGGCGGGCGGCTGCGGCACGCCATGTCGGGCGGCTCGGCCATGGAGCGGCGGCTCGGCCTGTTCTTCGCGGGCGCCGGGGTCACCGTGTACGAGGGGTACGGGCTGACCGAGTGCACGGCCGCGGCCACCGCCAACCCGCCGGAGCGCCCTCGTTTCGGCACCGTCGGGCTGCCGGTCCCGGGCACCGCGGTGCGGCTCGCGGCGGACGGCGAGGTGCTGGTGCGCGGCGGGCAGGTGTTCGCCGGCTACCTCGGCGACCCGCGGGCGACCGCCGCCGCCCTGCCCGACGGCTGGCTGGCCACCGGCGACCTCGGCAGCCTCGACGAGGACGGCTATCTGACCATCACCGGGCGCAAGAAGGAGGTGCTGGTCACCTCGGGCGGCAAGACGGTCTCGCCGCTGGCGCTTGAGGGGCGCGTACGGGCCCACCCGCTGGTCGCCCAGTGCCTGGTGGTCGGCGATGACCGCCCGTACGTGGCGGCGCTGGTCACCCTGGACGTGGAGGCGGTCGTGCACTGGCTCCAGATGCGGGGCAAGCCGGTCGTGGAGCCGGCCGTGCTGGTCCGCGACCCCGATCTGGAGGCCGAGGTCAGACGGGCGGTGGTGGCCGCGAACACGCTGGTCTCGCACCCCGAGTCCATTCGCACCTTCCGCATCCTCGCCACCCGCTTCACCGAGGCAGACGGCCTGCTCACCCCCTCGCTCAAGCTCAAGCGGAAGGCGATCGAGCAGGCGTACGCGGCTGAGGTGGAAGAGCTCTACCGCAGTTGACGGAGGCAGGGGAGGGCCCGGGGGCGGGAGGGCCGGAGTCGGAATCGGTGGTGGAACGCGGGAATGCGATCAGCGGGCCGATGGTTGACCGTGGAGTCAGTACACCCCCAACGTAAGGATCAATTGCTCGTGAGCAAGGTCCCCTCAATCACCCTCAACAACGACGTCACCATCCCGCAGCTCGGCTTCGGTGTGTGGCAGGTGGAGAACGAGGCGGCCACCGCCGCGGTGAGCACGGCCCTGGAGGCCGGGTACCGCAGCGTGGACACCGCCGCCGCCTACGGCAACGAGGAGGGCACGGGGAAGGCGATCGCCGAGTCGGGTGTGCCGCGTGAGGAACTGTTCGTCACGACGAAGGTCTGGAACTCCGACCACGGGTACGACGCGACGCTGCGCGCCTTCGACTCCTCGCTGACCAAGCTCGGCCTCGACTACGTCGACCTGTACCTGATCCACTGGCCGCTGCCGGCCCGGGGCACCTTCGTGGACACGTACAAGGCGCTGGAGAAGGTCTACGCCGAGGGCCGGGCCAAGACCATCGGCGTCTCCAACTTCCACCCCGCGCACCTGGAGCGGCTGCTCGCCGAGACCTCGGTGGTGCCGGTGCTCAACCAGATCGAGCTGCACCCGCAGCTCCAGCAGCAGGAGCTGCGCGACTTCCACGCGAAGCACGGCATCGCCACCGAGGCGTGGTCGCCGCTGGGCTCCGGCAAGGGCCTGCTCGACGAGCCGGCCATCGCCGCCATCGCGGCCAAGCACGGCAAGTCGCCGGCCCAGGTCGTGCTGCGCTGGCACCTCCAGCTCGGCACCATCGTGATCCCCAAGTCGGTGACCCCCTCGCGCATCCGCGAGAACATCGACGTGTTCGACTTCGCGCTGGACGCGGACGACCTCGCCGCCATCGCCGGTCTCGACCAGGGCCGGCGCACCGGACCCGACCCGGACACCTTCGACGTGGCCTGAGCCCGTCCCGCTGCCGGGCCGCTGGACGGCGGCCCGGCCGTCCGACCGGTGCACGGCGCCGGCACCCCCAGGTGGGAGGGGTGCCGGCGCCGTCGCCGTGCTCGGGTGCCAACACGGGCGCGCCGGAGCCGGCCGCGGGTCAGCGCAGCGCGTACCCGCCGTCCGGGTACAGCGTCGAGCCCGTCATGTTGCCGTTGCCGAACAGGAAGAGCACGGCGTCGGCCACCTCGTCCTCGGTGCCGATCCGGCGCAGCACCGTCGCCTCGCTGTAGCGGGCGAAGCCGTCCTCGCGGACCTCGGCGGGGCGGCGGCCCCACAGGTCGCCGTCGACGGCGCCCGGCGAGACCACGTTGACCCGCACCGGGGCGAGTTCGACGGCGAGGCCGCGGCCGAGCCCTTCGACGGCCGCGTTGCAGGCCACGTACGCGGGGGCGGCGCCGAACGGGCGCACGCTCGCCGCGCCCGACACCAGCACCACCGAACCGTCGGCGGCGAGCAGCGGCGCCGCGTGCTTGACCGCGTAGTACTGACCCCAGAACTTCGAGGTGAAGGGGGACTCGGCGGCCTCGTCGTCGAGTTCGAGCATCGGCCCGGTCTGGTACGAGGCCGCGGGCGTGAACAGGTGGTCGATGCGCTCCAGCGGGGCGAAGAAGTCGGCCAGCGACGCCTGGTCCGTGGTGTCCACGGTGCGCCAGCTCACCC
Source organism: Streptomyces sp. 796.1 (assembly GCF_047525675.1). Taxonomy (NCBI): domain Bacteria; kingdom Bacillati; phylum Actinomycetota; class Actinomycetes; order Kitasatosporales; family Streptomycetaceae; genus Streptomyces; species Streptomyces sp. 796.1. The sequence goes on along the minus strand of NZ_JBLIWA010000001.1, from coordinate 138,308 downwards.
GCTCCCCCAACGCGTCCGCTACCGCAGCGAGCCGCTCGGCGGTGCGCCCGCCGAGCACCACGTCCGCCCCGGCGGCGACCGAGCGGCGCGCCACCGCGCGGCCGAGTCCGGAGCCTCCGCCGAGGATGACGACGGTGCGGCCGGCGAGCGGCAGGGGGACGGCGGGCCCGGGTGTGTCAGAGGTGGACATCGAGGTCCTTTCGGTGGGTTGTGCGGGGTGTTCCACGGCTTGCCTCGGAATGTGGCCCACCCTTGGCGCGGCAGGTTCGCACGTGCCAACCTCCGCGGCGGTCTGCGAAATTCCGCGCTTCACCACGATCGCCACACATCGCCCGCGGGCGAGGCGGAGGTTACGCGAGAAGGTCGGGCACGTGTATTGCTGCCGCGCTGATGCCGCCATAGCTTTCGGATATGGAGCTTGAGCTGCGGCACCTCAGAGCGATACGCGCGATAGCCGATACCGGGTCGCTGACCAAGGCCGCAGCCTCATTGGGGCTCGCGCAGCCGGCCCTCAGCACCCAACTCAAGCGGATTGAGCGGGCGCTGGGTGGCCCCCTGTTCGTCCGGGACCGCACGGGCGCCCGGCCGACACCGCTCGGCGAGCTGGTGCTCGACCGGGCCAGGGTGTTGTTACCCGCGGTGCGCGAACTCCAGGAAGAGGCCGTACGGTTCGCGAACGCATGGGCGCACATCCAGCGGTTCCGTATCGGCGGCACCCACGGGCCGCTGCTCGGTGGGCTGATCGACCGGCTGGCGACGGCCCATCCGTCCGCCCCGGTCAGCACCTTCACCTCCTGGTCCGTACAGGAGTTGAGCACCATGGTGGTCGAAGGGCGGCTGGACTTCGCGCTCATCGGGGCCTGCGGGCAGAGCCCACCGCCCGCGGGCGACCAACTGACCTGGCAGCTCATCGGCACCGACCCGGTCTTCGTGATGCTGGTCGAAGACCATCCGCTGGCCGGCGAGGTCGAGTTGAAGCTCAGCGCACTGGCCAACGAGTCCTGGACGGACGTACCGGGCGACGGCTGCTTCGCCGACTGCTTCGCCGCCGCCTGCGCACGTGCCGGCTTCACCCCGGTATCGGTGTTCGAGACCGATACCGCGTCCTGTGTACACCTGGTGCAGGTGGGACGGGCGGTGGGGCTGTGTCGGGCCACCTTCCCACCGACGCCCGGCGTGGTCATCAGACCGCTGGCCGGGGCGCCGCTGAGCTGGCGCCATCTGGTCGGCTGGCATCCGGGCGCGCCCGCCGCCGACACCGCGCCCGCGGTCGCCGGGCACGCCAGGGCGGCACACGCGGACGCCGTACAACGCAGCGTGCCGTACGCGACGTGGCTCGACTCGCACCCGCAGTGCAGCGCCGCCTTCGGCACGGCCACGGTCGGCCCCGCCACGCCGTGACCCGCACCCCATCCACACCCGACTCGCTGGCGCTCCCCGCTACCCTCCGCGCCTCTCCCTCCTCCCCCGCCCCGGTGCACCGCCCTCGCGGTCGCGCCGGCCCTCCCCACTCGGCCCCGCCCCATCAATCGGCCGGCCGGCCCAGCCGGCGGGCCGGCCGAAATGCAGCGTTCCGGGATGCTCGATTCCGCTTGAGCCGTGCCAGGCCAGGGCGGGGACAGCCCATCCGGCGGCGGCGCCGCGGCGTGATCCGCGCCATACCTCCGCGATATGAGTGACTTGACAGGTCCACGACGAGCGACGGCCCGGCTTACGGTGACGCCACCCCCGACACGAGGAGAACCCCAGATGCTCCGCAGACGTGGCTTGATCGCTGGTTGTGCCATCGCCCTGAGCGCCTTCTCCCTGACCGCAGTGCCCGCCATGGCCGACAACGGCCCCTCGGCCGCCCCCACATCGGCCCAGAGCGCCACGCCCGAGCTGCCCGCCGGCATGTTGAAGGCCATGGAGCGCGACCTCGGCCTGTCCCCGGCCGAGGCGAAGGCGCGGATAGCGAACGAATACCGGGCCGCCAGCCTGGAGACCAAGCTCCGCGGCACCGTCGGCGCCGACTTCGGCGGTTCCTGGCTGACGGGTGCAGACGCCAAGTTGGTCGTCGCCACCACGGACGCCGCCGACGGCGCCGCGATCACCGCGGCCGGTGCCAAGGCCCACGTGGTCAAGCACAGCCTGAAGGAGCTCGACGCCGCGAAGAGCGCGCTGGACCGGGCCGCCCGCACCAACCCGACCAAGGCGGCACCCGTCTGGTACGTGGACGTCAAGTCCAACAGCGTCGTGGTCCTGGCCTCGGACGCCTCCGCGGCCCACACCCTCATCGCCAAGAGCGGCGCCGACAACAAGCTGGTGCGGGTGGTGAAGTCCGCCGAGCAGCCGCAGACGTTCTACGACGTGCGGGGCGGCGACGCGTACTACATCGGCAGCGGCTCGCGCTGCTCGGTCGGTTTCTCGGTGACCAAGGGCAGCCAGGGCGGCTTCGCCACCGCCGGTCACTGCGGCCGTGCCGGCCAGTCCACCACCGGCTACAACCGAGTGGCGCAGGGCTCCTTCCAGGCGTCCCGCTTCCCCGGTGCCGACACCGCCTGGGTGGCCGTCAACAGCCAGTGGACGCCCCGCCCCTGGGTGAAGGGGCAGAGCGGCAACGTGACCGTCTCCGGCTCGCAGCAGACCGCCGTGGGTGGCTCGATCTGCCGCTCCGGTTCGACGACCGGCTGGCACTGCGGCACCGTGCAACAGCACAACACCAGCGTCAGCTACCCGCAGGGCACCGTCTCCGGCGTGACGCGCACCAGCGTCTGCGCCGAGCCCGGTGACTCCGGCGGCTCGTACATCTCCGGCAGCCAGGCGCAGGGTGTCACCTCCGGTGGCTCCGGCAATTGCAGCAGCGGCGGCACCACGTACCACCAGCCGATCAACCCGCTGCTCAGCGCTTACGGGCTGACGCTGGTCACCGGCTGACCCAGCGCGGCGAGTGCCGGGCCCAGCCCGGCGCCACCGCGCGGCTGACCGGCCCGCTGGACCGGCCGGCAGCACCCAGGGGGTGCCGGCGACCCACGCCGGCGCCCCGCACCCACCAGGCCCGCGCCCCACGTGCCCCGTGCTCCCGGGCCACTCGCACACAGCCCCACCGGTGCCGCCACCCTCCCTCCCGGGGGTGGCGGCACCGGCCGTGTACGGGGCGGTTGGGCCCGCACCGGGTGGCCCGCCGGGCCACAGGAGTGGCAGGGGCCCGCGGGGCCGGCCCGTCGCCCTACGCGTACGCCGTGTGCAGCGTCTCCGCGGTCAGCAGGAAGACGTCCTGGCGGCGTGCGACGCCCGCCGGGTTGGCCGGGTCGATGAGCTGGTCGAGCACCTGCTGGTCCGCGGTGTCCAGGAGTTCGGGGGCCCGTTCCCGCAGCCGGGTGAGGATCGCCGTCAGGTGGGAGCGGCCGGCGGCTGCGAGCGGGGCCGGCAGGTCGAGCAGGAAGCTGCGGCTGGCGGCACCCTTGAGGCCCACCGAGTCGAGCAGTCCGGCCCAGTCCTCGACCATCGGCACCGACCCCGGCAGCCCGGCCCGCATCCCGTTGAACCACTCCTCGGTGGCCGCGGTCAGCCGGGCCTGGAGGCCGGGCCGGCCGAGCCCGAAGTCGCGCGGGAGGAAGCGGATCGGCAGCCCGCCCTCGGACAGGGCGAGCAGCCCGCCAGGGCGCAGCGAGCGGGCCAGCCGCTGAACCACCTCGCGCTGGTCCCCGACGTGGTGCAGCGCCTTGCGCGACCAGATGAGGTCGGCCTCACCGATGCCGGCCACCACGGGGCCGGCGGCTATCTCGGGGGCGCCGCCGCCGGCCGGCCCGTACGCGTCGTCGCCCGGCGTGCGCGGCCCGTTGACGGCGGTGCCCGCCGGCCCGGTCACACCGTGCGGCAGTTCGGCGCGGAGGGTGCCCACCCGGTCGCCAAGTCCCAGCCCGGCGGCCCGCTCCGCCACCAGGTCGAGCAGCGGCTGTGCGGCGTCCACCGCGACCACCTCGGCGCGCGGGAACGCCTCGGCGAGCAGACAGGTGAAGACACCCGGCCCACTGCCGACGTCCAGCACCCGGCGCACCTCGTCGGGGTGCCGGCCCACCGCGCCGAAGCGCTCCCGCAACGAGCCGACCATCTGCTCGGCGATGGGCCCGTACAACTCGGCCTCCGCCACCAGGCGAACCCCCTCGCGCGCCCAGTCCAGGTCGGCGCGGTGGCCGTGGGTGTGACCATGACCGTGGGTGTGGGTGGGGGTGTGACCCTGGCTGTGACCGGTTTCGTCGCCGTGGTCGGGCCCGTCGTGCGGCGGGCGGTCGGCGGACTGCTCGGGGGGCTGCGGATGTACGTGCCGCTCTGCCATGACGGTGCCTCCGGCTCGGGACGGGTGTCGTGGTGCGGTGGTCGCCGTGACCACCGGTGCCGAGCCTGCCGCCGGGCCGGGCGCGGTGGCAATATCCGTTGCCGGTTCGGCAACGCGCGGCCGTACGGGCCGGTGGGTGGGTGTGCACCGGTGCCGCGTACAGGCCGATAGGCAGGTGTGCACCGGTGCCGCGTACGGGCCGGTGGTAGGTAGGTGCCGGCCGATGGCGCCGGGAGGCGGGTCCGCGCGGGCCGTGGGGTGGCCCGGTGCCGGCCGGCCGTTTCGCGGAGTGGGGGAAGCCGCCGCGGGTCCCGGGCCGCTGGGTAGCGTCGGCCGGGTGAATCTCAACCTCGTCAACGACGTGCCCGCCGGTCTGACCCGCCGGGCCAGGTCGTTCGTCAGCGCGCACGGCGTCAAGGCCGACGTCAGGCCCGTGGAGGGGCACCGGCAGTGGTGGCTCGAACGGGACGTCCCCGCGGAAGTGATCGACCGGATGGCCGCCTTCCAACAGCAGTGGAACGGTCTGCTGCTGCCGCCCGGGCCGCAGTACGAGGGAGGCCCCAAGTACCTCGATCCGGACTCGCCCGAGGCGGACTCCACGGGGTGGTGGTTCGAGCCGGGGGCGCCGCGGGCCTCGGTCGCCTACGGGTTCCTGATCAGCCCGTCCGGTGAGTTCGGCATCCACACCGACCGGTGGGTGCCGCTCCACGCCTCCACCGAAGGGTGGGTGGAGTCGGTCGCGCTGGCCCACCACGCGTCCAGGTGGGCGAAGCAGGTCACCCGGCTGACCGGCGACGACGCCGACGGCCTCGATCTGCGCGGCTTCGAGCCGGTGGACGAGGTGCGGGGCCGTGCCGACACCTGGTGGCGGGGCCCCGACTCCCTCGTGGCGCTCTACTCCGGGGAGGCCGAGGCGTTCGACTTCCCCGAGGGGCGCGTCGCGATGGTCTACTCGGGGCTCGACGCGTGGGGGTTGCGGGCCGGCGTCGGGGCGGACGAGGGCTGACACCGCCCGCGCACGGCCGCCTGCCGGGGCCGCGGTCAGACGATGTCGGTGACCGTGATGCTGACGTTCACCCGCGGCTCGGGCGTGGCGTCTGCGGTCAACTCCCGTACGGCCGTGGTGACCGCGGCGCGGACCGCGCGGGTGACGTCGAGCGCCCGGTGGCCGCGGGCGACGGCGAGGTGGATGCGCAGATCCCAGCCCGGCGGGCGCTCCACGCGCTGCGCGCGGACGCCCGCTATCCGGCCCGCGGTGCCCGGCTGGGCGGCGCGGGAGCGCACCCGCACCGCCGCGCCGCGCACCAGATCGCCGAAGCCGGGGCGCAGATAGGCGACGCCCGGGGTGCGCCGGGTGGCGTCGGCCGCCGCCGCGAGCACCCGGGTGTGCTCCGCGGCCTCCTGCTGCGAGGGGATCACGGGTTGCTCCTCTCTTCGGGGCCCGCTGGGTCGCCGGGGCCCGGCCGGCCCCCGCCGCCCGGCCCCGGTGGGTGCGGCGGCTCGTCCGCGCGTGCGTCGCCGAGGTCGTCCCCGATCACGTCCACGACGGACACGTCGATCTCCACGACGTCCATGCCGACCGCGTCGCGGGCCGCATCGGCGACCAACTGCCGTACGAGCGCTGCCAGTTCGGGCACGGTCCAGTCGAGTGCGGCGGTGAGCTCCAGCGTGACGCGCACTGGTCCGCGGTGGCGCGGGGCGCCGGGCAGGAGCGCGCGGCGGGCGGCCGTGGGGTCGGCCGGCATGACCCGGCAACTGCCGGCGAACACGCCGGGCAGCGTCTCGGCCGCCGCCCGGAACGCCCTGGCCGCGGCAACCTCCGCGATCCACGCGTCCTCGGCGACTTCGCCGAGCGGCAGCAGGCGGCCGGGGCGCAGTTCGGTGCGGACCAGGTTCATCACCCGGTCCGTGATCGCGGCGGCCGGCGGTGCCTGCTCGGCACGCGCCTCGCGCACGTACCGGTCGAGCACCCCGAGCCCGGTCAGCGCCTGCTGGCAGTACGGGCAGTGCGCGGTGTGCTCGCGGGGCACCTCCTGGTCCCAGACGGCCGACAGCGAGCGCCCGCACAGCAGGATCTCGTCCTCGCCGCCCTCGTCGTCCTGACCGCCTTCGCCCTCCGGGTGACCATCGCCGCCGGCACCGCCCGCGCCGCCCGCGTCGGGCCCGACATCGGCCCGGCCGGGGGCCGCGGGGGTGGGGGAAGGTTCCCGGGCGGGTGCCGGGTCGTGGGTTGGGCCCGGTTCCTGGGTGGGTCGCGGTTCCTGCACGGGGTTCGGGTCGGGTGTGTGGTGGTTCCGGTCCGGCCCGTCGTCGGGCGGGACCGGGTTGCTGCCTACCGCCATGCGCCCATCGCCTCCGTCAGGTAGCGCCGTGCTCGGAAGATCCGGCCGCGGACGGCCTGCTGACTGATCCGGGTCACGTCCGCGATCTCCTCGTACGACAGGCCGTGCAGTTCGCGCAGCACCCAGCAGGCGCGCTGTTCGGGGGTGAGCCCCTGCAACGCGTCCGAGAGCGCCCGGGCCACCTCGGTGGATTCCGCGGCCCGCACCGGTGACGCCGCGTGCTCGGGCGCGCTCAACTCGGGGACCGAACTGAGGTCCTGGGTGGGACGGCGGGCGCGCAGCAGATTCAGGCACCGGTTGGTGACGATGCGGTACATCCAGGTGGAGAACGCCGCGTCGGCCCGGAACTCCGGGAGCCTGCGCCAGGCGTTCACGAACGCGTCCTGTACGGCGTCCTCCGCGTCCGCCCGGCTGCCGAGGAGCCGGGTGGCCAGGCTGAGCAACTGCCCGCTGTGCCGGTGCACCAGCACCTCGAAGGCGGCCTCGTCGCCTTCCCCGGCCCGTACGGCCAGCAGTTTGTCGCTGGGTTCGGGCACTCACCGGCTCCTCTCGGTCCCCTGCCGTCCGCCTTGCTGCGTCGCGCCTCGTTCGGGGGGTTCGACACGGCGGGCCGCCATCCGTCACGTGTGGCGTGGGCCACACCGCAACCTAGCGTGCTCCGTGTCCCGGGGCGATCTCTGCCAGCCGGCCGGCGAGGGTCAGATCGAGTTCGGTGATCTTGCCGCCGACGCTGTGGGTGTTCACCGTGACCGTCAGCTTGTCGTAGCTGAGCAGCAGGTCGGCGTGGTGGTTCAGCTCCTCCTGGACCTGTGCGACGTGCACCACCATGGCGGCGGCCTGGGGGTGTCCCGGGAAGGCGTACGTACGGGTGAGGTGGTCGCCGTCGACGCGCCAGCCCGGCAGGGTGGACAGGCGCTCCTCGACCTCCGTGTGGGAGAGCGGTGCTACGGCCATGACTACGTCCCCTTCGACGCTGCGGATACTGGCTCACCAGCCTGCCACGCCGCGGGTTACGGTCGGGGGATGACGACTGCCACGGTTGCTCCGGGAGTGGGCGCCCTTCTACGGAGCTGGCGGGACCGGCGCCGGATCAGCCAACTGGAACTGGCGCTGCGGGCCGACTCGTCCGCCCGACACATCAGCTTCATCGAGAACGGCCGGGCCCGCCCGAGCCAGGAGATGGTGCTGCGGCTCGCGGAGCACCTGGACGTGCCGGTGCGGGAGCGGAACGCGCTGCTGGTGGCGGCGGGTTACGCGCCGCACTATCCCGAGGCCGCGCTCGACGATCCGGCCCTGGCCGGGTTGCGCGCCGGGCTCGACCAACTGCTCACCGGGTACGAGCCCTACCCGGCGCTGGTGATGAACGGCCGGTACGAGGTGGTGGCGGCCAACGCCGGCGTCGGGCTGCTGCTGGCCGGCGTGCCGGCCCATCTGACGCGCCCGCCGGTCAACGCCATGCGGGTGACCATGCACCCGGAGGGCATCGCGCGCCGCATCCTCAACTACCGGCAGTGGCGCGCCCACCTGCTGGAGCAGATGCAGCGTCAACTGGCCCTGCTCAGGTCGGAGCCGCTGCGCACGCTGTACGAGGAGGTCAGCGCCTACCCGCTGCCGGAGAACTGCCCCGACGAGCCGCCGGAGACCATCGGGAACCTGCCGTTCGCGCTGCCGATGGTCATCGAGCACGAGGGCCGGGTGCTGTCGTTCATCTCCTCCGTCGCCACGTTCAACACGCCGATGGACGTGACCGTGTCCGAGCTGGCCGTGGAGACCTTCCTGCCGGGCAACCAGGAGACGGCGGCCTATCTGCGCGAGGTGCTGGGGTAGGGCCGCGCCCTCGGAACCCCGCGGCGCCGCGCCCCGTAGTACCCGCGCCCCCGCGATGTGGCCCGTAGCCCGCGGCCCGTGCCCCCCGTCAGCCGGCTCCCGGGCGGCCCCGTGCCCGCCCGGGAGCGTCCCGGTTCAGGCGCCGGGTGCCCGGTCGACGAAGCCGTAAACGGCGCGGATGCGGCCGTCTTCGGCGAACACCGCCACATCGGATCCCGCCACCGGCGCCGACCCGTCGGTCTCGGAGACCAGCTCCCAACTGAAGCGGGCGGTGTGGTGGTGCCCTTCGGCGGCGGCCACCAGCCGGAAGCTGAAGGTGGGGAACTGCTGCTGCGCCCCCGCGATCACGGCCGCGAGCTGGTCGTGGCCGCTGACGTCGGCGAACGGGTCGGTGTACGAGCCGTCCTCGACCCAGGCGGCGGCCACGGCCCGCTGGCGCTCGGCCGGGTCGGTGGCGTTCCAGGCGGCGAAGTACCGGTCGACGGCCGCCTGGTAGTCGATCGCGGCGGTGGTGGGCTGGCTCATGGCATTCCTCCTGGAGAGCGGGCATCGTGACCGGGGCCCGATCCGGAGTGCGCCGGACCGGGTCCCGTTGCCCTCACTCTGCCGGGCAGCCCGGGGCCCGGTCGATTACCTGCGAGGTCATGCCGCGGGCGTCGCCACGCGGGCCGGCGGGCTCCGCCCCGCCCGGACCACTACTGCGGTACGTCCTGCTCCGCCCAGACGATCTTGCCGGTGGGGGTGCGGCAGGAACCCCACTGGCGACAGAGCATGTTGATGAGCTGCAACCCGCGCCCGCCCTCGTCGCTGACGTCGGCGTGCTGGATCTGCGGGAGGTCGGGGCCCCGGTCGGAGACCTCGATCATGAGGCGTTCGTACTGGATGAGCCGCAGTTGGCCGGGGCCCTGCCCGTACCGCAGGGCGTTGCCCACCAGTTCGCTGACGATGAGTTCGCTGACGTCGGCGAGGGCCGACAGGCCCCACCGTTCGAGCTCGCGGGTGACGTGGCGGCGGGCGATGGAGGCCGCGGTCCCGTCCGGCGGCAGGTCCCACACGGTCAGCCGCTCCGGCGGCTGCGCGGCGGTCGCCGCGGTCAGCAGCACCGCCTCGTCGAAGCGCTGGTCACTGCCGGGCAGCGCGGCCAGCAGGCTGCCGTCGTCCAGCCGGTCCGAGGGCATCTGCGCCACCGTGCCGAGCAGCCGTCCGAACTGGGTGTCGCTGTCGTCGTCCCTGGTCTTGATCAGTCCGTCGGTGTAGAAGATCAGCCGGCTCTGCGGCGCGACGCGGATGCGCAGCGGGTCGTACGGGATCACGCCGGCCCCCAGCGGCGCCCCGGTGGGCACCTCCAGGTAGCTGGCCTTGCCGTCGGCCGCCACCAGCAGGGGCGGCGGGTGACCGGCACTGGCCAGCGTGTACGTGTTGTCGGCCGGGTCGAAGACGGCACACAGACAGGTGGCGACCTGGTCGTCCTCCAGGTCGCGGGTGGCCAGGTCGAGCCGGGCCAGGACGCGGTCGGGCGCGGTGTCGAGCATCATCAGGGTGCGGGCGACGGTGCGCAGCCGGCCCATGGTGGCCGCCGCTGTGACGCCGTGGCCCATCACGTCGCCGACCACCAGCGCGCTCCGCCCGCTGGGCAGCGCCATCACGTCGTACCAGTCGCCGCCCACCCCGCGGGCGTCGGCGGCCGGTGCGTAGCTGGCGTGCACGGCCAGGCCCGGGGTGTGCGGTGCGGCGCGCGGCAGCAGGCTGCGTTGCAGCGAGACCACGTGTTCGCGCTCGCGCCCGTACAGCCTGGCGTTGTCGATGAACACGGCCGCGGTGGACGCCAACTGTTCGGCCAGTGCGAGGTCGGTGGTGGTGAACGGGGGGCTGTCGCCGGCCCGTACGCAGTCGGCGCTGCCGAGCAGCAGGCCGCGGGCGATCAGCGGCACGGCCAGGTAGCTGTGCACGCCGCCGCGGCGCATCTTGTCGGCGGCGCTGTCCGTGGAGGCGACCCGTTCGAAGTCCCGGTCGGTCATCCGCGAGACCAGGACCGGCTTGCGTTGCGCCAGGCAGACGGTGGTCAGCAGCGTCTCGCGGTGCGTCTCGTCGCGCACGATGATCTCGCCGACCGGGGAGGGTTCGAGGTCGGCCAGCGCGTCGACGGCCTTGACGGCGATGGCCCGGCGGGCGGCGAGCACGCCGCCGGTGGCGCCGCGGTCGCCCTCCTCGCCGTGCAGCACGGACTCCAACAGATCCACCGCGACCGCATCGGCCAACTGGGGGACGACGAACTCGGCCAGTTCCCGTGCGGTGCGCTCCAGGTCGAGCGTGGTGCCGATGCGGGTGCTCGCGGTGGCCAGCCAGGCCAGCTTGGAGCGGGCGGTGAACTGGGTCGCGGTCTCGCCCGTCGCCCGGCTGGCGCGCAGCCGGCGGCGTGCCGCGGCCCGTCCGCGGGCGGCGCTCTGCGTGGCCAGCCGACTGGTCAGGCGCCGAGTGCGGCTGCCGTCGTTCACCGTGCTGGCCTCCCATCGCGCCCCGGCCGCCGTGCTGCTTATGAGTGTGCCGGTCAGACGGCGGGTGCGCCGCCCGGGCGCCATCCACGGGTGGCTGTTCGAGGTGGTTGTTGGAAGAGCGAGCGTATGTCGCTCTTCTGCAATGTTCAACGGCCGGGACTTGCCCTGGCCATCCTGTGTACCCCGGGTCGCGCCCCGGGCCGACCCGCTCCGCGCCACCGGCTCCCCGCCGGCCGCCCGACCGGCCCGGAGCCGGCGCGGTGCGAGGGGCCCGGCGGGCCACGCACCCGCCGGGCCCCGGCCGCCGGGTCGGGGCCGGTGCGGGGGGTGCTGGTCAGCGGCGGGGGCGACGGTACGGGCCGCCGCACGGGACCGGCCGGGGCGCCCGTCGAGGTGGTCTGCGGGGCGGGTGCGTCCGAGGGGGTGCATGGGCCGTACGGGGGCCGCGGGTCTCGTACGGGGCGGGGTTGCGGTGTTCGCCGCGGGCGCACGGGCGGCGTCCGGCATGTGGGCGGCGGGTGGGTCGGGCGGCCCGGCGGGACGGTCACTCCTTGCGGCGGCGGGCGCGGTGGCGGGCGATCTCGGCCTCAAGGAGTTCGTGCAGGCGGCGTTCCGCCTCGGTCTCCTCCGGGAGCACGTCCTCGTCCGCGTCGGCGTACGCCTGTGCCGCCTCCCGCGACATCAACGTGGGTGCGTGCGGGTCGCGGTCGGAGGGGCGGGGGCCCTCGGGTCCGTCCGGGCCGATGCGCACCAGTCGCTCCACGCGCACCACCCGGAAGTGCCGCCCCGCCACCTCAAGCTCGTCGGCCCGGGTCTCGTCGAGCCGGTCGGCCGCGCTCGCGTACGGCTGCTGCTCCTGGTCGCTGAGGCCGAGCCGCCACGGGATCATCACCCGCAGGCTCATCGCCAGGCCGTCGCGCGCCTGCTGCGGGGTGGCCTCCACCCCGCTGGAGTCGGGCACCCAACGGCCGTCCCTGCGCTCGGACGTCATGAAGCTGGCCGGCAGCAGCACGCCACCGGGGTGGGTCCGGGAGGCGCGCACCGAGTCGTCCCGCACGTCATCGGGTACGGAGCCGGCCTTGCAGACCAGCGAGAGCAGTTCGATCTTGAGGGCGCCCTCGGCGGCTGCGGTGGCCTGGGCCGGGTCCATCACGAAGCCCTCCACGGGGCGGGTGATCCGGTGTGCCTCGCCGGGTTCGGCCGGGTCGGGGTCCGACGGCCGGGGCGGTTCGGGGCCGTCGGGGCCCGAGCGGATGAAGCGCTCGGCCCGCACCACCCGGTAGCGGGCGCCCAGGACGGTCAGCTCGTCCAACGCCTCCCACTCCAGCCGCTCGGCCATCCGCAGGCACTCCACCTGCGCCTCGGTCTCGCCCTCCGCGGCCCGCTGCTTGGCGAGCCTGCGGAAGTGGGCGCCCAGGTCGTCGCGGCAGTCCTGCGGGGTGTGGCCGGTGAAGGAGTCGATCACCTCCCAGCCGCCGGTCTCGCACTCCCGCGCCAGGCCGAACACCGGCCCGCCGAGACCGAGCACCTCCGGGTACGTCGCACGCGCCCGCCACGCCTCGACGTCCGCGAGGGCCTCCACCGGTCCTTCCGGCCCGGAGACCTTGATCATCCGGTACGCGGGTACGTTCTCGCCCATCTCCGCCATGGCCTCAGGATGCCCCCGCCGCTCAGGATGCACCCGGTAGATGCCCGGAACTGACCGCCAAGCGTGCGAACCCGTACGCGCAACGACCAACCCTGTTCGTTCGCCACCCCTGGCCCTCGCGGGGTGGGATCGCACCGGCCGTCCCACCCTGTCGGCCGGAGCGCCGGCCGGACCGTCGGCCGGGTCCGGCCCCGGGGTTCGGGGCGGAGGCGCAGGGCCTGGGCTCGGGGCCTGGGCTCGGGACTCGGCGCCGGGGTTCGGGGCGGTGACTCGGGGCCCGGGCTCACGACGGGCGCCCGGGTCGGGCACTCAGGTCAGCGGCTGCCAGGGCAGGGGGAGCGCCACCCGGATCTCCTTCCCGCCGCCCGGACAGGGCAGGATGTCGACCTCACTGGCCAGCCGGCAGACCAGCGGCCAGCCGTAGCCACCGACGGGCACCGCGGCGGCGCTCTCGCGCGGCCTGACGCGGGGCACCGCGTCGCTGTGGTCCCGTACGCCGAGGCGCAGCACGCCCGCGTCGAGCGCGATCCAGAAGCCGGTGACGCCGCCGCCGTGCCGGATGGCGTTGGTGACCAGTTCCGAGGTGACCAGCAGCGGATCGGCCAGGGCGTCGCTCTCGCGGCCCGCGTCGCTGGGCACGGGGTGGCACCGCCGCACCAGCTCGGTCACCCACTGGCGGGCCTCGCCGGCGGTCCGCGGGACCGCCCGCCGGAAGCCGCGCCGCGGCCGTACCGGACTGTCCTTCGCTGACGTCACACCCCTCACCCCCGTACTGACGCAGTGTCACCCGGTTCGTCTGACGGACCGGTGCTGCGTTCCGTTGTCGCTCACGGTCGCCCGCTGCCGACCGCTGCCGTCGCGGTCGTTGTCCCAGTCGTCGCGGCGGGGCCTTTTGGTTGCCCCCGCGCGGCGTTCTTTTCACTCCCGGGCGTGCGGGCCTCCTCATGGTGCGGTTGCCCGCACCGGGGCAGTACAAGCACCCGGATGTGCCGGGGGCGTGCGCCAGCAGGCCATCTTCCGTGCCGGCGCGCCCTGTTGAGAGGGGATCAGCGCGGTCGGAAAATCGGGGGGCATGACGTGGTTACGGGTGGGTAGGCGCTGCTTCGCCGCCGAACCCGGCGGTCAGCGTCTGCGGATTTCGGGGAGGACCCATGACGGCACAGGTCATGTCCCACGTGCTGGGCACGACGGCGACCGAGCCCGCACGCACCGCGCCGACCAGCGCGGACGTCACTCATCCCGGGGTGGACCTGCCCTTGCTCGCCGAGCCCCACAAGCTCGCGCCGAAGGACGCCAGGTCGCTGTCCAAGCTGTTCTTCGACCGGCTGGCGAGCCTGGAAGAAGGCACCCCGGAGCACCAGTACGCGCGCAACACGCTCATCGAGATCAACATGTCGTTGGTGCGCTACGTCGCCAAGCGGTTCCGGCACCGCGCCGACGAGATGGAGGACATCGTCCAGGTCGGCATGATCGGCCTGATCAAGGCGATCGACCGGTTCGAGCTCTCACGCGAGGTGGAGTTCCCCACCTTCGCCGTGCCCTACGTCGTGGGCGAGATCAAGCGGTTCTTCCGGGACACCACCTGGGCGGTGCACGTGCCGCGGCGGCTCCAGGAAGCACGGGTGGAGCTGGCCAAGGTGACCGAGGAGCTGAGCGGGCGGCTGGGCCGCTCGCCGACGGTCGCCGAGCTGGCCGAGGCCCTGAAGATGACCGAGGAAGAGGTGATCGAGGCCCGGGTGGCGGCCAACGGCTACCACTCCGCCTCACTGGACGCGGCCATCAGCGGTGACGACCAGGACAGCGCGGCGGCCCTCGCCGACTTCATCGGCATGGACGACCCGGCGATGGAGTTGATCGAGGACTTCCAGTCGCTGGCCCCGCTCATCGCCGAGCTCGACGCGCGCGAGCGGCGCCTGTTGCACCTGCGCTTCGTCGAGGAGCTCACCCAGGCGCAGATCGGCGAGCAGCTCGGCATCTCCCAGATGCACGTCTCGCGCCTGCTGGCCCGCATCATCAACCGGCTGCACCGCGGGCTGCTCACCTCGCGGTAGCCCCCGTACGCCCCGGGCCCCGCAGGCCCCGCCGACGCGCCGGCCCCGACCCACCGGGGCCCTCGACCGGCGGGGCGGCGGGGCCCGTGCGCTGTGCGGCTGGCCCCTCGGTCAGCGCACCGGCCGCCCGGCGCGCGCCGAACGGCGGACCGGCCGCCCGGCAAACCGGCCCCCTTGCCGGGCCAGCCACCCCCGCGGACCAGCCGCCCCGACGGACCGGCGACAGGCGGACCGGCGCGCACACGGACGGGCCGCCCCGGCAGCCGCGGCGCGTTCGCCCGCCGGCGGCTGTGACAGCGCTGTTACGCAGTTTTCCGGCCCGCACGGCAACCGACGAGCCGGCGAGGCGCTCTATCCCGTCGACAGCCAGCGCACGGAGGAACCGCCATGTTCGACGCCACCCGCTCATACCGCCGCCTCTCCCCGCAGAGCCGTCGTACCGTCGCCCTCGCCGGCACCGCCGCGCTGGCTGCCGCCGCGCTCAGCGCCTGCTCCAGCGCGGACGCGGACGCGAAGTCCGACAAGCCGGCCACCGTCGCGGTCAACCTGAGCGGCACCAAGGTCCCGGCCGGCCAGCAGGTCAAGGTCACGGCGGAGAACGGCGAACTGACCGAAGTGACGGTCGCCGACGCCAAGGGGACCAAGCTGACCGGGAAGCTCGCCAAGGACGGCACTTCCTGGACCTCGGACCGGGTGACGGCGCCGAGCGCCGCGTACACCGTCACCGCGCACTCCAAGGGCACCGGCGGGGCCGAGGCGACCAAGACCGCCACCTTCCGCACGGTCGCCGCGGGCAAGGTCAACAAGTTGGACTGGCGGCCCGGCGCGGGCGGCACGGTGGGCGTCGCCCAGCCGATATCGATCGTCTTCGACCACCCCGTGCAGAACAAGGCCGCGGTCGAGAAGCAGCTCAAGGTGACGACGTCGAACAACACCGAGGGGTCCTGGGGCTGGATGCAGGACTGGTCGGGCAAGGACCGGGTGGACTGGCGGCCCAAGGAGTACTGGCAGCCCGGCACCAAGGTGAAGCTCGCGGCCCAGCTCGCCGGCGTCAACTCGGGCTCGGCCGGCGGCTACTTCGTCCGCGACTACGCGACGGACTTCACCATCGGCCCGCGCCAGGTGGTCAGCGTGGACCTGGACAACCACCAGCTCACCCTCACCCGGGACGGCCAGCAGGTGCGCACCATCCCGGTCTCCGGCGGCACGCCCGGCGGCGACAAGGCGTCCTGGCGCGGCACCACGGTGCTGATGTCCAAGGAGGGCACCATCAACATGAACTCCGAGACGGTGGGCCTCGGCAACTCGTACAACAAGATGGTCGACTACTCGATGCGGCTGAGCTGGTCGGGCACGTACGCGCACGCCGCGCCGTGGAACGCCGCCTACTTCGGCCGGGCCAACCACAGCTCCGGCTGCATCGGGATGAGCGACGCGGACGCCGCCACGCTCTACCGCGAGGTGCGGGTGGGTGACCCGTTCGAGATCAAGGGCCAGGAGACCAAGGGGCTGATCGCGCCCAACAACGGCTTCGGCGAGTGGAACCTGAGCTGGAGCGACTGGCAGGCCAAGAGCGCACTGCGCGGCTGACCCGCGGCGGCCGGGGCGGACCCCCGTCAGCGCCGGTCCGGCCGCACCGGCCCCGTCCCGCGCGCCAGCCCACGCCGCGCCCGGGCCCCCCGCACGCCGGCCGCACCCACCCCACCCGGCACCGTCCCACCCGCCTCACCCCGCACCACCCGTCCCGGCCCGCCCCGTGCGGGCGGGCCCGGGGGGGGGGGGG
>NZ_JBLIWA010000001.1:79589-121834 GCF_047525675.1 Streptomyces sp. 796.1 | reverse complement strand
GGGCCCGCGCCGGTGGTCCCGGCCGCTCTCCGGGACCACCGGCGCCGTCACGCCGCCCACCGGAACCGGACCGTCCGTCTCCCCCGCGGCCCCGCGGACAGAACCGCGCGCCCCACCCCGCACTCCACACCACTCCCCGCGCAGCGCTCACCCACCGCACCCGCATGCCTCTTCCCGTACAGATCGGGACAGATTCGGACAGTTTTTCGATACGTGACGGGCTTGGGCGACCCGGCGGGCAACCTCGATGATCGCCAGGGCATCTCTCTGCATGCCAGGGTGGCCTTCAGGTGGCCGCCGAGGAACGACACAGGGCCACTCAGGTGCACAACATCGCCCACAAGGGGATAGCGCGACGGTCGGCGCTGGCCGGCATCGCCGCGGTCACCGCGGCTGCCGCCGCCGGCTGCGCGGGCGGCGGTTCCGGGACGCCACGGCCCGCCCGCCCCCCGGTCCGGGCCGTGGACCCGAGCGCGACCGATGCCTACACCACGGCCGGCAAACCGCTGCTGCTCCAGGTCATGGCGCACCCGGACGACGACCTGTACTTCATGAACCCGGACGCGGAGCAGTTGGTGCGCGCGGGGGTGCCGGTGGTGTCGGTCTACGTCACCGCGGGCGAGGCGATCGGCAAGAACTGGGTGCCCGGCATGGACCGGCCCGTGCTCGACAAGGCCGCCTACTCCGCCGCCCGGCACCAGGGCCTGCGGCAGGCGTACGCCACCATGATCGGCGTCGACGCGTTCACGGCCTGGCAGACCTCGGTGATCGACCTGCCCGGCGGGGTGCGGGCCGAGAGCGACGTCCTCGTGCACGGCCAGCACCGGATCCAGTTGATCTTCCTCAACCTGGCGATGCTCTCGCCGGGGCGGGTCCGGCTGCCCGCACTGTGGTCCAAGGCCGGCGCGGTCATGCAGACCCTGGTGGCCACCGGGTCGCCGTGCCGGACGGTGAGCCGCTACCACCACGACACCCTGGTCGACGTGCTCGCCGCGATCATGGCCGAGTGCCGGCCGACGGTGATCCACACCATGGACCCGGACCCGGAGTTCCAGACCCACGACGCGGACCACCCCAAGGACAACGACTACGGCTCCTGCTCCGACCACCGCGACCACACCCCGACCGCGCTGTTCACCTGGAAGGCCATGTCCCAGTGGGTGGCCGACGCCACCCGACGCGACCACCGCGCACCGCGCTTCACCACCCTCGCCTTCCGCGGCTACTACAACCAGCGCTGGCCGCACAACCTGCCGCCCAGCGTCGTCCAGCGCAAGCTCCGCCTGGTGGACGCCTACGGCGGCGACCCGCGCTGGGAGTGCGGCAACCCGGCCGGCTGCGGCGACTACGGCCAGGGCCAGGGCCGGGCGCTGCGCAGCCGCAAGGGCTGGGTCCGCTCCACGCACCACCGCTACCCGGGCCCCCAGGTCGCGGTGCGCACCGATGCGGCGGGCCGGCTTGAGGCGTACGGCGTGCTCGGCCTCCAGGCCGCGCGCTGGCGCGAGACGGCGCCGGGCAGCGGGCGCTGGGCGGCGCCGCAGAACCTCGGGGGCGGGCCGCTCGCGCCGGCGTTGGCGCAGGTCACCGATGCCGCGGGCCGGGTGGTGCTGTTCGGGCTGCGGTTCACCCACCTGGAAGGACAGGGCGGCGGCAACGTACGGGAGCTGGTGGCGCTCGAACAGCGCACGCCCGGCGGCGGCTGGCGACCCTGGCGCAGTCTCGGCACCCCGGAGCAGCGGCCGGTGCGGGGCCGACGGGTCGGCACGCCGGTGGCCCTGGCCACGGCGGACGGCCGGGTGCACCTGTTCGCCCGTACCGCGGCCAAGGGCCTGGCGACCCGGGTGCGGGCGGCGGACGGGGCCTGGGGGCCGTGGCAGGACCTGGGCGGCGACGGCGTGCAGGACGGGCTGTCCGCGGTGGTGGACCGGCAGCAGCGGGTGCACGTGTTCGCCGCCGGGCACGACTCCGTGCACCACTGGACGCAGGACGCGCCGGGCGGCCCGGTCTACTTCCAGCCGCTGACCGGGCTGCCGCAGCCCAGCCACCAGCCGGGCGTGGCGCTGGCACCGGACGGCACGCTGGCCCTGGTCTACCGGGCACCGGCCGCGCCGAGCCCGCTCGCGTACCGGCTGGCGACGGCGGCCGGGGACGGCGGGCCGCGAGCGGCCATCGACGGGCGGGAGCTGCACGGCACCGCGCTGCGCCACTTCGACGGGTACGGGCCGATAACGGCGCTGACCGTGGCCGGGCGCCGCGGTACGGACGCCGTGCTGCTGGTCGGGCGGGCCGAGGACGGCCGGATGCAGGTGCAGAAGGGGCTGACGGCCGGTGCCGTGCCGCACCGGGCGCCGGCCGGTCCGCTGCCGGTGGGGGCCAGTGCGCTGGTGGCGGGTGCGGATCAGCAGGTGTGCGTCGTCGGCATGGGGGCAGGCGCCGCGCCATGGGTCTGGCAGCCCCATCCGACATCGGACGTATGACATCCGGACCGGCTGCGGCGAGCTGGGCTCCTGGCATGTCAACATGCCCGGAATGGTCGCCGTGCCCGGCGGCCCGGGCTCCGAGGAGGGGAAGACGATATGCGCGACGCCGACCGAGGCGATGTCGATGGCGGGGCGACCCACCACCTGCGGTCGGCGCCCAGACTCTACGTGCTCGACGCGCTGCGCCTGATCGCCGCCCTGATGGTGGTGCTCTTCCACTACGTGGCGCTGTACGGCGGCTGGGAGAACAACCCGCGGGCCGTCTTCCCCTCCCTGCACGCCTACGCCCGCTACGGCTGGCTGGGCGTCGAGGTGTTCTTCCTCATCAGCGGGTTCGTCATCTGCATGAGCACCTGGGGGCGCTCGCTCGGTGACTTCGTGGTCTCCCGGGTCTCCCGCATCTACCCGGCGTACTGGGTTGCAGTCCTGCTGACGGCGCTGGTGGTCACGGTGTGGCCGCAGGTGCGCCAAGTGGACGGCTGGGACCAGGTGTTCACCAACCTGACCATGCTCCAGCAGGGCCTGGGCGTCTCCGACGTGGACGGCGTGTACTGGACGCTGTTCATCGAGTTGAAGTTCTACGCGCTGTTCGCGGTGGTGGTGGCCACCGGGGTGACGTACCGCAAGTGCGTGATGTTCTGCGGGATCTGGACGGCCGCTGCGGTGATCGCCCCGACGGCCGACAACACCCTGCTCGACATGTGGGCGATGCCGCTGTACTCGCCGTACTTCGTCGCCGGCATCGCCTTCTACCTGATGCACAGGTTCCGCCCCACCGCACTGCTGTGGGGCATCGTGCTGGTGTCGCTGCTGCTCGCCCACCACCACCTCGGCGAGCGCATCGGGGACAACCTGGCCGGCGCCAAGCAACCCATCGCGCACTGGCCGGCCCACCTGATCGTGACATTGGCCTTCGCCGTGCTGGCGCTGATCGCGCTGGGCGCCCTTGACCGGGTGCAGTGGCGGTGGCTGGCGACGGCGGGGGCGCTGACGTACCCGCTGTACCTGGTGCACATGTACATCGGCCTGACGATGATCCACTGGCTGCGCGGGCTGCTGCCCGCGCCCTACCTCGTGCTGCTGGTGGTGGGGGTGATGCTGGTGGCCGCCTGGCTGCTGCACCGCTGCGTGGAGCGCCCGCTGGGTTCCTGGCTGCGCGGGGCGCTGCGGCGCGGCATCGACGACATGCGCCGCTACTCGGTGCCCCGGGCCGGCTCGGGCGGCGCAGGTGGCGACGGCGGCCCGACCGGTGGCCGTACGGAGCCCGTCGCGGCGGCCGGCGCCACCGGGCCCGTGCCCGCAGCGGCTGCCCCCGCCGGCTCCGCCGAGCCCGCGTCCACCACCACCGCTGACCGGGCGCCGCTGGTACCCGCCGAGCGCTCCCCGGTCGGCGAACGCGTCTGAGCCCGCGGCACCGGCCGGGCCACGAGGGCTCGGCCGGCGCCGCGGGCCGGGTGACTCCCGCCCTGCGGCGGGGCGGCGGGGAGCACGCCCGCCCGGGCCGGGTCCGCGTCAGGGTGTGGAGGTGTCCCGCTGGTACGGCTGCTGTTGCGGGTGGGACTGCGGCTGGTGCTGCTGGTAGGGGTGCTGCTGGTACTGGGTCTGCTGGTACTGAGCCTGTTGGTACGGCTGCTGCTGGTACTGGGCCTGCTGGTAGGGCTGCTGCTGGTACGCGTACGGCTCGTGCTGCTGCGGCACCCCGTACTGGTCGTCGTGGCGCGGCTTGCGGTCGGGCCTGATCGGCCACCAGGTGCTGCGGCCGAGGAGGGCGGCGAGCGCCGGCACGAGCACGACGGACAGGACGAACGCGGAGAGCATGATGCCCAGCGCGGTGGCGAAGCCGATCTGTTGGGTGGAGGGCACCACGTTGACGGCGAGGCTGCCGAAGGAGGCGGCGAGGACGACGCCGGCGGTGGCGATGGCGGGCGCGGTGTGCCGCACGGCGCGGGCCACCGCGGCCCGGGCCGGCCCCGGCCGCTCCATCTCCTCCCGGATGCGGTCGCTGATCAGGATGTTGTAGTCGGTGCCCAGCGCGACCACGAACAGGAACAGCACCAGCGGCAGGATGAAGTTGACGCCCGGCTTGTCCAGCAGGTGCTGGAAGAAGAGGGTGGAGGCGCCGAGCGTGGCGGCGAAGCCGAGGCCCACCGCGAGCATCAGCATCGCCGGTGCCAGCAGGCTGCGCAGCAGCATCAGCAGGATCAGCGCGATGAGGACCGCGGCGACCGGGAAGACGATCTTCAGGTCGTGGTCGACGGCCGTGGCGACGTCGGCGAAGATCGCCGCCGTACCGCCGACGTGGGCCTCAAGCCCGTCGGGGGTGTGCTGCGCCACCGCGTCCCGGACCGGCCCTTCGACCAGGTCACGGGCCTTCTTGCTCTGGGTGTCAGCGGTGAGGTAGAGGTCGAGGCGGGCGGCGTCGCGCTCCTCGTTGAGCTCGACCTTGCCGACCTGGCCGACGCCGTCGACCTTGGCGAGCGCGGCGGACAGCGGGGCGACCTGCCCGGTGGTCAGGTGCTTGCCGCGGTCGGTGGTGACGTAGACGGTGGTCGGGTCGGACACGCCGGCGGGCAGCGCGCGGGAGACTTCCTTGGCGGTCGCGGCGGCCGGGGTGTCCTGGTTGCCGCTGCTGGTGTCGAAGTCCATCTTGATGCCGACCAGGCCGGCGGTCAGCGCGCCGAGCAGCGCCACCGAGGCCACCACCAGGGCGAAGGGACGGCGGGCGACGAGGTCACCGATGCGGGCGGCGAGCCCGGCGCGCGGCTCGCGCTTGAGCGAACGCGAGGGCCAGAACATCTTGCGCCCGGTGACCGCGAGCAGCGCCGGCATCAGGGTGAGGCTGGCCAGCAGCATGACCAGCACCGAGACGGCGATGGCCGGGCCGAGCACCCGGAACTGGCCGAAGCTGGCGATGCCCAGGGTGGCGAACGCGGCCACGATGGTCAGCGCGGCCGAGGTGATGGCGGTGCCGACCCGGGCGCTGACCTCGGTCGCGACGGCGCGCGCCGGCCGGTCCGGGTGGGCCCTGAGCTGTTCGCGGAAGCGGAACAGCAGGAACAGGAAGTAGTCGATGCCGATGCCGATCAGCACCACGCTGATCATGCTGGGCGTCGAGGTGTCCAGCTTGATGTCGGTGATCAGCGCCACGCCGACCACCGCACCGGCCGCGGCACCACCGACGATGACGACGGCGAGCAGCGGGATGATGGCGGCGAGCACGCTGCGGAAGACCAGCACGTTGATGAGGACGATCAGCCCCATCATGACCATGCCGACGATCTTCTCGGTGTCCTCCTGGGCGTCGCCGGTGTCGACCAGGTCGGCGAGGCCGCCGGTGAACCCGGTGCGCAGCCCCTGCTTGGCGAAGTCCTCCTTGGTGTCGTCCCGGAAGGCCCGGTACAGGTCCTGCATGGCCGGGTCGGAGGAGTTGCCGGTGAGCTGGACGGAGAGCAGTTCGAAGGCCCGGTCGGGCGCCACCAGGGCGGTGCTGACCTTGGGGGTCTGCGCGTAGTCCTCGGCGAGGAAGTCGGGGGTGTCCTCGGACGGCTCGGGCATCTCCAACCGGGTGCTGCCGAGCTTCTTCGCCAGGTCGCCGATGCGTCGCTCGTCGGGCCCGGTCAGTGGCTTGCCGTCGCTGCGGGCGACGAGCACGGTCACCGCGTTGGCGTCGGGCTTCACCCCGAACCGTTCCTCGGCGACCTTGAGCGCGGCGGCCGAGTCGTACTTCGCCGGCAGGAAGTCGCCGCTCTGCGACTGGGTGACGCGGTAGATCAGGGCCTGGCTGACCAGGGTCAGGAAGATCCCGACCACCGCCCACAGGGCGATGACCTTCCAGGGATTGCGGGTGGAGAACCCGGTCAAGGCTCGGATCACTGTGTCCTCCGGTAGCGGTGTCGTGCCGAGTTCTCCCGGCCACTCCAAGCTCACCAGCGCCCCGCGCCCGGATCGTCCGAGCACGGGACGAAAAGGGGCCTGGGAGCTGAGCCCGGTGGCCGGGGTCGACCAGGACCCTGGTCCTAGACCCGAGTCACCTCGCTGACCAGCGGGGGAGGCTGGTGGTCAGGGCAAAATGGAGGGGAGCTCCCTCAGCACGACGTACCGGCAGCGGTCAGCAGGGGTGTCGGAAAGGACCTAGCGACATGTCGAGATCGCGCCCCGCCCCGCGCGCCTTCGTGGTGCCCCCGGAGGCGGACGGTCGGCCCTGGTCCCGCGGCGACGCGCTGGTCGCCGCCGGGGCCGGCGTGCTCGACCTGGTCGGCTTCACCATCACCATGCAGGACGACGTGGGGTTCGTCCCGGTGGACGGGTGCCTGCTGACGGTGTTGGCCGCGGTGCCGTTGCTGGTGCGGCGGCGCTATCCGCGGCTCACCCTGCTGGCGGTGCTGGCGCTCGGTCTGCTCCTCAACCTGACCGTGCCGGTGACCCAGCACTTCAACGCGACGCTGGCGGTCGCCCTGTACACGGTGGCGCGCACCCAGCGGCCCCCGTTCGTCATGGTGGCCACCGTGGCGACGGTGGTGTGCTCGGTGGTCCGGCAGCGGGCGTGGCCGCTGCCGAACGCGATCGACGTCTCGGCCAACACGGCCGGCGCGATCATGGTGCTGATCGCCGCCGCCGTGGTGAACTACTGGCACCGGGACCAGGCGGCCAAGGAGCAGCGCAGGGCGGACGGTGCGGTGGCCGAGGAGCGGCGTCGGATCGCCCGCGAACTGCACGACATCGTCGCCCACCACATCACGACCATGCAGCTCATGGCCGGTGGCGCCCGCGCCAACCTGGACCGTGACCCGGAGGTGGTCCGGGAGGCGCTGATCACCTTGGAGGGGTCGGGCCGGATGGCGCTGCGCGAGATGCGCCAACTCCTCGACGTGCTGCGGGCCGGCGACGAGGTGGAGGAGGCGCCGACGGAACCGCAGCCGGGCGTCGGCGACCTGGAGCGCATCGTCGCGGAGTCCTGCCGGGCCGGGTTGCCGGCCGAGCTGGACGTGCGGGGGGCGGAGCGCCCGTTGCCGCCGAGTGTGGGCCTGACGGTGTTCCGCATCGTGCAGGAGGCGCTGACGAACGCACGCAAGTACGCGGGCCGGGCGCGGGCCGAGGTGCGGCTCACCTACGAGGAGGGCGCGGTGGCCGTCGAGGTCACGGACGACGGGGACGGCGGCGGTACGGGCTTCGGTTCGGGTTCCGGGTACGGTCTGGTCGGTATGCGGGAGCGGGTCGTGCTGCACGGCGGCACGTTGGAGACCGGGCCGCGGGACGAGGGTGGGTACCGGGTGTCGGCCCGGTTGCCGCTCGCCGCGGACGAAGGGGTGGCACTGGGATGAGCGGGACCGTTGACCAGCCGGTGATCAGGGTGCTGATCGCGGACGACCAGCCGCTGGTGCGGCGCGGGTTGGCGCTCATCCTCACCCCCGATCCGGCCTTCGACGTGGTCGGCGAGGCGGCCGACGGCGCGGAGGCGGTGGCCCTCGCGCAGGAGCTGCGGCCGGACGTGGTGGTGATGGACATCCGGATGCCGGTCATGGACGGGGTGGCCGCGACCGAGCGGCTGGCCGTTGAGCTCCCGGAGTGCCGGGTGCTGGCCCTGAGCACCTTCGACATGGACGAGTACGTGGTCTCCGCGCTGCGTGCCGGCGCCGCCGGGTTCCTGCCCAAGGACATCTCCCCGGAGGAGCTGGTCACCGCGGTCCGGGTGGTGCACGGCGGCGAAGCGGCGGTCGCCCCCCGCCTGCTGACCCGGCTGATCTCCACCTACGTACGCGCTCCGCACCGCCCCCGGGCCGTCACCGCCACGGTCGGCGACCTGACCCCGCGCGAGCTGGAAGTGTGGCGGCTGATGGCGGTCGGTCTCGACAACGCGCAGATCGCCGACTCGATGGAGATCAGCGTCTCCACCGTGAAGAACCACATCACGAGCGTCTTCGGCAAGCTGAGCGTCCGCGACCGGGCCCAGGCGGTGATCGCCGCGTACGAGTCGGGGCTGGTGGAGGTCGGCAGCGGGAAGTAGCCGCGGCGGGGGCGGGTTGGCTGTCGTCGCGCTGTGGAGTGGCCGGCTGTGGGGTGGTGGCTGCTACGAGGTGGATGACTCCCACGGGGGTGCCCTGGCTGCCACCCGGGTGGGTGACTCCCCCGCAGGTGGGTGACTTCGCTGCGGTGGGCCCGGCTCTCGTACGGAACGGGCCGGGGGCAGCCCGCTGCCGCCCCCGGCCGGCTCAGCCGCGTACCAACCGCATCTGTACCGGGCGCCCGTGCACGGTGCGCACGTGCACCACGGTGTCGCCGCCCGCCGTGCTGGCCCGGCACCGCTCCCCCGCCGCGAGGCGCCAGCGGCCGTGCAGCCTGACCCGCAGGGTGTGTTCCTGGCTGGGGTGGGTGAGCCAGGGGCGCGAGTAGGGGCTCCAGTGGCCGACGTAGCGGTCGCCCTCGTACTGGTCGGGGTCGCGGCCCTGGTAGAGCCGTAGGTCCGGGTCGCAGACCGAGAGGGCCAGCGCGTCCGGTCCTTCGGGGCGGCTGAGCAGCAGCGCCGGGGTGTCCACGGCGCGCGGCACGCCGCCGCCGGCACCGAGCCCGCGGTCGGCGGCGAAGGCGGCGTGGCCGGTGATGCCGGTCGCCCGGTCGGTGACGACGTGGGCCCCGTCGTCGGCCCGGTGCACCGTGTACGGGGCGCTCGCCGGGTCGGCCATCCGCCGGGTGAAGTCGGCCATGGTGGCGGGGGTGGCCCCGATGACCATGGCGTACGAGTAGTGGGCCGCGGTCGGCGCGGTGCCGTGGCGGAGCCAGGCGGTGGCGAAGTCGCCCCGGGTGGGTACCCCGTTGCCGTGCCGCCGGGAGTGCTGAGTGGTGCGGGTGAGGGCCAGCCGCTGGCCGGCCGGGACGTAGTAGCCGAGCCCCTTGTCGTCGAGCAGCCAGGTGTCGGCGGTGAGGACGCCGTCCGGGTGCTGGTACGGGAAGGCGGTGAGGGGATGCGGGTCGCCCAGGTGGGTGGGGGCGTCGGGGCGGTCCAGGTGGGTCTGGAAGAGGGTGGTCTCGGTCTCGTGGTGCCGGTCGCGGTTGCCGATGCCGGTGCCGAGGGCGATGACCCGGTCGTCGAAGAGGAAGACGGAGATCCGGGCCCGGTGGCTGGCCTCGTGCTTGGGGTGTTCGTGCAGCCGCATGGCGAACATGCCGTGGCGGCCGTCGATGGTGTGCCCGCCGGCGAACGCCTCGTCGGTGAGCAGCATCTCCTCGATGGTGCCGGTCAGGTCGGCCCGCAGCTCCTCCCACGGCAGGTGCAGGGTGGTGGTGCCGGGGCGCCGGTTCCAGTCGTAACCCTCCTGCACGAATCCGCTGGCCTCGTTGGTGACGGGCCTGCCGCGGTGGAGTACGTGCAGGTGCCCGTAGGTGTTGTAGCGGCCGTACCAGTTGGCCCCCTCGTACACCTCGGTCGACCACAGGTAGCGGTTGTGGCCGCGGACCACGACCTGCCAGTCGGCGCGGCGGTGCACGGCGAGCGCGGCGTAGTTGTACGCCCAGGCGCCGGTGGGTGACGGTTCGGCGCGCACCCCGGCGGCGGTCAGCCGGGCGGCGACCGCGCGCTGTTGTTCGCTGGGGCGGGCCGGCAGCAGCCGCAGGAAGGCCGCGCCGACCTCGCGGTCGATCGACTGCCGCCCGTCCGGGGTGCCGGCGACGGCGAGCCACTGGTACGGGGCGGGGGTGAGGCCCGTGGTGCCCTCGGGTTTGCGACCGCTGAGCGGGATTGGCCAGTGCAGGGTGTTGGCGAAGATCCGCAGGGTCAACACGGCGTGCCGCAGCGCCTGGTGGGCCTCGGTGCTGATCCGGAACGGGCCGCGGGAGAGCAGGTAGACGATGGGGGTGCAGCCGGTGAACCCGTCGCGGGCGTAGTCCGGGTAGCAGCCGACGTGGTGGAAGGTGGTGCCGTCGACCTTCAGGCCGTCCTGGATGCCGTCGGTGGGCAGCAGGTAGCTGCTGAGCCAGTCGCTGAGCGCGCGCAGGTGGCCCACCTGGCGGGCCGGTCCGTCCTGGAGCAGTGCCACCGCGAACATGCCGCGCACGGTGGTGTTGAGGATGTCGGCGGTGGAGCCGTGCCCGTTGCGGAAGTCGAAGCCGCGGCGCAGCCTGCCGAGCCCGGAGAGCCAGCTCAGGTCGGCGCGCACCGCCTCCAACAGACCTGCCCCGCGTAGCACTTCGCGCATCAGGACGACCGAGTCGTAGTAGCCCACCAGGGCGAACCCGAGGTGGTGGACGGTGCCCTGGCAACTGCCGTACGCCCAACCGAGCTCCCGCAGCCTGCGGACGATCCGCAGGTAGAGCGCGCCGAGGGGGGTGGCGTGCGGGGAGCCGGGGCCTGCCGCGTCGTGCGCCTGGGCGATGGCGCGGAGCAGCCCGGTCACCTCCTTCAGATCGGCGGCGTCGACGAAGGCGGTGAGGTCGCCGGCGAGCTGCGGCGGATAGATCTGCCCCTGGAACGAGAACACCGCCCGATCTGTCACCAACTCCTCTGCTTGTTCGGTGAGTTGGCGCACGTAGGCGTCGGTGACCGGTGGACCGCCTGCCAGGTAGTCGTCGTGGTAGCGGCGCTGCACGGTGCGCAGCCCGGCGCGTTCGGCGGCGGTGGGTGGCGGCGTCTCGATGGGGTGTCGGGTGAGCAGCCTGTCGAAGAGGTAGAGGGCCTGCCAGTGCTGTTGGTCCCAGCCGTCGCCCTCGATGCCGATGTGGTTGACCTGCGCGTCGCGACAGGGTGCGTCGGGCCGCAGGGCGACGTTGAGCAGGATCTGATCGAGCCAGAGCGTGCCGCTGCGGCGGGGCGCGGTGATCCGACAGGTGTCCATGTCGGTGCGCGGGTGGCCGTGCAGGTCGTACGCGTACCGCAGCCAGGCGGTACGCCATCCGGTGTAGTCCAACCGGAAGTCGAACCAGCAGTCGACGCGCTCGCCCCGCCCGAAGGTGAAGCGCACCGCGTCATCGGTGGCGTGCTCGTTGTACATCCACACCGCGAAGGTGTCCACGGTCCCCTGCCACGCCTGGTCGGCGAGCGGCCGGGTGCGGTACGGGTCGGGCGACCAGGCCAGGTCGGCGGTGATGGTGAGGTGGGTGCCGGGCCCGTGGTCCCACCGCAGCGCGTGCCGCCCGCAGACCGAGCCGTGTTCCGCGCCGATCGCCACCGCACTGCCGGGCCCCGCGGCGAGCGCCTGCGGCACGGCGCTCTCCAGCAGGAAGGCGGGCGGGTGGAGCGCGAGCGCGCGCTCTTCCAGGGCGACGGCGCGCGGGTCGGGTGCAGGGTGTGTGGGTGGCCGCTCCGCGGCGGGTGTGATGGGTGGCCGTTCCGCGGCGAGCGCCCGGCCGGTCCCCACCTGCGCGAACGGCAACAGGGGGACGCCGTGGGCGGCGAGCCCGCCGCCGGCCGCCGCACCGTAGGCGAGCAACCGCCGCCGCCCGACCCGCGGCCCGCCCGGTACGCTCGCTCCGCCCTCGGCACCGCGCTCCATGGGGTCTCCTTCCGCCGACTGCCGGTGCTCCCCCGCAGCCCGATTGTGCGGACGAATCGGCACCGGGCCCAGGGTGCGCGCCGGAACGGGCCCGGATGCCCGAACGGGACGCGGGCGGGCGCGGATGCCGGCGGCGCAGGGGGCGCGGCGTCATCAACCTCGACCTTTATTGACCGACCGTTCTCAATAGGGCTAAGGTCGATCACGTGGCCAGGACCAAGGAGTTCGATCCGGATGCCGCGCTCCAGGCAGCGCTTGAGCTGTTCTGGCGGCGCGGCTACGAGGCGACGTCGATGGCGGACCTCGTGGCGCACCTCGGCATCGCGCGCGCCAGCATCTACGCGACGTTCGGCAGCAAGCACGAGTTGTACGCCAAGGCGTTGGAGCGGTACGGCGAACAGCACGGGCCCGACCTGGTGACCGAGCTGTCCCAGCCGGGGCCCGCGCTGCCGGCCGTGCGGGCGGTGGTGCGCCGGTTCGCCGCCGAGTCCGCGACCGACGACGAGCGGCGGGGCTGCTTCATCACCAACACGGCGATCGAACTGGCCCCGCACGACCCAGCCATGGCCCGCCGGGTCGGGGCCAACTGGGACTCCATCGAGACCGCGCTCACCTCGGCGCTGATCCGGGCCGGGGCGCAGGGCGAACTGTCGCCCGAGCGGGACCCGCGGGCGCTGGCCCGGATGCTGCTCGTGCTGCTCCAGGGGATTCGCGTGATCGGCAGGTCGACCGACCGGCCCGGTCTGCTCACGGAGGCCGCCGAACAGGCACTGGCCCTGCTCGAACCGCCCGGGACCGCCGCCGAGACCGACTGACTTTCGACCGGCCCGACCCCCGACACCGGCATCGGCAGCCCCCGACCGACTCCCACACCCACGCCCCCAACAACCCCGGCCGCACCAGGCCCGACCGCCCCGCCCACTTCCGTACGGGCCGACACGGCGACACCGCGCGCCCTCCCACCACCACGCCACCCCACCGCCCGGCCACCCAGTCACCCAGTCACGCGATCACGCAGCGGGGTCCCAACCGGGCGGGAGCGCCACTCCACACACCCTCATTCAAGACCGATCGATCTGATATCAAGTCGCGCATCGCCCGTCAGGGGATGCCGGACGCTTAGGGAGCAACCCTCATGACCGCACGCTTCACCGGCAAGACCGCACTCGTCACGGGTGGCGGTACGGGCATCGGCCGGGCCGTGGCCCGCTCGCTCGCCCGCGAAGGGGCGCGGGTCGTCGTCGCCGGGCGGTCCGCGCAGTCGCTGCGGGAGACCGTCGCCCTGGTCGAGGCGGACGGCGGCGTGGCCGCCGCGGTCACCGCGGACGTGACGCAGGGGGCCGAGGTGGAACACCTGGTCCGGGAGGTCGTGCAGCGGTTCGACGGGCTGCACGTCGCCGTCAACAACGCCGGGCTCTTCCTGCCCGCGACGCCCGCCGCCGACCTGGCCGAGGAGGACTGGCGGCGCATCCTGGACGTCAACCTGACGGGCGTCTGGCTGTCCCTCAAGTACGAGGTGCAGCACATGCGGGCGCACGGCGGCGGCACCATCGTGAACATCGCCTCGCGGCTCGGCGCCCACTCGCGGCGCCGCAACCTGGCCGCGTACGTGGCGAGCAAGGCCGCCGTCAGCGCGCTGACCCGCAACGCCGCGCTCGACCACATCGGCGAGGGGGTGCGGATCAACGCGGTCAGCCCGGGTTCCACCGACACCCCGATGTCGACGCTGCCGGGCGAGGCCCCGGAGGCGAAGGCCGCCCGGATGCGCGAGCAGGTGCCGAACGGGCGGGTGGCCAGGACCGAGGAGATCGCCGCCGCGGTGCTCTACCTCGCCTCCGACGACGCGGCGTCCACCGTCGGCGCCGACCTGGTGGTGGACGGCGGCTCGACCGCCTGACGCAGGACGGGCGGACCCACGGCGCCGGCCCCAGTGGCCCCAGTGGCCCCAGCGGCCCCGGCCCGGGGTCGCCGAGCCGCGGACGGTGCGGGGTCGCCGAGTGGGATCAGCGGGCGCCGTCCCGTACGGCGGAACCGGTCGAACCGGTGGGCTCGGGGGAGCCAGCGGCCTCCGTCTCCCCTGCGGCGTCCTCCGCAACGTCCTCCACGGCGCCCTCCGTGAGGTGCTCCGCCTCCGCGAGCCAGCGGCGCAGCACCTCGTGGACCTGTTCGGCCCCGACGAGTTCGGTGCCGTCCGTGGTGGGTGGGGTCAGATCGCTCGGCCAGAACAGGAACGGGTGGCTCTGGTCGCCGCCGAGGCCACCGTGCGAGCCGATCTGGCCCTCGAAGGCGTGCACCTCGCCGGCGTGCGGGTCGTACGCCGAGTTGATCATGATGTCGGCCACGTGCGGGAAGCCGTCGGTCCGCGCCACGGCCTGCGCCGCGCCGGGCCCGAACGGCTCCAGCGGGCTGGTCCCGATGATCCGCCCGGTGTCGAGGTGGTGTTCGCTGCGGTGCGCCCCGAGCACCACCGGGCCGTGCTCCGCCGAGCGGACGAGCAGGAAGCCGATGCCGGGATGCTCGGCCAGGGTGTGCAGCAGCGCCGGGTGCCGGCGGTCGATCTCCTCGCGCGTCAGCCGGTGCGGCACGTCGGGGAACGACACCAGCCCCAGGTTGCCCGACCCCAGCACGATCGGTCGCGACCGCCGCCGCCGCTGCGCCTCGGGGCGGTCGAAGTGGCGTTCCTGGGGTGGATCGGGGTGGTCGTCGGGGCCGGTCGCGGGGTGAGCAGGTGACGGGCTCGGGGCGTGTTCGCGCTCGTGGGTCTCCTCGGGGCGGTGCAGGGCGGCGCGGGCCGCCGCGCGGGCCTCGGAACCGCTGCGGGTGCGGCCCGCGCGGCGCGGCACCGGCAGCCCGCACCCCGCCCGCACCAGGTCCTCCAGCGTGAGCCCGTACTGGGCCGCGAAGGTCTCGCCCGGCGTCTGGCCGTGGTCGGAGAGGAGGACGAAGCGGTACGGGCGGGGGGCGTGTCGGGCGGCCTTGGCGATCAGCTTGATGCTGCGGTCGAGCCGGCGCAGCACCTGCTGCGCGTCCCGGCTGTGCGGCCCCGAGTGGTGGGCGACCTCGTCGTAGGCGACCAGGTCGGCGTAGACGGCGGTGCGGCCCGCGAGCATGTCGCCGATGACGGCCGCCACCACCACGTCGCGCTCGACGACGGTGGCGAAGGCCCGGACGAACGGGTACAGCCCGCCGCGCCCCACCCGGGGCCGCTCCCGGCGCAGCTTGGCCCGGGTGGACTGGCCCACTTCGCGGCAGACCTCGGCGATGAAGGAGCCGGCGGTACGGGTGGCGTTGGCCGGGTCGGAGAAGTAGGCGAAGTAGCCGGCGCGGGAGCGGTTGTGCCGTCCGCGGCCGGCGGCGACCGACAGGACCAGGGCGAGTTGGTCGGCGCCGCCGGTGAACAGGTTGCCGCGACTGGCGCCGTCGTTGGCGAGCAACCCCGGGTGGCCGGCGCGGGCGGTGGCGCGGCGCTGGAGTTCGGCGGCGCTGGACGGCCGGTTGCTGATCATCAGCTCGCCGGTGTCCTTCTCGTACCAGCGGAAGGCGGGCACGTCCGCGTTGGAACCGTGCAGGATGCCGAGTTGGCTGGCGCCGGTCTGGCTGGACCAGTCGGTGCGCCACGGCGTCAGGGTGTGCGTCGTGCCGGCCCAGGTCGCGAGGGTCTCCATCAGGGGCGGTCTGGGACGGGTGCGGCCCCGTGCGGCGGGGCGCTGGCGCAGCGCGTCGTACAGGGTCGCGTGGCCGACGCCGTCGAGTTGCAGGAAGACCGTGCCGGGCGCGGCGGCCGGCTCACCGGGTACCGGGGCGCCGGCCGGCCCGCCGCGGTGCGCCGCCGTACGGGCTCCGCCGCCGCGGCGCTGCTTGCGGTACGCGAGCCGGGCCAGCCGTCTGCGGTAGGCGCCGTCGTCGCGGACGGCCAGCGCGGTGCTGGTGGCGGACGAGGCGGCCGACATGACGGCGGCGACCACGACGGCGGTCTCCGGCTCCACCTCGCCGCGACCGTCGGGTATCAGGCTCAGCGCGACCAACAGCAGCGAACCGTTGAGGAAGAAGACCAGCAGGCCGAGCACGTACGCGGGCACCAACAGCAGGGCGCGCACCAGGCCGGGCCAGACGAGCGCGCTGAGCAGGCCGAAGGCGCCGGCGCCGGACGCCGCGGTGATGCCGATCCGGGTGGCGCTGTCCCCGTCGGCCGACTGGAGCCTGAAGTCGGGCAGAATGCCGGCGAGGGCGAGCATGGTCAGCGTGCTGACCGCCCACACCACCGTCACCCGCAACAGGGTGCCGCCCACGGTCTTCCATCGGGGCCACTGCAACGCGCCTTCACCTCGTGTTTCCCGCCCGCTGGTGCCGGGCTCGCGTCCAGCGTGTCACGGTGTGGCCGCGACCGTACTTTCGCGCTGGCACCGGCCGGCTTCCGCGACGGCCAGCCGCACCCACGATCGGGCCGGCAGCGCGGCCCACCGGACCGGCAGCCCGTCATTCCGGGTTGCCCATCCGGCGCAAGGCCGTCGACCGTACGAGACACCCACCCAGCCGAGCCACCCACAACCCACCCGCCGGGTCCACTCAACCCCCTCAGCCGCGCCCGCGGGGCATCAGCGTCGCCGCCCCCACCGTGGCCAGGACGGCGAGGGAGCCGGCGATGAGGAAGGCCGTGCCGTAACCCTGCGCCCCGCCCCGGGCGTGGGCGACCGCGGTCAGCACCGCGATGCCGAGGGCCGTACTGACCTGCCGGGTGGTGTTGAGCAGGCCGGAGGCCAGGCCCGTCATGGCAGGCGGGACGCTGCTGGTGGCGGCCACCGTGATCGGTGTGAAGGCCACCCCGGCGCCAACCCCGACCAGGACCAGCGGCACCACGATGTCCGGCAGGAACGCGGTGTCCTGGCCCAGCCTGACCAGCAGCAGAAAGCCCGCCGCCACCAGGGTGAGACCGAGACAGGCGGTGGGCCGGGTGCCCCAGCGGGTGGTCAGCCAGCCGGTGACCTGGGCGCCGGCCATCACGGCGAGGGCGGTCGGCAGGAAGCCAAGACCGGCGCGCGACGGCGAGTAGTCCAGCACGTTCTGGAGGTAGAGCGAGAGCACCACGGGGCTGGCCAGATAGCCGATGCCGAGGCAGAACATCACCGCGTTGGCGCTGTTCACCGCGCGCTGCCTGAAGATCCGCAGCGGCATCAGCGGGCTGCGCGCCCACCGGTGCTGCCAGGCCACGAACAGCGCGAGCAACAGCACCGCGGCGGTCAGGAAGGCCACCGCCCGCCCGGTCCCCGACGGCTCGCCGAAGGCGACCACCCCGTAGACGAGCGCGGCCAACCCGCAGGTCACCAGCAGCGCGCCGGCCACGTCCAGCGGTTCGCGCGGGGACTCGCTCGGCGGCCGGTGGGCCAGTACCCGCCAGGCGACGGCCAGCACCACCAGGCCGATCGGCACCTTGATGAGGAAGACCCAGCGCCAGCCGAGCGAGTCGGTGAGCACCCCGCCGAAGACCGTGCCGGCAGCGGCCCCGACCGCCCCGATCATGCTCCACAGGCCGAGCGCCTTGGCCCGCTCGGCCGCCCCCGCGTACGCCAGGTGGACGATGGTGAGCGTGGTGGGCATCAGCAGCGCGCCGCCCACACCCTGCACGGCCCTGGCGATGACCAACTGGGCGGCGCCGGTCGCCAGCCCGCACCACAGGCTGGCCGCGGTGAACACGCCGAGCCCGGCGAGGAAGACCGCGCGGGTGCCGATCAGGTCGGCCAGCCGGCCGCCGAGCAGCAGGAAGCCGGCGAAGGCGAGGGTGTAGGCGTTGACCACCCAGCCGATCGACGCGTCGCTGAAACCGAGCGCCCCGGAGATCGGCGGCAGGGCCACCGACACGATCGTCGCGTCGAGCACCACGAGGAACTGGGCGCTGCACGAGAGCAGCATCAACAGCCACGGCCGGGTCATGCCGCTCCCCGGTGGGCCCGCGACGGCCCCCGGCGCACCGGTCTTGCCCCCGCTTCTCAACACGGCGCGCGGCGACATGCGTTCCCCTTCCCAGCCACTCCCGGAGTCCCGTTAGGTAAGGCTAACTTAGCTAATGCGCCCCTTACGCTCCGGCGGCCTCCCACGTCCCGCACCGGCCGAGAATTCACCTCCCCATGACCCGCCCATGACCGCGCCTTGAGCAATCCACACGCCCGGGTCCGACAGCCACCCCGCACCCACCCCGGGCTCCGCGAGCACCGCACGCCCACCCACTCCGAGCCCGGCGCGCCCCATCCACACCCCATCCCCATCGCGTACGAGCGCCGGCGACCCGGGCCGCGGCCACCTCCACCGCGGCCCGGCCCCGTGCCGGCGGGCGGCTGAACTACGCTCGGACGGGCTGGCACGGGCCAGCGCGTGAGAGGGGAGGCCCCGGGTGTCGGTGGAGATCACCTGGTGGGGACATGCCACCGCGACGGTGGTGGACTCCGGTGTTCGCGTGCTCACCGATCCACTGCTCGTCCAGCGCCTCGCCCATCTGCGGCGGCGGCGCGGCCCCGTCCCACCGGCCAGCGCGCTGCACACCGATCTCGCGCTCGTCTCCCACCTGCACGCCGACCACCTGCATCCCGGCTCGCTGGCGCGGCTGCCGCACGGTACCCGGCTGATCGTGCCGCGGGGCGCGGGCGCCGCCGTGCCCGCGCTGCGCCGGGTGGCGAGCGCGCGCGGGCTGCGGGTCACCGAGGTGCTGCCGGGCGACGAGGTCACCGTGGGCGAGGTGCGGGTGCGCGCGGTGCCGGCGGCGCACGACGGACGGCGGCTGCCGTACGGGCGGCGCAGGGCGCCCGCGCTCGGGTACGTGCTGCACGGCGCGGCCACCACCTACTTCGCCGGCGACACCGGGCTCTTCGACGAGATGGCCGAAGTGGTCGGGGAGTGCGACGTGGCGCTGTTGCCGGTCGGCGGCTGGGGACCGCAGCTCGGCCCGGGACACCTGGACGCCCGGCGCGCGGCACAGGCGCTGCTGCGGCTCGGCGCGGCCTGCGCGGTGCCGGTGCACTACGGCACGTTCTGGCCGATCGGCCTCGACGCGGTCCGGCCGCACGAGTTCCACGCGCCGGGCGACGACTTCGTACGACACGCGGGCGAACTGGTACCGCAGGCGGCGGTGCACCGGCTGCTGCACGGCGAGAGCGTGCGCCTGGAGGCCGCTCGGTGATCGCCGAACTCGCCCGTTCCGTACCGCCCGAGTCCACCCAACAGGCGGTCGGCTACCCCTCGCTCTTCCTGCTGGTCGTGGTGGGGTCGCTGGTGCCGGTGGTGCCGACGGGGGCGGTGGTCAGCTCGGCCGCGGTGGTGGCGATCCACCAGACTTCGCCGCTGGCGCTGCTGGTCGTCTTCGCGGTCGCCGCGTCCGCGGCCTTCCTCGGCGACCTCGGCCTGTACTGGCTCGGCCAGCGCGGCGTGCGCTCGAAGAACGGTTCGCGGTGGCTGGGCCGGCTACGCGAACGGGCCGCGCCCGAGCGGCTGGAACAGGCCCGCACCCGGCTCGCCGAGCACGGCACCGCCGTCCTCGTGCTGTCCCGACTGCTGCCGGCCGGGCGCATCCCGGTGATGCTCGCCTGCCTGCTGGCCCACCTGCCGCTGCGCCAGTTCGCCCGCGGCGCCGCCCCCGCGGCCCTGGCCTGGGCCGCCACGTACCAGCTCATCGGCATCCTGGGCGGTTCACTCTTCGCCGAGCCGTGGGAGGGCGTGGCCGCGGCCGTCGGCCTGGCCCTGGTCGTCACCGTGGCCCCGCCGGTGTGGCGACGGGTGCGCGGCACGTCGCCCGGGTGAATGTAGGCGGCGCGCCACGGGAGTGCCCGTTCGGTTAGCCGTACGGGGGTGGCTCCGGGCCCGCGCCGCACACCCTCCCCGTCGCGCAGTACGGGCCGGCCCGCCCGGCCCGGCCGACACACCCTGAGAGGCCCCGGGCAACGACGCCCCGGGCAACCCGGGACCCGAGACACCCCGGCGCACCCCGAAACACCCCGGTCGGCACACCCCGCCCTACGGCCGGCAGGTCAATCGGCATCGCACAGCGCATGGTCGATGAGTCGGCCCGTCGCCTCGTCCTGGCTCGTCTGGCGGGGGTCGCCGGGGCGCCAGGTGGTCACCGAGGTGGCGACGGCCCGCTGGCCGTCGTCGGTGGCGCCGGCCCAGGAGACGTAGCCGGGCGTCGCACCGCCGTGGTACCAGATCCCGGCCCGACAGCCCTGCACCGGGCGCCAGTACAGGCCGAGCCCGTACCGCGCGCCGGGCTCCCCCGGCCGCCCCTCCCGCACCGCCGTGGTCCGCTTCAACTCCGCGAGTTGCGCATCGGCCAGCAGCCGGCCGTCGAAGAGCGCGCGGAAGAACTCCGCCACGTCGCCCGCGGTGCTGGTGAGCGGCGCGCGGCCGGGCGGCAGGTGGACGGAGGTGTCGGTGAGTTCGTCCGTGCCGGGGAAGCGGGTGTAGCCGGTGGCCGACGGCGGCGGGAGCTGGCCCGACGCGGGGACGGTCGCGGTGCGGCGCAGGCCGAGCCTGGCGATCACCCGCTGCTGGATCTGGTCGGCCAGCGGCCGGCCGGTGACCTTCTCGACGATGAGGCCGACCAGCAGGTCGTTGGTGTGCGAGTAACCCCAGCGACGCCGCTCGACCGGCGTTCCGGGATCGGGCCGCCAGAGTGGTTCGCGGCTGGTCGCCCAGCGCACCAACTCGACCGGCCGGTACGCCTCCAGCCGTGCGGCCCGGAAGGCGCCGGGCGTGAAGTCCCTTACCCACGGCAGGTGTTCGGTGTAGTCGCGGAGGCCGCTGGTGTGCCGCAGCAGGTCGGCCAGGGTGATGCGGGAGCCGTCGTTGCCGTGGCCGCGGACCACGCCGGGGAGCAACCCTTCGACGGTGTCGGTGAGGCGGAGCTCGCCTTCGCCGACGAGTTGCAGGGCGACCACCGCGGTGAACGGGGTCGCCAGGTCGCCGATCCGGTAGTGCGCGTTCCACGGCACCGGCCTGCGGGTGGCCAGGTCGCTCTCGCCCGCGCGGGCCGCGGCCGTCCCGTCGACGGTCCTGACCTCGGCCAATACGCCCGTACCGCCGGCGACCTGGACGGCCGTCACGTCCCTGCGCAGTTCGCGCCGGTCCAGCGTGGCCTGTCCGGGCGCGGTGCCGGTGGCCGTGGCGACCGCCCCCGCCGCGACCGCGGCGACCACGCCGAGGCCGATGCCGATCCGCAGCCTGCGGGCGCCCCGCACCCGCCCGCGCCGGCCGCCGCCCCCTGCACCGCGGCCGTCCGCTCCCGCAGTGGTTCCCCGCACCGCTCCCCCTCTCACTGCGCCGGCACCCGCCGTTGACGGGCAATCCGGCCCTGGCCGCCGGCCCGCGTCCCGGGCGGCGCGCGTACGGCGCCCGGGCGCGGGTCCTTCCATCCTCCCCCTCGGGTGCCGCCGGGCGCCGCCGAGTTTTTTCCGTCCCGGTGGCGCCCCGACGGTCACCGCCGGCCGCCCCTCAGCGGCACAGCGCGGAGTCCACCAGGGCCCGGACGTCGCCGGGGCCCTGCTTGACCGTGTGCCGGTCCGCGGTGACGGCGACGGAGACGGCCCTGCCGCGCTCGGTGACGCCGACGCTGGTCTGGTAGCCGGGGATGTCACCGCCGTGGCCCCAGGCCAGGCCGCCGCAGGTGAGCGGCGTGCTGATGAGGCCGAGCCCGTAGCGGGCGCCGGCCCACAGCTTGCCGCCGGTGGGGACCGTGGTGCGCATCTCGGCGAGCTGGGCGGGGGCGAGGAGTTCGCCGCCGAGCAAGGCGGTGAAGAACCGGTTCAGGTCGGCCGGGGTGGAGATGATCTGCCCGGCGGCCCAGCCCCAGGACGGGTCGAGCTCGGTCATGTCCTGGAGCGGCGCGCCCACCTTGGCCGCGTAGTAGCCGCGCGGGTGCGGCCCGGGGATGCGCTCGTCGCCGACGCCGGGGAAGGTGGTGTGGCGCAGGCCGATGCGGTCGATGATGCGGCGGGTGATCTCCTCGGCCAGCGGCCGTCCGGTGACCTTCTCGATGATCAGCCCGGCGATGGTGTAGTTGGTGTTGCTGTACTCCCAGCCGGCGCCGGGCGCGAACAGCGCCCCGTGCGCCAGGCCCAGGTCGAGCGTGGTGCGCGGCTGCACGTAGGCGTGCCGCTCGCTGCCGGTGATGTCGCCGAGGTAGGGCACGTAATCCGGCAGGCCACTGGTGTGCTGGAGGATCTGACGGACCGTGATGTTCCGGCCGTCGATGCCCTCGCCGCGCACCAGCCCCGGCAGATACCGCTCGACGGGCTCGTCGAGCCCCACCTTCCCCTCGCCGACCAGTTGCAGGACGACCGTCGCGGTGAACGTCTTGGTGTTGCTGCCAGCCCGCACCCGGCCGTTGAGCGGGGCCTTGGCCCCGGTGCGCAGGTCGGCGACGCCGGCGACCTGGTTGCGGGTCCGCCCGTCGGGCTCGGTGGTGGCGGCCAGCGCCGCCGGGTACTGGTCATCGCGCACCAGGTGGACGAGGCCCTGGCCCACGGTGTCCTGCGGGCGGTGCGGGGCGGCCGTCGCCGGCAAGGTCGCGCCGACGGCGAGCGCCGTGCTCACCACCGCGGCCACGGCGAGCGCGCGCCGCGGCCGGCGCGGGGCGAAACGGGCTCCCGCCAGGCGGGAAGAGAGGGCCGAGGGACGGTCCGAGAGCCGGGTCATCGAAGGAACCTCCAGGTCGCGCCCGGTGGGCGCGGCGGATGAGTGGGTTGGTGCCAGGTCGCCGGGCGGGGGCGCGCACCCGAGTCCCGGCCGTCGTGCCGTCTGCGTTGGTTGACGCACGGACTGGCCGGCGGGTTGCGGAGCCTGCCCCGGGTGCGGCTGGTGGGGCTGCTGGTATGGCGTCAGCTCCGGGGCGCTGCGGGCCCGCGGTCGCCTGGTACGCCTCGTACGGGGTGCCGGGTGGCGCAGGTGCGGGCGGCGGGGGCCGATCGGGGCCGTGGGCCGGGGCGTCACCGCGGCGTGGTCGTGGTGACCCGGTGCAGGTGGACCACGATGTCGTAGTTGTGGCCGAGCCGCGTCGACTCGTACTCGTCCGCCGGCCAGGAGGCGCCGATGCTGCGCACCGGGCGGGCGGTCGTCAGCCAACTGCGGGCGGTGCGGGGCGCCGTGCGGGTGTCGAGGTAGTAGTCACCCTTGGCGACCCGTTCCAGGGTGTGTTCGCTGCTGTTGGGGGCGGCGGGGCCCAGCTCGACGGGGCGGTAGACCTTCTTCGGGTCCTCGGGGTCGACCGCGTTGAACCCGCCCTGCCCGAAGGTGAATCCGAGGTTGACGTACCGCTTGCCGAGTTCCTCGCGCAGCACCTCGCCCTGGGTGGTCGGGTAGTAGTCGGGCACGTTGGACTCGCCCCCGACGTGCGTGTTGTGGGCGGACAGGAAGACCCGGGTGCCGCTGTGCCGCTGCCACCACACCGTGTTGGCGGCCATCACCTCGTCCCGGTAGCGCATCGCGCCGGGCGCGTCGTTCACCATGTCGTACCCGAACAGGGTGCCCACCTGGGCGATGGCCCTGGCGTGCTGGAGGACCAGCGCGTGCGCCCGCCGGTCGGGTCCTGGCCGCTGCCGTTCCAGCAGGGTGAGTACGGACTGCACATCGTCCCTGAGCTGTCGCCGCTCGGCCAGCGGCATCGCGAACCTGGACGTCATCGTCTCGTCCATGCCGGCGGTCGGCCGCGATGCGGCGTACTTCTGCTTGACGGTGGGCAGCAGGGCCGGGTAGTTGCGGGCGACGTACGCGGTGACCCGGTCGAAGAGTTCGGGCCCCGCGAAGGCCGCGTCGTCGCCGACCACCCGGAGCTGGTCGCGGTGGCCCTCGTTCCAGGCGCGCATCCAGCGGAACAGGTCCGCCATCTCCTCGGTGTTCCACAGCGCGCCGCCGTTCTGGAACTCCTCATCCATGATGGTCGCCAGGTCGCCGTCGCCGGTGCGCACCCAGCGGTCCAGGCGCAGGCCGGCGCTCCACTGGATCTCGAAGGCGAAGGTGCGGAAGTTCCGGTGCTCGACGAGGTAGCGGAACAGGCGGTGCTTGGTGGTGACGAACTCGGCCGACCCGTGGGTGGCCTCCCCCGCCCCGACGACGTCCGCAGCCCCCACCATCCGGCCGAAGGCCCGCAGGTCGCCGTCGAAGGGCGCGTCCGGCGCGGTGCTGCGCAACGGCTGGTCGACGCGGGCCAGCTCCCGGGCCGGGTCACCGCCGCCCGACCCGGCGGCCTGCGCCGCACCGGCCCCGGTCAGCGCGGTCAGACACAGCGTCAACGGGAGGGCGAGGAGCAACCCTGAGCTGCGGCGCCGGGTGTGGGCAGGGCGTCCGGTACGGGTGTGGGCCGTGTGCTCCGTACGGGTACCGGCCACGTGCTCCGTACGAGTAGAAACCGGGG
The DNA here is from genome assembly GCF_047525675.1 of Streptomyces sp. 796.1. Classification (NCBI taxonomy): domain Bacteria; kingdom Bacillati; phylum Actinomycetota; class Actinomycetes; order Kitasatosporales; family Streptomycetaceae; genus Streptomyces; species Streptomyces sp. 796.1. The sequence goes on along the minus strand of NZ_JBLIWA010000001.1, from coordinate 97,484 downwards.
TGCCGCCGCGGGTGACGGAAGCGGAAACCCCGTTCATGGGCCCGGTCTCGGGCACATCGTGTGATCGCATGTCTGGAGGCTAGGAAACCGCACCCCGCCGGCACATCGCCCGCGGGCGCGAGTGCCCAGGTCCCTGTGTTCCCCGCGGCTGGGACGAGGGTCCTGCCCACCACCTCAGCCCGGGGCAGGACTTCACTCGTACGCCACGGGGGCGGGCGGAGCCCTGCCCCAACCGGAAGGGGGCGTCGGGGTGTGGTTCCGGCTGGCTCGGCCGGGTGATGGTTCGCCAGAAGTGCTGATCGGGCGGCCAGTTGTTGTCGTCGCTTCTTCGGCGGTGGGTGGTCGGGTTCACCCCGCCCACCGCGCCACGGACCGCGCCCACCCAACCCGCCACCGCCGCCCCGGCCCAACCTCCGCCACAGCCACAGCCACGCCCACAGAGCTCGCTACCCCTCCCCCAACACCCGCGAGCCACCCACCGGCAAGTCCCACAGGTCCTCGCGGGGGCGGCCGGTCGCGGCCCAGGCGGCACGGGCGCGGCGCAGTGGCTCCATCGGCGGCTCGGCCGAGAGCAGGAAGGTCGCCCAGTGCATGGGGGCCATCCGGCGCGCCCGCAGGTCCCCGAGTGCCCGGACCGCCTCTTCGGGGTCCAGGTGTACGGGGCGCAGCATCCAGCGCGGTTCGTACGCGCCGATCGGCAGCAGTGCCAGGTCGATGCCCGGATAGCGGTCGCCGATCTCGGTGAACCAGTGGCCGTACCCGGTGTCGCCGGCGAAGTAGAGCCGGTGCCCGGGCGTGTCGTCCGCGGCCGGTGGGGCGGTGAGTACCCAGCCGCCCCACAGCGAACGGCAGGTGTCGGTGAGGCCGCGCTTGCTCCAGTGGTGGGCGGGGACGAAGTCGAACCGTACGACGCCGCCGTCGGGCGCGGGCAGTTCCACCGCCTCCCACCAGTCGAGTTCCGTCACGTGGGTGAAGCCGCGGCGGCGACACCAGGGGGCGAGCCCGGCGGGCACCAGGAGCGCGGTGTCGCGGGGCAGCCGCTTGAGGGTGGGTGCGTCCAGGTGGTCGTAGTGGTTGTGGCTGATGACGACGGCGTCGATGTGCGGCAGGTCCTCCCAGCGCACGCCCACCGGCGTCACCCGGGCCGGGGTGCCGAAGATCCGCCGGGACCAGACCGGGTCGGCCAGGACGGTCAGCCCGCCGATGCGGATCACCCAACTGGCGTGCCCCACCCAGGTGAGCGCCACCTCCCCGGGCCCGGGCAGGGGCTGCGGGCCGGGCGCGAACGGCAGGTCGGCGATGGTGTGCAGGTCCTGACCCGACGGCCGCAGCAGCCCCTCGCGGGCGAGCCTGGCCAGCGCGCGCACGCCCGGCAGCGGTGTGGTCAGCCGGTGGGCGAACGTCCTCGGCCAGCGGCGCACTCCACCGAGCGGGCGGGGCGCCGGCAGCGGACGTGGGCCCCCGTCGGTACGCGCCCGCCGGCCGGCCTGGGGGCGGGCCACACCCTCGGGGCCGGCTTCGGTACGGAACCGCTCGGTCTGATCGGTCATCGACAAGGCTCCATTCGGTGAGGCGAACCGGTCGCGAGCGCGAAGCACCGCGCACCGAGACGGCTACCCCGTCCCGCCCCCACTCGACCGGCCCCGGCCTCCTCGGTCCAACGGAACCGGGTCGCCGTACGCCCCGCCGCCCGGCGACCACCTCGGCCCGCCCCGCGGACGGGCGGGCAACGCACAGCAGGCGACGACCGCCGCCCGGCGGGCAACAGCCCGACCCGGGCCGCACCGCCCCAGCCCGGCCCAACCCAACCCAGCCCGACCCAGGCTGATCTGAGCCCGATCCCACCCAGCTCATGCCAGGCCAGGCCAGGCAGACACAGCCCAGCCCAACCCTGCTCAGCTCTCCCCCGCCTGCCCCAGTTCCCCGAAGACAGCCGCGAGGAGATCCAACGCCCCCCGCACAGAGGCCAGTTCGAGCGGTTCTCGGGCGTCGAGCGCGGCGAGCCGCTGGGTGTCGTCGGCGCCCAGCAGCGGCAACGTGGTCAGCCGTACGCACAGCGCGTCGGGCGTGTCGCCGAACCGGTGGCCGCCGGGGACCGGCCGCCCCAGCCGCCGGGTCAGCTCCCGCTCCAGGTCCACCGAGTCGGTGATGCCGCGTTCGGCCAGCGGCCCGCGCAGCTCCTCCAGATCGACGTAGAGATGGCGGCCGGCGCGCGGCGGCCGGCTGCGGACGCCCAGCGCGCCCAGCCGGTCGTAGGCCGCCGCGCCGACCGCCCCGAAGGCGCGGGCCGCCTGCTCCACCCTGGCCCGTACCGGCTCCGGCTCCCGCAGCGCGTGCAGCGCCGCCGCGGCCACCGGGGCGGCGAGTTCGGCCCGTACGGCGCTGAGTGCGGCCAGCAGGTCCGATCGCAGTGCGGCCCCCCGGTCGGTGCGGGGGAACCTGGCCACGGCCGCCGGCCAACTCGGGGGCGTGAACGCACCGGCCAGATCGGTGAGCACCACGACCCGGTCGGCCACCATCTCAGCCGGGCTGACCAGCACGTTCTCGGCCGGCCAGGAGGCGGGCGGCATCGGCAAGCCCGGGCCGGGCGCCGGTGGTCGGCCCGGGCCGGGCGAGCCATCGCGACCACCCGCCGCATCGGGGACGGGCAGTCGCCCGGCGGCAGGAGCGGGCCGCGCGCCCTCAGCCACCGGCCACGCCCCTTCCCGCGCGGGCTCGCCCGCGGCCGGATGCACCGTGTCCCGCCAGGTCTCGTCGCTGACCACCAGCAGGCCCACCGCCTCGGCCGCCTCGCACACCTCGTGCAGCAACTCGGGCGGCGCGACCGTGCCGGTCGGGTCGTCAGCCACCGCGAGCAGCAGCACTCGCGGGTCACCGCCCTCGGCGCGGACCCGGCGCACGGTCTCCAGCAGGGCGAACGGATCGGGCACGCCACCGCCCGCGGCAGGGGCCGGCACCGGGTACACGGGCCGGCCGGCGAGCCGGGCGAGCGGTGCGTACCAGGCGGCAGCCGGACGGGTGAGCAGCACGTCGCCGCCGACCGTGGCGAGCAGCGCCAGCAGCAGCGGTTGCGCACCGGGACCGGCGAGCACGTCATCGGGCGCGGTGTGCAGTCCGCGCCGCCCCCAGTAGTCGCCGGCCGCGCGGCGCAGCGCGAGCGCGCCGCCGATCGGCTCCGGCCCGGTCCGGTCGGATGCCGCGGCGAGGTGGGCGGCGAGGTCGGGCAGCGGCGGCAACCCGCCCTCCGCCGCCCAGGGAAGGACCGGAGCACTGGACGCGGGGTCGGGCCGCTGCATCCGTGCCTCCATATCCGTACCTCCATCGACGAAGGGACCGTGACGGGGCAACCCTCGCAGATCACCCGAGTGCGGGCGCGGGCCGACACGACGGCCCCCGCGCCACCGCCGCCCCGGCCGCGCGGCGCGCCACCCCGCCCCGACCGAGCCAGCGGCGCGGCCTCCGCGGGAGCCGCGGGAGCCGCGGGAGCCGCAGCCAGCCGAGAAGGGCTCGGCATCCGTGGCAGCCACAGAAGCCACAGAAGCCGCAGGGGCCGCGGGAAGCTCAGGCCGCTGGCCCGGTGGGCGAAGGCTTCGCATCGGGGGCGGTCGGCTAGCGTGTGCGGCCATGGACAGGGACGCGTGGTTGGCAGACACCCGGAGTTCGTACGACACCGTCGCCGTCAGTTACGCCGACCAGTTGCGCGGCGCCCTGGCGGGCAAGCCCCAACTCCGGGCCGCGCTTGCGGTGTTCGCCGAGTCGGTACGGGCGGCCGGGGGCGGTCCGGTGGCCGACGTGGGGTGCGGTCCCGGGCACGTCACCGCGCACCTGCACGGGCTGGGCCTCGACGCCTTCGGCATCGACCTGTCCCCGCGCATGCTCGACGTGGCCCGGCGCGACCATCCCCACCTGCGGTTCGCGGTGGGCTCGATGACCCGGCTACCGCTCGCCGCCGCGTCCGTCTCCGCCGTGCTCGCCTTCTGGTCCCTGATCCACGTACCCGACGACGCGGTACCGGGCGTGCTCGACCACTTCCACCGCGTCCTGCCACCCGCGGGCCCGCTGCTACTCGGCTTCCACGCGGGCGCGGGCGTGCGCCTGAAGACGCAGGGTTACGGCGGCCACCCGATGAAGGTCGCCGTCCACCGCCGCGAACCCACCGAGGTGGCGCACTGGCTACGCGCCGCCGGCTTCACCGTCGAGGCCCAGTGGCTGCTCGACCCGGACCAACCGACACCGGGCGCGATCCTGTTCGCCCACCGGACACCGTGACCACCCCGGCGGCGGAACCGCAACCGCTCCTGCCCCAGCGGCGCCCGGGCCTCGCCTGCGGGGCCCGGGCGCCCTCGCCCGCGCACCTCCTGGGCACCGGGTCGGCGGCCGGACCGTTCCGGGGAGCGCGGTGATGGACCTCGGTGCGGTCGTCATCGCGGTGGCCGGCGTCGCGGGCACGCTGGTTGGAGCGGGGCGCACCCGAGCCGGGCGAAACGGTGGAGACGGCGAGCCGCGCCCAGTACGAACTGTGGGACCTGCTCGGCGCCCTGCGCACCGCCATGCGCCACGACCTGGGTGTCACCCCCGGCGACTGACCACCACGAGCCACCCACCCGCGCCACATCACGTCACCCACCGCCCGCACCACCCAGCCGGCGTCACACCCAAGGGCGGAACGCACCCCCTGCTAGGGTGCGCCGATGTCATCGATCAAGAAGATCCAGATCACCTTCGACTGTGCGGACCCCGAGCGCGTCGGTCGCTTCTGGTGTGAGGTGTTGGGTTACGTCCCGCCGCCGGTGCCGGACGGGTTCGAAACGTGGGACGCGTACAACCGTGCGCAGCCCGTCGAGAAGCAGGGCGCGTGGTTCGCCAGCATCGACCCTTCGGGCGAGGGGCCCCGGCTGTACTTCCAGCGCGTCCCCGAAGGCAAGGTCGCCAAGAACCGGGTGCACATCGACGTACGCGCCGGCGCCGGCCTGGTGGGCGAGGAGCGCCTGGCCACCCTGGAGGCGGAGTGCGCCCGGCTGATGGCACTCGGCGCGGAGCGCGTACAGCTGATGCTCGCCGACGAGGAGAACGAGTCCTGCATCTACATGCGGGACATCGAGGGCAACGAGTTCTGCCTCGACTGATCGGGGTGGGCCGGTGGGGCGGGATGGGTGGCCCCGGGGCGGTCGGTGAGGCACACGGGGCGGGCGGTGCCCGGGGTGGTCGGTCGCCCCGGAGGGCCCGGCTCGGCCCGTTCGGACCCGGGTAGCCGTCCCCCCTTCCGTCTGCGTCAGCACGGCGCGACGGCTCGTAGCCCGGTGCCATCCCGTCTGACGCGGAGGGTTGGTCGCCATGGTTCGGTACGTCGTCTCAGCCTGTCCGGCCAGGTCAGCTCGGTGGACGACGCACCACAACGCTCCGGCACGGCGACCGGCCCGCCCCGCCCCACCCGCGCGCACCGTGCCCGGCGCCCTCTCACGCCACGTCCGCAAGCACGCGCTGGCCGATGCGGGAGCACGTGCGGTGGATGAGGCGGGAGACGTGCATCTGGGACATGCCGAGTTGGTCGGCGATCCGGCTCTGCGTCATGTCGCAGAAGAAGCGCAGGTAGAGGATGCGGCGTTCGCGTTCGGGCAGGGCGTGGAGGGATTTCTTGACGGATTCGCGGGCCACGATCCGGTCGTAGTCGGGGTCGGGGGCGCCCAGGGTGTCGGCGAGGGAGTAGCCGTCCGCGCCGCCCGTCAGCTCGGCGTCCAGGGACAGGGTGGCGAAGGAGTCGAGTGCGCCCATTCCGGTACGGACCTCGGCTTCGGTCAAACCCGTGTGGCGCGCCACGTCCGCCACTGATGGCCGGCGCCCGTCGGGGGTGCGGGTCAGGGCCTGGATGGCGGCCCGTACCTGTTGCCGCAACTCCTGGACGCGGCGCGGCACGTGCAGGCTCCACAGGTGGTCCCGGAAGTGGCGTTTGACCTCGCCGACGATGGTGGGCACCGCATAGCTCTCGAAGGCGGTGCCGCGACCCGCCTCGTACCGGTTCACGGCCTTGACCAGACCGAGCATGGCGACCTGCGCGAGGTCTTCGCCGCTCTCGCCCCGGTTGCGGTAGGTGGCGGCGATGCGCTCCGCCATGGGCATCCAGGCGCATACGACCTGCTCGCGCAGGGCGTCCTTCTCGGGGCCGTCGGGCAGTTCGTCGATGCGCTGGAACTCGGCCGAGGTGTCGGGGGCATCGTCGTGCGGGTGCCGCTTGCGTGGACGTACAGGCGTCATGTTCCGCTCTCCCTGATTGCGGTGCATCGATGGTTCGCCGCAGTGGCGGTCGCAGATGTCATGGCGGGAGCGGGGCACGCGCGGACGGTTTGGTCGCACGCGGGCTACCAGCGCCTTCCCGCAATCGTGCCTCCGGTCCGAGGCACAGTCCTTCGGGTGCCCGAGGTCTTTCGGGCGCAAACCCCGCCCCCGGTGGGCAGCCGGAGGGTGTACGAGCCCGGTTGGCGGACCCCGTTCGGCGGAGCCCGCTCGATTGGCGGGCCGGCGGCCGGGCAACTATCGATGACCCCGGGCTCGGCCGCCCCGACCGGCTCGGCGTCCGCCGCCACAGGCCCGGCAACGCCACTGCGCCCCGGGCCCCGTCACCCACCCAGAGAGGGAACACACCCATGCGAGTCGCATTTCTCACCGCACCCGACGGCGTCGAACAGGTCGAGCTCACCGACCCCTGGCAGGCCGTACGGGACGCGAACGGCACGCCGACCCTGTTGTCCACCGCGCCCGGCACGGTGCAGGCGTTCCACCACCTCGACAGGGCCGACACCTTCCCCGTCGACCAACTCGTCGGCGAGGCCCACATCGAGGACTTCGACGGGCTGGTGCTGCCCGGTGGCGTGGCCAACCCGGACGCGCTGCGGCAGGACGCCGACGCGGTGGCCTTCGTCCGGGAGTTCTTCGAGACGGGCAAGCCGGTCGCGGCGATCTGTCACGCACCGTGGACGCTGGTGGAGGCCGATGTGGTCAGGCGCCGCACCCTCACCTCGTACCCGAGCCTGGCCACCGACGTCCGCAATGCGGGCGGGCGGTGGGTCGACGAACGGGTCGTCGTCTGTGCCGACGGGCCCAACGTGCTGGTCACCAGCCGCAACCCGGACGATCTGCCGGCGTTCAACGCGGCGTTCGTGGCGGAGTTCGGGAAGGTCTCGGGCGGCCGGTAGCAGCCGGGTGGCGGCGGCGCCCCGGGCCCGGTGGGCGCCGCCGACCGCCACCCTGCCAACCCGTTGCCGCGCCGCCTTGCCGGCCCGTCAACCTGCCGGCGCGCCGACCCGCCGCCCCGGCAACCCGCTGCCTTACTGACCCGCCGACCCGCCACCCCGGCAACCCTCAGGCCCGTCAACCTGTGGACCACCCGCACGCCGCCCGGCGGGGCGGGGGTGGTCAGGGGCGGCGGCCGAGCAGGGCCAGCAGTTCGCCCTGGGCGTCAGCGCCCGGCGGCGGGGTGCGGGGGGCCGCGAAGAGGCCGGTGCCGACCAGGTCGGCCGCGTACGGCTGCACCTCACGGGCCGCGAACTCCACCAATTCTGGCGGCAGTTGCTCCTCGGCTCCGATGGCCCGAGACAGGTCCCAGGCGTGCACCGTCGCGTCCATCGTCATCTGCGCGCAGTAGGCGAGGGCGCTGCTCGGCCCGGACGACAGGTGGACGGTACGCGACAGGGCGCCGGGCTCCGCGAACGCCCGGAGCGCGCCCGCCACCGCCCGGTCCCAGGCGGCCACCGGCCGCTCACCCAGTTGGTCGCCGTCGAACCGGTCGCCCTGCTCCTCGATGGTGGAGCCGTCGCGCACCAGGGGTGGCACCCAGAGTTGTTCCGCAGCCAGGTGGTTCACCAGGTCCCGTACGGACCAGTCGGTGCAGGGTGTGGGGGCGTCCCACTGGTCGGGGCGGATGGCATGCACCCGCGAGGTGAAGAGTTCCAGCGCCTCCCGGTGGCGCCGGGCCACCTGGTGTTCGTCCGTCGTCGCAGCCATGCGCCCATTGTCCCCGGGCAGCGGCGGGCCCGCCTGCGTACGGGCCCATCAGCACCAACCCACCCGTGCCACACCAACCCACCCACAATTAACCCTCCGGGCGATCGGTACGTACCCACTTCGGCCTAGGCTGGCGATCGCCGGGTATCCGAGTGGATCACGGCGCTGCCGCACGGCGCCTGGGGCGTGCCGCCACCGTACGGTCGGGCCGCCGGGGCCGTGCCGCGCCGTGGGAGTGCCGGGCCGGGTAGGCGACGCGCGGCGGGGCAGTGGTTGGTGTGGTCGAGCGAAGGAGTGGGTGGCGCATGGTGGGCAAGGGCGAGCGACGGGCCGGGGCGTACGGGTTGCTGGGGCGGTTGCTGCCGGGCGGGCCCGGGGCCGGGCCGGTCGGCCGGTCGGGTGCCGGTTCCCGGCGGACGGTCGCAGGCCGGGCCTGGGCCCGTACCGCCGCAGCGGCCGGTCCGCTGTTCGCCGGCGCCGCCCCGGCCGGCGGCCACGCTCCCACCCTGGAACAGGTCGGCGAGCACGTACAGGCCGCCGGCCAGCGCGGTTCGCGGCGGGCACGCGGCTACTTGCGGGCGCTTGAGGAGGCCGCGGCGGAGCGGACCGCCGCCGCTCGGCACGCCCACGGCCACGACCACTGGCTGGTCAGACTGGACAAGCGGATGTTCCACGCGGTGGCGTCCCGGCACTGGCCCGGCGCGGAACCCGTACTGCCGCGGCTGAGCCACAGCGCCAACCACGGATTGCTGTGGCTGGGACTCGCGGCGGGCATGGCGGCCACCAAGCACCGTGCCACCCGCCGGGCGGCGATGCGCGGCGTCGCCTCGCTCGCGCTGGCGTCGGCGACCGTGAACACCGTGGCCAAGCGCTCGGTGCGGCGCAACCGGCCGCTGGTGGACGGCGTGCCGATGATCCGCAGGCTGCGCCGACAGCCCATCACCACCTCCTTCCCGTCCGGGCACTCCGCATCGGCCGCGGCGTTCGCGGTGGGTGTGGCCCTGGAGTCGCCCCGGTGGGGCGCCGTGGTGGCGCCGATCGCCGCGTCCGTGGCCTTCTCCCGCATCTACACCGGCGCCCACTACCCCAGCGACGTCCTCGTCGGCAGTGCCATCGGCGCTGGTGCGGCGCTGGCGGTGCGCGGTCTGGTGCCGACCAGGTCGCAGTTGCCGTCCGCCGCCCGCCCCCGGACGGACGCGCCGGCGCTGCCCCGCGGCCGGGGGCTGGTCGTGGTCGCCAACTCGGGCTCCGGCGCCACCAGCGTGTGGCCGCCGCGCGCCGATCCGCTGGACCCGATCCGGGAGGCGCTGCCGGAGGCCGAGTTCTGGTCGTTCACCCCGGAACCCGACCGCGACCTGGTCCCGGAGGATGCACCAGCCCGCGCGGAGGCGGGTACCGACACCGGTACGGACACGGAACCAGGCACAGCCACAGAAGCAGGTTACGGCGCGGGTGCGGGTGCCGGTCCGGGCCGGCAGCCCGAGACACCCTCGCTGACGGAGCTGTTGGAGAAGGCCGCACAACGGGCCCGGGAACTCGGCGGCGCCCTCGGCGTGTGCGGCGGCGACGGCACCGTCAGCGCCGCCGCCGAGGTGGCCGCGCGGGCCGGGCTGCCGCTGGCCGTGCTGCCCGGCGGTACGCTCAACCACTTCGCGTACGACCTGGGTCTTGAGACCGTCGAGGACAGTTGCCGCGCGGTGACCGCGGGGCAGGCCGTCGCGGTGGACCTGGCGCGGTTCACCGCGGACGGGGCCGGGTCGAGCACCCACTACGTCAACACCTTCAGCATCGGCTGCTACCCGGAGTTGGTCCGCATCCGGGAGCGCTGGGCGGGGCGGGTGGGCAGTTGGGCGGCCGAGGTGCTCGCCACCGCACAGGTGTTGCGCACGGCCGAACCGCTCGACCTGGTGATCAACGGCAAGCGCCGCTCGGTGTGGATGCTCTTCGCCGGCAACTGCTCGTACCGCGGCGTCGGTTCGGCCCCGGCCAGCCGGCACGACCTGGCCGACGGCCTCCTTGACGTGCGCATCGTGCACGGCGGCCGGCTGCCCCGCGCCCGGCTCCTCTCGGCCGCGCTGCTCGGCGTGTTGCGCCGCTCCCCGGTGCACGCCGAAGCCCGGCTGCGCAGGCTGCGCGTGGACGACATCCCGGAGGGTACGGCGCTGGCGTACGACGGCGAGGTGGAGCCGGCGCCCCGCGCCCTGACGCTGGACAAGGTGAACGAGGCGCTCCGGGTGTACCGGCCACTGGCAGACTGACCCCGTCGGCGGCCTGCGGGTCCCCGCAGGTCCGGATCACCGCAGGTCACCGCCGGCTGTGCCGTCACCCGGGCAGCGCAGCCGGCGCCGCCTGTGCCACGCCACCCCCGGCCAGGCACCACCTCACTCGCTCACCAGGCAGAACTCGTTGCCCTCCGGATCGTGCATGGTCTGAAAGGCACCCTGGTCGTCGGTGACCAGCGGGCCGACCCGTACCGCGCCGAGCGCCACCGCCGCCGTCGCGGCCGACTCGACGTCGGGCACCGCGACGTCGAGGTGCAACCGGTTCTTCACCACCTTGGCCTCGGGCACCGGCTGGAAGGCAAGCCTCGCGAGCCCGGGCAGTTCCAGGTGGGACCAGCCGCGGGCGCGGTCGACCGGCTCCGCGTCGAACAGGGCGGCCCAGAACCTGACCAGCACCCGCGGCTGCCGACAATCCACGACGATCTGACGCAGTTGTGCACGCATGGCCGTGAGCCTATGCCGCGCCGGGGGCGGGGTGGAGTGGGGTCAGGTGGGGTGGAGTGGGGTGGGATCGGGTGGGGTTGCAGGTTGTGGAAGGGCACGTCGCGACGTGGTGTGGAGCGGGGTGAGGACCGGCTCACCCGCTGGCAACCCAGTGACGACCCGCGGCGACCTGATGTCAACCCACCCACTGGCCACCGACTACCAACTGGCCATCCCACCCCAGTCCGCATACCGAGACGCCACTCTCATTAACCGAGACGCCCGCGTACGGTGCAGACAGGCGCCCGACCCTGGGCGTCCCACGGGAAGGGATGGTCCGGCATGTCCGCCGATGCCCCGCGCCGCGCGGCGCACTACGTCCACGGCCACCACGAGGCCGTGCTGCGCTCGCACACCTGGCGCACGGCCGCCAACTCGGCCGGCTACCTGTTGCCCGAACTGGCCCCCGGCCAGTCGGTGCTCGACGTGGGGTGCGGGCCCGGCACGATCACCGCGGACCTCGCCGAGCGGGTGGCGCCGGGCGAGGTGACCGGTGTGGACGCGGCGGGTGGCGTGCTGGCCCAGGCACGGGCCACCGCCGCCGAACGCGGCCTGACCAACCTCACGTTCGCCGTGGCCGACGTGCACCGGCTGGACTTCCCCGACGACTCGTTCGACGTGGTCCACGCCCACCAGGTGCTGCAACACGTGGCCGACCCGGTCGGTGCGCTGCGCGAGATGCGCCGGGTGTGTCGGCCTGGCGGGGTGGTCGCCGCCCGGGACGCCGACTACGCGGCGATGACCTGGTACCCGCAGGTGCCCGGGCTCGACGACTGGCTGGCGACCTACCGCACGGTCGCCCGCGCCAGTGGCGGGGAGCCGGACGCCGGGCGGCAGTTGCACGCCTGGGCCCGGCAGGCCGGGTTCACCGAGGTCACCTCCACCGCCACCGCCTGGTGCTACGCGACCGACGAGGAGCGTTCCTGGTGGAGCGGGCTGTGGGCGGACCGTACGCTCTCCTCGCACTACCGGGCGTCGGCCGTGCCCGGCGGGCACGTCACGGAGGCCGGGCTGCTGGCCGCCGCCGACGCCTGGCGCCAGTGGGGTCGGGCGGCCGACGGCTGGTTCGCCGTCCTCCACGGGGAGATCCTCTGCCGCGCGTGATCGCGCTCAACTAGGCTCGACGCATGGACATTCTGGGGACTTCACTGCGGGTGTGCGTGCCGGATCTGGACGCCGCGATCGCCGTCTACGAGCGGCTGACCGGCGCCCAGGCCATGCGCTTCCAACGGGGCGGCGTCTCGGTCGCCGCGGTCGGCTGCTTCTTCCTGATGAGCGGCCCGGAGAACGAGTTGGAGATCCTGCGGAAGGTCACGGCGACCCTGGCAGTGCGGGACGTGGACCAGGCGGTGATGGACCTCCAGGCGGTCGGCGCGCACATCATCGCCGGCCCGCTGCCCACCCCGATCGGCCGCAACCTGGTCGCCCGCCACCCGGACGGTTCCGTCTTCGAGTACGTGGACGTGCAGCGCGCACCCCAGTAGGACCGCTGCCCCGCCCCGCGGCGACCCGCTGCACCGCGGGGTGGGGTGGTGCGGATGCGGCGGGCCGGGGTAGGCCCGCCGCGCGGGCCAGCCCGGCCCGGCCCGCTCAGGACGGCCGCATACGGAACTCGTACCGCTCGGGCAGCGGGTGATCCGTACGGGCGCGGGCGCGCAGTGCCGCGGGGTCGAGGCCGCTCGCCCCGGGTTCGGCGGCGACCAGACCTTCGGCGATCGCGTACCAGGTCTCGCTCAGCGTCTCCTCGCCTTCGCGCAGGTCAGCCACCTCGAAACCGCGGTCGAACAGGGCCCGGGCCGCCGCGGCGTCGCCGGTGGCCAGCAGGACCCTGGCCTCCAGCAGGACGAACCGGCCGCGGGCCCGCACCTGGTCCGGCAGCGCGGTCAGCACCTCGTGCGCCTCCGCCGCGCGCTCCACCGCGAGCAGCGCCCCCACCGTCTCCCGGGCGAGCCCCGCCAGCGCGGACCGCCACTCGGCCGCGGCCTGGGCATCAGCAGCCCGGGCATCAACAACCTGCGCGTCCGGTCCCAGGGCAGCGCCCAACCCCGACACACCCTCCGGCGCCGGCGCAGCATCCGGCCCCGGCACACCCTCCTGCGCAGCGGCCACACCCTCCGCGGCGGTAGCGGCCCGCCACTCCCCCAACGCCCCGCGGAACGCGGCCAGCCAGCGATCGGCCGCCCGGTTGACGTGGCCGTCGGTCTGGTCGGCCACGGCCAGACAGCGCAGCACCGGCCACCAGTCGCTGATCTCGATGGCCCGCTCCCAGCTCCGTACGGCCTGCGAGCGGTCGCCCTCGTGCCACTGGGCCACCCCGAGGTGGTACTTCAGGTGTGGGTCCACGAGCACGTCGGCGTCGGCGGTCTCCAGGAGTTCGCGCCAGGGGCGGGAGACCAGCGAGGTGCCCGGCGGGCGGGCGGGTTGCGGGGTGGGCAGGGCGCCGGTGCGCAGCAGTTCGCGCCACGGCTGCTGGGGCGCGCCCAGCGAGGCGGGGGCGAAGGGGGTGCCCGGCAACTCGTAACCGGCACGCTCCAACTCCAGCGCGCCCCAGCCCGACCCCTCGGCCAGCACTTCCTTGGGTTCGGCGTCCGCACTGACCAGCCACGTCCGGTAGGCGGTGTCCACCCGGTCCCGCGGCAGGGCCGCCGCCAGCGCCTCGGCGACCGCGCCCCGGGCCGCGGCCCAGTGGTCGCCGTGCACGGTGGCCGCGTCGGCGGACAGCGGCCCGTACGCCTCCAGCCAACTGAACTCTTCCTCGGCGCCGAGCCGTACGTGTTCGAGTTGGGTACGGGCAAGACCGGCCTGGATCTCGGCGTAGCCGCCGGTTCCGGGTTCGGTCAGCCACTCCTGCCACCTGCGCCCGCCGGCGCCGGCGCCCCAGCGGAAGAGCTTGCGGCCCCGCAGCAGGTCCGTCGAGGTGTGCACCAGCCCGTGCCCCGTACCGTCCAGCGCGGCGATCCACCGCCTGGCGCCCGCCGGCAGGTCGTAGAAGAAGTCGGCCGCGAAGTCGCCGCGCAGCGGATAACTGTGGTCGACGCCCTGCCAGGTGGGCACGGGGACGCGGCGCAGGGTGCGCTCGTAGCCGAAGTGGTACGCGGCCTCGGCCGGCGCGATGACGCGGGTGCGGGCGTCCTCGGGGACGGCGATGTTGGACCACCAGTAGACGGCCGCCGGATGCGGGTGCGGGTTGCGCACCCGGACGCCCACGTACAGGAAGTCCGAACCGTCCGGCAGCCACAAGTCCACCTGAAAGGGCAGGTCGCGCAGCCGTTCCCACTCCCACAGGCGCAGCATCTCGCCGCCCGAACCGTCCGGCGCCGGCACCCGCGCCGCGTGCACCGGGGCGCAGGAGAGGGTGGTGTGACCGGTGGCGCCGATGTTCCACTCGATGCCGCCGGAGAACCAGGCGCCGTTGAGCGCGAAGTCCGCCGGCTGGAAGACCGGGTTGCGGTAGAGCAGCTCGCGCCCGGTCGGCTTGTGGAAGAGGGAGGCGACGCGCCCGCCGAGGCCGGGCAGCACGGTGGCCCGCAGCCGGTCGTTCTCGATCACGATCGCATCGAGCTCGGTCGTCACCCTCTCCCGGGTGTACGCGTCGCGGAGCCTGGTGGGCAGTATGGAGCGCAGGGGCTCGTACGCGACCTGCCGGGCCATCTGGTCGGGCAGCCCGGCGCGTGTCCGGTCGTCGATCTGGTGGACCTCGTCCAGCGGGCGTAGAGCGGGCAGCGGGTTCTCCGGGCCCAGCGGGGCGGCGGGCAGGGTCAGGGTGGTGCGTCGCACGCTCGTTACCACAACTGCCTCTCTCAGTCCTTCACGTGCAGCCGCCGTGGCTACGGCGGCCGTGTGATCACCATGGAACATCCTGCGGGCCCCGCTGAACAGGGCTTCCAGCATGTGGAGTTAGGCCGGCCCTCCCGGGGGCCGCACGCTGCACCGGACGGCCGGTGGGCAGCGCACGCCCCACGGTAAGTAAGGTGAACCTCATCTGTAGCAGATCCTTGCCAGTCTTCCGTCCGGTACCCGATGGGGTCTTCCGTTCGGGCGTCCGCCGTGCCGGAGGTTCCACCCGATGTCCGCATCCCCGCCGCCGACCGACGCCCCGCGCCGCCCGCCGCGCACCCCCCGCCCCGCCCCGGTGCCCCGGGCAACCAGCCCACGGGTGGCCGCCCTGGCCCGCCGGCTCGGCCTGACCACGACGGCCGACGGGGCGGGGCACGGGGATGAGGCTGGGAATGGGAATGGGTCTGGGGCGCATGGGGGCGGGGCTGGGGCGTACGGGGCGCAGGTAGCGGGTGGTACGGGCACGGCGGCGGGGGTGCTCCGGGGTGGGCACTGGGACGCCGTGGCGGAGTTCTGGAGTGAGGTCGAGGCGGCGGGCACGCCGCTGGTCGAGCCCGACCCGGCGGGCGACCCCGACCACGCGGTCGTCACCTTCCTGTGGCGCGGCACGCCCGCCACCCGCTCGGTGCTGGTCCTGCCGAACAAGGTCATCGACCCGCGTACCCCCAGCGACAACCTGATGGCGCACCTGCCGGGCACCGACGTGTGGCACTGGTCGCTACGGATGCGCCGCGACTGGCGGGCCAGCTACGCACTGTGCGTGGACGAGCCCGCTGGTGCGGCGGGAGAGCCGGTGGCCGGGGGGCCTGCGGGTGGGGAGCCGGTGGGTGAGACACCCGCAGGTGGGGCACCCGTGGTGGCGCAAGCCCAGGCCCCGGCGGTGGAACCGGCAGGCACGGCGGTGGAACCGGCACCGACGGTCACAGCGATGGCGCCAGCGGTCACGGCCTCCCCGGTCGCGGCCGTGCGACCCGCGGCACCGCGCACCGCCCAGGGTGTGGCCGCGCCCGCCCCCAGCGACCCCGGTTACCTCCCCTGGCTGCGCGGCCAGGGCCGCCCCGACCCGCGCAACCCGCACACGCTCCCCCGCCGCTGGGGCGGCGCCCCCCAGTCGGTGGTGCGCCTGCCGAACGCCCCCGGCGAGGCCGACTGGCAACCGCGGGCCGACGTCCCCCGCGGCACGGTCACGCTCCACACGGTGCGCAGCGCGGCGCTCGGCAACGAACGCAGGGTGTGGGTGTACACACCCGCCACCACGTCACCCACCCAGCCGCCGGCACCAGCACCAGCCAGCGGGGCATCGGCCACACCGGCACCGGCCGGCCCCGAGTCAGCCACGCCCCTCCCCGTCCTGGTGCTCTTCGACGGCGAGATGTGGCAACCCGAACTCGGGGTGGCCACCCTGCTCGACAACCTGATCGCCGACGGACGGCTGCCGCCCCTGGTCGCGCTGCTGCCCGATGCACTGGACAGCGACACCCGCTGGTCCGAACTGGCCTGCAACGACAGGTTCGTGGACTTCCTCACGGACGACCTGCTGCCGTGGGCCGCCGCCCGCTGGCCCCTGACGACCGACCCGGCGCGCACCGTACTCGCCGGGCAGAGCCTGGGCGGGTTGCTCGCCACGTACGCGGCGGTACGCGCCCCGCACCGGTTCGGCAACGCGCTGAGCCAGTCGGGCTCCTTCTGGTGGCCGGACGGCCCGGCCGGCGAGTGGCTGACGTCGCTGGTCGCCGGGACACCGGCGGACCCGGCCCACCCGGTCCGCTGCTGGCTGTCGGCCGGCGAGCAGGAGTGGGTGCTGCTCCCCGCCAACCGCCGACTGCCGGAGCTGCTCCGCGCCCAGGGTTACTCGGCGCAGTACCGGGAGTTCAACGGCGGCCACGACTACCTGTGCTGGCGCACGGAGTTGGCCGACGGGTTGGTGGACCTGTTGGGAACGGGGTGAGCCGGGGCGGACCCACCCGGCCCGCCACCTCCACCAGCTACCGGCTACCAGCTACCAGCTACCAGCTACCAGCTACCAGCTACCAGCTACCAGCTACCGGCACAGCCTCGGTCACTCCACGGGCTCGGCGAACCGCAACTGGTTGCCGAACGGGTCGAGCAGGGTCAGGGAGAGGCCGATCTCCTCGTCCTCCTCCAGGTCGGGCTTGAGGAACGGGTACTGCTTGGCGTCGAGTTCGGCGTGCAGCGCGCGTACGCCGTCGAGTTCGACGTAGACCGCGGTGCCCGGGGTGCCGTCGCCGTGGTGCTCCGAGAGGTGCAGGACCAGGGCACCGCGGGAGAGTTGGGCGTAGGCGGGCAGGTCGGGGGCGAAGCGGTGTTCCCAGTCGAGGGCGCAGCCCAGGTAGTCGACGTAGAACTCGTGCGCCTTGGCCCGGTCGAAGACGCGGAGGATGGGCACGGCGGGGCGGAGGGTGATCTTCATGGGACCATCGTGCCTTGCCCGGGGCTCGGGTAACGCATCGTGGTGGTCAGGGCCCAGCGCTCGTGGTCGCGCCAGTCGCCGTCGACGTAGAGGAACTCGGGCGAGTAACCCTCGTGACGGAAGCCGAGGCGGCGGGCGAGGGCGTTGGAGCGGTCGTTGTCGGGTTGCACGTTGGCTTCGAGGCGCCGCAGGCCGAGCGGCCCGAAGGCGTGGTCGATGACGAGGCCGAGGCCCTCGGCCATCAGCCCCCGACCGGCGGCGTGCGCGAAGGCTCCGTAGCCGAGCGCCCCGCACTGGAATGCGCCGCCGACGATGTTGTTGATGGTGACGTAGCCGGCGATCTGGTCGTTCGCCAGTTCACAGATGACGAACCCGGCGCGGTCCGGCGCAGCGAGGCGCTGCACGTAGTACGCGAACTGTTCCGGCGTCTCCGGCGGCGTCAGCCACGGCCGGTGCAGCGCGACGCTCTCCCGCGTGCGCGTGATGAACTCCCGTTCGTCCTCGGGCTGGAGCGGGCGGATGCCCGTGCGCTCGGCCCGGGCCAGATAGGCGTGGCACGGCCCGGTGGGCAGCAGGACCGTCTCGGGGGTGCCGTCGGTCGCCGGGGCCTGGGTGTGGTCTTCGCGGGACGACGGTCCCGGGTGCGGGTCAGGCATCGTTCCATCGTACGAACGCGACACCCGGCGTGCGAGCCACCGGGCCCGCGCCGAACCGGCGAACACGGGGCGGGGACGCGCCGGTGAGGGGCGGGTGGTGCCCGGGGGTTCGCCTGGTGAACGACCGTACGCTCCGTACGGGACCGGCTCCCGCCCTCGGATCAGTGGGGCGTCCTGCGCGTCACCCCGCGGCCCGGCCGGCCGGGCC
>NZ_JBLIWA010000001.1:0-79579 GCF_047525675.1 Streptomyces sp. 796.1 | reverse complement strand
CCCCCCCCCCCCCCCCCCCCCCCCCCCCCCCCCCCCCCGCTCCACGATGGCCTCGACCATCCGCAGCAGCCTCTCCGGCACCCGGTCGACGCTCCCGTTCTCCATGCTGACCTGGGCGCCTTCCAGCAGGAAGGTGATCTCGGCCGCCGTCTGCTGCGGGTCGGGGAGGTCGGCCGCCCGGCACATCGCCGTCAGGCGGCGGTTCTGGAGCTTCTTGTGGTCCTCGATGACCTGTCGGGCGGGGTGGGCCGGATCGGGGAGTTCGGCCAGGGCGTTGACGAATGGGCAGCCGCGGCGGGAGACCGTCGGCAGCCCGTGGGCGATGAACCTGGCCAGGCCGACGATCTGCTCCCGGGGGCGGTCCGGGTAGTCGACCTCGACCTGGTCGAAGGCCGCCTGGTAGTCCGCGGCGACGATCCGCAACCACTCCGCCACCAGGGCGTCCTTCGTCTCGAAGTGCCGGTAGATGGCCATCTTGGTGGTCTCGGCCCGCTCGGCGATCGCCTGGACGCCCACCCGCCGGATGCCCTCGCGCTGGAACAGTTCCTCGGCCGCGTCGAGGATGCGCTCGCGCGGCGGCAACTTCGCCACCCTGCTCGGCCTACTGGCGGTCGAAGCCATGCCCACTCCGTGTCGTCCGATTGCCGCTGCGCTCACCGCGGACACCCCGTTGGGCCCGCGCACGCTCCCTGCTACGGTACCAATCCGTCCCCCGCGATACCGTTCGGTATCGCAGGGGACCGGGTGGCATCACCAGAGAGCAAGCGGTATCAGCAGATCCCCAGCGGTATCGAGAGGTCCGCCGGGAGTGAGGAGCGCGCGGTGCAGGTGTCCGAGTACGTACGGTTCGACGCGGTGGGTCTGGCGGAGCTGGTGGCCGCCGGCGAGGTGACGGCGGACGAGCTCCAGGAGGTCGCGCACCGGGCGCTGGAGGCGGTCAACCCGCAGGTCAACGCCGTCGTGGAGAGCTGGGAGGCGGACGATGCGCCGCACCCGGGCAGCACGCCGCTGGCCGGGGTGCCGTTCCTGGTCAAGGACATCGGCGTGCTGCTGGCCGGCCGGCGCAGCGAGCTCGGCAGCCGGCTCGCGGCGGGCCACGTGGCCGACGCCGACTCGGCCCTGACGCGGCGGCTGCGCCGGGCCGGGCTCGTCACCTTCGGTCGCACGACAACACCGGAGTTGGCGTACAGCACCACGACGGAACCCGTGCTGTACGGCGCCACCCGCAACCCGTGGGACCTGACGCGGAGCGCGGGCGGGTCGAGCGGGGGCGCGGGTGCCGCGGTCGCGGCCGGCGTGGTGCCACTCGCCCACGGCACCGACGCCGCCGGCTCGATCCGCATCCCCGCCGCGTACAACGGCCTGTTCGGTCTGAAGCCCACCCGGGGCAGGATCTCGGTCGGCCCGCAGTTCGACGAGGTCTTCAACGGCCTGGCCGTGCAGGGCTGCGTCAGCCGTACGGTGCGCGACAGCGCGGCCCTGCTCGACCTGGTCAGCGGCCCGGAGCCGGGCGACCCGTACGTGGCGCCGGAGCCGGTGCGGCCGTACGCCCGGGAGGTCGGCCGCCCGCCGGGCACGCTGCGGATCGGCGTCGTCGCCCAGCCGTGGGGCGGCCACCGGACCAGCCCACCGGTGGCCGCTGCGCTCGCCCGTACCGTCCACCTCCTGGAGTCGCTCGGCCACCGGGTGGACGGTGCCTCGGTCGACCTCGGGGTGGGGTGGGAGGAGTTCGTGGTGGCCAACGCCCGGCAGTGGTGCGCCAACTTGGCAGCCACGATCGACGAGTTGGCAGCCGGCTCCGGACGACCGATCGACGCCTCGACCCTGGAGCCGGCGACGCTGGCCAGCTACGACTACGGCCGGCGGGTCACCGGCGTCGAGTTCGTCGCCGCCCTCGCCGTACGCAACCGGGTGGCGCGCGCCCTGGCCCGTTCCTTCACCGCGTACGACGTGCTGCTCACGCCGACCATGCCCGACCTGCCGGTCCCGCTCGGCACGCACGCCGAAGGCGTATGGGACCTGGACGGCCTCGGCTGGCTCAGCCGCCTCTTCGACCTCGGCCCCTTCACCCCGATCTGCAACGTGGCGGGCACCCCCGCCATGTCCGTACCGCTGACCGTCGACCCACCCACCGGCCTACCGATCGGCATGCACTTCGCCGCCGCCCACGGCCGCGAGGACCTCCTGTTCCGCCTCGCCGGCCAACTCGAAACGACCAACCCGTGGCACGACCGCAGGCCGGGGGTGTGGGCGGGGGATGTGGTGGGGTGAGGGGGCGTACGGGGGGAGCGGTGCCGGGGCGCGGGGTCGGCGGTCGACCGGCCCGGGGTGCGACGAACCGGCCCCGGCCGGAGGGCGGGTGACCGGATCAGGCACCCGCGTCCGGTCGCTGGCGGGGCAGTTCGGCGTGCCGGACCGCATCGGATGACAGGGCGATGAGCACGCCCAGGCTGGCGAAGGCACCACAGCCGGCGAACACCGGGGCCGCGCCCCAGACCCCGATGGCCGCGCCGACCAGCGGATAGCTGAGCGGGGCGACGCCGACCATGGTGACCATGACGACGGAGGTCACCCGGCCGAGGTAGCTCGGGTCCGCGGCGGTCTGGATGAGGGCGTTGTTGAGGCCGCCGAAGACACCCGCACACAGGCCGACGGTCGCGGCCAGCGCCGCGGCGAGCCACACGGTGGGGGCCAGGGCGATGGTGGCCGCACCCGCACAACCCACCAGCAGGGTGCCGGCCATCGTCAGGCCGGCACGGGGCAGCCAGCCGGCGGCGGCGAGCAGCGCGGCACTGGCTGCGGCTCCCGCGCCGAAGCAACTGACGATCCAGCCGTAGCCGGAAGGGCCCCAACCGCGCTCGGCGTTGAGCAGCACCATGCCGATGTTGAGGGTGCCGGTGAGGCCGAGTTCGCAGACGGCGCCGGCGACGACGAGCGGGCCGATGAGGCGGTGGCGGCGGAGGTAGCGCAAGCCGTCGAGCAGGTCCTGTCGGGCCGTGGCGGGTTCCGTCCGGCCCCCGGCGGCGGGCTCCAGTGGCCGCAGGCGGATCTTCAGCAGGAGGGGTAGCGAGAGCGCGAACAGTGCTCCGGCGAAGGCGAAGGCGGCTGCCGGGCCCCCGAACGCCATGGCGAGACCGCCGGCCGGCGGTCCTGCGACCTGGCCGACGCGCATCGCCAGCGCGCGCATGCCGGCGACCCGGGCCAACTGCTCCTGGGCGGTGATCCGGGGCGGCAGGGCCCCGACGGCGGGGACGAACAGCGCGTCCACGGCGCCGAACACCAGCGCCACCGCCGTCAGCGCCCACAGGGCCGGCGAGGCGAGTGCGACGCCGGCGGCCACCGCCAGGATGAGGAGGCAGCGCAGCGCGTCGCTGCCGAGGATGACCCGGCGGGGGTCGAACCGGTCCGCCACCACGCCACCGCCGAGCATGAGCAGGGCCCTGGGCACCGCGCCCGAGGCCATGACGAGGCCGACTTCGGCGGGGCCTGCGGCCTGCTGGGCGGACCAGCCCAGGGCGACGAAGTACACGCCGTCCCCGATGAGGGAGACGGCGTAGGCGGTGAGCCAGCGCAGCACGTTGCGGTCCCGGTGGGCGGGCGCGGTGGCGGCTTCCGGCAACACCAGTTCTGCGCTGGCGATGATGACTCCCGTGGGTTGGCGGTCCGGCCGGGTCAGGGCCGGAACGGAAAGCCGTAGAAGTGCACGGACACGTGCTCGCGGCCCGCGGTGTCGCCGGCGGCCCCGGCGGCCTGCCCGCGCTCCCGCCAGCGCCTGACCAGTGCCTCCAACTCGGAGCTCAGCTCGGCGAGTTCGGCTGGGTTGAGGTTGAGCAGCCACTCGGACGTGAAGGACGCGTCGGACCATTCCTTGCCCCATGCGGGCTTCTGGTCGAGATACGTGCGGTACTGGGCGACGCGGGTGTCGAGCATGCTGCGGGACACCGCGCCGACCGCGGCAGCGCCCTCGGGCGTGTCCGCGAAGTCCGAGTCGCGGAAGCCCCAGCCCTCCTGCGACGCCACCTCCCACCACCGTTCGCGACCGTCGCCGCCCTGGCCGCTCGCCTGCCGCACGAAGCCGTGCTCGGCGAGCTTCCGCAGGTGGTAGCTGACCAACGAGGGCGTTTCTGCGACGTGTTCGGCGAGCTGGGACGCGGTCGCGGCGCCCGCGGCGTACAGCAGCCGGTAGAGCTGCATCCGCAGCGGGTTCATGAAGGCCCGCAGCCGTGACAAATCGGTGATCCGCTCGGGTTCGTGCTGGGGTCGCATGCGCCCAGCGTAGATATGAAGCGAAAACTTCGCAATATTCGCTTCAGAATGACGGAGCGTTTCGCTCGCACTCCCCGGGGCGGGCAGCACGGGGCTCAATCGCCGTCGGTGTCCATCGCCTCAGCGGGCGTCGTGCCGGCGCGCGGCCTGGGCGACGTCTGGCCCCGGAGCCAGCTCCGGGGCCAGACGTCGACGCGATCGAGGTGTGGGACGGGGCGACACCACCGTACGGACCTGAGTGACGTCGGCCGCAGGACAGTCCTACGGGCCGCCGGGCCTGCCACCGGCCGGCCCCTCTCCTGCCGGGCCGTGGACGGGGCGGGCCCCACGGCAGCCCCCCCCTCACCGCCGCCGGAACAGATACGCCCCGCACAGCCCGCCGATCACCGCTACCGCGGCGAGCGCCAGCCACAGGGGCATGGTGACTTCGGGGATCAGGAGGCGGATCTTCACCTGGCGGGTGTTCTCGAAGATGAAGATCAGGCCGAGTACGCCCAGCACCATGAGGGTGATCCTGCTGGGCGTCAGGAAGTCGTGGCCGCGGCCGGTGCCGCCTTCGGTCTTTGCCTTGGGGCTCATAGCGCACCCTTCCCTCGTCCGATGGGCCCGCCCCCTGCGTCCAGCATGCGGGGCGGTGGCCGGGGCGCACCGCGTGGCGGCGGGGCGTAGGCCGAACGGGTGAGGGGGCGGGGAACCGCGCGTGACCGGGGCCCGGACGGCGGCGCGGTCCGGGCCCCGGTCACGGGGCGGTGCAGGGCAGTGCGGTGCGGGGCCAGCCAGGTGCAGGGCTGTGCCCCTCACGGGCGGGTCAGTCCGTGGCCCGCGGCCACCCCCGTACGGCGTCTGCTACCACGGCCAGCGCCTGCGGCTGCGTGAGTTCGGGGTGCAGGCAGTCGATGTCGTGGTTGACCAGGCGGCCGGAGACGTACGGCTGCCAGGCGTCGCGGGTCAGCCAGTCCTCGGCGCGGGGTGCGGTGGCCGTGAAGAACAGCACGTCGCCGTCGAAGACGCGGTGGTCGTGGCGGCGCATCAGCGTGGCGTTGTTGACCACGATGTCCACCACGGCCGAGAGCGTGTAGTCCGGCAGGCTGGCCAGGGCGCTGCCCTCGCGGCGCAGTGTCTCAAGGACCTGTTCGCGGGTGAGCGGCTGCCCCTCCTGGAGGTCGAAGCCCGCCATCCGCAGCAGCGCCCGCGGGGCGTCGGCCTGGGCCGGGATGGCCAGGTCGCGCCACTGGTCGGAGGGGTAGGCATCCATCAGGGCGAGGAGTTCGACCCGCTCCCCCGCCTCCTGGAGGCGGACCGCGACGGTGTGCGCGACGACCCCGCCGACCGACCAACCGAGCAGCCGGTAGGGGCCGTGCGGCTGGACCTGGCGGATGTGGTCGAGGTAGTCGGCGGCCATCTCCTCCATCGTCTGGGGCAGCGGCTCCGGCTCGGTCAGGCCGCGCGCCTGGAGCCCGTAGACGGGTTGCTGCGGGCCGAGCGGGGCCAGCAGGCCCGCGTAGCACCAACTGATGCCGCCCGCCGGGTGGAGGACGAACAGCGGTCGCTCGGTGCCGGCGGCGCGCAGCGGCAGCAGCACGCCGAGCGCCTGGTCGGTGCCGGTGGCGGTGCCCTCCTCGGCGGCGCGCAGCCGGTCGGCGAGCGCGGCCGGGGTCGGGGCCTGGAAGAGGGCGCCGAGGGCGAGTTCGGTGCCGAGCACCTCACGGATGGCGGCGACGAGGCGGACGGCGAGCAGCGAGTTGCCGCCCAGGTCGAAGAAGCTGTCGTCGACGCCGGTCTGCGGGACCCCGAGCACCTGCGCGAACAGCCGGGTCAGCGTCTCCTCACGGTGGCTGCGCGGGGCCCGCCCAGCCTGCGCGGTGGCGGTCGGTGGGGCGGGCAGCGCCTTGCGGTCCAGCTTGCCGTTGGGGCTCAGCGGAAACGCGTCCAGAACGACGAGGGCGCTTGGCACCATGTAGTCCGGCAGCCGCGCGGCGATGCGCTCCCTGAGCAGGGCCGCGTCGAGCGGGTGGCCCACATCCTGCGGCCCCGCGGAGAGAGCGTCAGGCCCGTGCGCGGCCGACCCGGCAGCGCCGGTCCCCGCGAGGTCGGGCCGCTCCTGCGGCGGCCCGTCAGCCAGCGGTGCGCTCTCATCGCCCTCCGTCGCTGGACGGTCGACCCCGGCGGCGGCATCCGCCGCGGCCGACCGCCCGGTCTGTGCGGCGCCCTGGTGGCCCATCACGTAGCCGACCAGCCGCTGGTCGCCCGGGCGGTCCTCGCGGACCAGGACGCAGGCGGCTGCGACGCCGTCCTGGGCGGCCAGGGCCGCCTCGATCTCGCCGAGTTCGATGCGCAGACCGCGCAGTTTGACCTGGTGGTCGGTGCGGCCGAGGTATTCGACGGCACCGTCCTCGCGCCAGCGGGCCAGGTCGCCGGTGCGGTACATGCGGGCGCCGGCCTCGCCGCGCTCGGCGGCGAACGGGTCGGCCACGAAGCGCTGCGCGGTCAGGTCGGGGCGGCCCAGGTAGCCGGTGGCCAGTTGGGTGCCGGCCAGGTAGAGCTCGCCGGCGACGCCGGGCGGGCACGGCTTGAGGGCCGCGTCGAGCACGTAGAGGCGGGTGTTCCAGACCGGCTTGCCGATCGGCACCGGGCCGCTCTCGCCGGCCGTGCACGGGTGGTACGTGACGTCCACGGCGGCCTCGGTCGGGCCGTACAGGTTGTGCAGCGGCACGCCGGGCAGCAGCCGGTGGAAGTCGGTGACGGTCTCCCGCGGTAGGGCCTCGCCGCTACAGAAGACGCGTCGCAGGCCGGTGCAGTCGGCGGCGCCGGGCTCGGTGAGGAAGACGCCGAGCATGGACGGCACGAAGTGGACGGTGGTGATGTGCTGGGTGCGGATGGTGCGGGCCAGGTAGGCCGGGTCCTGGTGGCCGCCGGGTTCGGCGACCACCACGGCCGCGCCCTCCCGCAGCGCCCAGAAGAACTCCCACACCGACACGTCGAACCCGGACGGCGTCTTCTGCAACACCCGGTCGTCGGGGGTGAGCGGATAGGTGTGCTGCATCCAGCGCAGCCGGTTGTCGATGGCCCGGTGCGGCACGACGACGCCCTTGGGGCGTCCGGTGGAGCCCGAGGTGTAGATGACGTACGCGGGGTGGTGCGGGGTCAGCGCGCGGCCCGGGTCGGTGGACTGCTGGCGGGCGAGTTCGGCCCGGGTTTCCGGGTCGTCGAGGACCAGCGCGGGCAGTCCGTGCGCGGGCAGCGCGCCGTGCGTGGCCCGGTCGGTGAGGACGCAGGCCGGCGCCGCGTCCTGGAGCATGTACGCGAGCCGGTCGGCCGGGTAGTCCGGGTCGAGCGGCAGGTAGGCGCCGCCGGCCTTGAGGACCGCGAGGAGCGCCACCATCAGGTCGACCGAGCGCGGCAGCGCGACCGCGGCCAGCGCCCCTGGCCGTACGCCGAGTTCGACCAGGCGCCGGGCGAGCCGGTTGGCCCGGGCGTTGAGCTGCGCGTACGTCAGGCTCTCGGGGCCGAAGACGAGTGCGGTGGCGTCCGGCGTGCGGGCGGCGCGGTACTCGATCGGGCCGATCAGCGTGGTCGGCGGCAGGGTGCGGGCGGTGGCGTTGAACTCGTCCAGGACCAGGGTCCGTTCGGCCGCGGTCAACACCGCGTGGTCGCCGAGCGGGGCGTGCGGGTCGGTGTCCGGGGCTGCGATGCGGGCCAGCAGGTCGAGGAAGCGCTGTTGGTGGGCGGCGAGTTCGTCCTCGGTGTACGTCTGCGGGTTGCCGTCGTAGTCGATGCGCAGGCCGGTGCCGTCGGCCCGGTCGTAGATGTTGACGGTGAGGTCGTCGATCGGTCCTGTGGCCAGGTTGTGCGCGTCGGAGCGGGCGCCGGCGAAGGTCAGCCCGTAGTCGAAGGGCATCACGTTGATCAGCGGGCCGACCAGGGCGCGGCCGTCGCCGAGCAGCCCGAGGTCGCGGCGGATGTCCTCGTACCGGTAGTGCTGGTGCTTGCGCACGGCGCGGATGCCGAGCACGACCTGGCGTACGAGTTGGGCCAGGGTGTCCTGCGGGCGCACCGTCAGGCGCAGCGGCAGCACGTTCATCACCATGCCGGGGATGCGCAGCGCGGCGGAGCCCATCCGGCCCATCATCGGCACCCCGAGGACGACGTCCGCGCTGTGGGTGGCGCGCGAGAGGTAGAGCGCCTGGGTGGCGAAGAGCAGGTCGGGCCAGGTGGCGCGGAGCGAGGTGGCGAGCGTGCGCAGTTGCTCGGTGGCGTCGTGGCCGAGGTGGGCGGTGCGGCGCAGGAAGGTGCGGTCGGGCAGGGCGGTGCGGCCGGCGAGGGTGGGCGCCTCGGGCAGGTCGGCGCGCGGGCGGGCGGCCGGCCGGCCGGCCGCGGTGTCCCCGGCGGCTGCGTCGGCACCGGCGGCTGCGGTGTCCGCGGCGTCGGGCGGCGTGAGGCCGAAGGTGGCGGCCCAGTGGGCGCGGTCGGCGGCGTAGCGCTCGCCGGCGCGGTACTCCTGGTCGGCGGCGACCAGGTCGGCGAGGCGGCCGAACGGGCTGGGCGGCGGCTCTTCGCCGGCGGCCAGCGCCGTGTAGACCTCGGCGACGCGGCGGGCCAGCAGCGAGTAGCCGTAGCCGTCCATCACCAGGTGGTGCACGCGCTGGTACCAGAGCCACCGCCGGTCGCCCACCCGGAACAGGGCGTGCTGGAACAGCGGGCCGCTGGCCAGGTCGAACGGGCGGGCCAGGTCGGCGCGCATCCAGGCGAGGGCCGCCGCGTCCGGGTCGGCGGCGTCTGGCGTGCCGCCCGTCGGGCGGGCGTTCGCGCTGTGGCCGGGGCCGTCGGGCGCGCTGGCGCCCGTGCCGTCCGTGGTGCCTGCGCCCGGGCGCAGGTCCGCCACGTGCAGCGGGAAGGCGCAGCGCGTGACGCCGTCCGTGCCGGTGGTGGGGGCCGCGGTGGCGGGCGCGGCCGGGGCGGCGAGCCGGGGCGCGTCGATCTCGATGGGCACCTGGCGGGGGCCCGCGGGTTCCGCCGCTCCCCCGCCGGTGGCCGCGGTGGCTGTGGTGCCGGCGGCTGCATCAGCGGGCGCGGCGGGGGCCGGGCCCTGGCCCGCGTCCAGTCCCGGGCCCGCGTCCCCGTCCACAACGATGCGTACGCGGAGGGCGTCCGCCTCGCCGGTCGTACGGTGCAGCGCCTCGGCGAAGGCCACCGGGTCGACGGGGCCGTGGATCTCGATGTACTCGGCGGTGTTCTGGGCCGGGCTCTGAGGGTCGAGGGCCTGGGCGAACCACATGCCCGACTGGGCCGAGGTCAACGGCAGCCCGCGCGCGGCCCGTCCACCGGCCGGGGTCGCGCCGTGCCGCGGCACGGCCGGGTCGAGCAGCGTGGTCATGCCTGGGCCCCCAGCAGGGGTATCCAGCGCTCGATGGCGGGCTCCTCGGCGAGGTCCACGAACGTCACCTCGACGCCGTGGTCCCGGCGCCAGCGCTCGACCAGCGCCATCACCCGGACCGAGTCCAGGCCGTAGTCGACCAGGTTCTCGTCGTCGGGGATGTCGGCCGGGTCCTCGCCCAACACGTCGGCGACGTCGGCACGGATCTGCTCCACGGTCAGGGCCATCGCGGCTAGTTCCCCTCAAAGACGGTGTCGGTGGTGGTGACGACGGCGCACTTGCCGGCGGCGTAGCGCAGCGCCGTCGCGTGGTCGGCTGCGGAGAAGTCGGCGACGGCGTCGGCGACGACGAAGGACTGGATGTCGCGCATCCACGCGTCGGCCGCGCTCAGCAGCACGCCGATGTGCGCGTACACGCCGACGATGACCAACTGGTCACGGCCCTGCGCGGCCATCCGCTCGGCGAGGTCGGTGCGGACGAAGGCGCTGTACTTCCATTTGGTGATGACCGTGTCGTCCGGGCCCGGCGCGACCGGCCCCGCGATCGCCTTGGCGTGCTCGTCGTCCGGCAGCCCCGGTCCCCAGAAGTCCTGTTGCAGCCCGCGCTCGGCCGGGCTCTGGCCGCCGGGCTGTGCCGAGTACACGACGGGCACGTCGAGCCGGGCGCACTCCGCCTTCAGCCGGGCGACGTTGGCCAGCAGTTCGGTCACCGGCGACGCGCTCTGGTCGAACGCGGACAGGAAGTAGTTCTGGAGGTCGTGGACGAGCAGCACGGCGCGGCGCGGGTCGACGCGCCAGGCCACCTTGTTGGCTGGCAGGTCGGCCGCGCTGGGCATGGGGTAGGGCGCGATGGCGGGCAGGGCCATGACGGGGGGCCTTTCGGGCTTCGGGTCGAGCGGTGGTGCGGTCGGGCGGCTGTGCGGTCGGGCAGTGGTGCGGTCGGCGGTGGTGCCGGCCGCCCCGCGGGTCTCGTACGGGCCGCGGGGCGGGTGTGTCAGGGGGCCGGCGGCGGGGCCGGCTGCCCGGTGGCCGGTGTTGCGGGAGTTGCCGGTGTTGTGGGGGCCGCCGGCGCGGCGGTCGCGGTCTCGGCCTCGCGGGCGGCGAGTTGGGCGGCGATCGCGGCGCGCAGGTCCTTCTTGCTGACCTTGCCGACCCCGGTGTGCGGGAAGTCGTCGACGAACTCGACCCGGTCGGGCACCTTGTACGCGGCCAGCCCACGCTCACGGACGAACTTCTTGATGGCGATCGGGCGCACCGGCTCGGCGCCGGCCCGCGGCACGATGTACGCGCAGGTCCGCTCGCCGAGGTAGGCGTCGGGCATGGAGACGACGGCCACGTCGTGCACGGCCGGGTGGGCCAGGATGTGGTTCTCGATCTCCTCGGCCGCGACCTTCTCGCCGCCCCGGTTGATCTGGTCCTTGGCCCGGCCCTCCACGACCAGGTAGCCGTGTTCGGTGAGCCGGACGACGTCGCCGGTGCGGTAGAAGCCGTCGGCGGTGAAGGCGGTCGCGTTGTGCTCGGGGGCCCGCCAGTAGCCGCGGATGGTGTACGGGCCGCGGGTGAGCAGGTGGCCGGTGGCGCCGACGGGCAGGTCCTGGTCGGCGTCGTCCACCACCCGGATCTCGTCGTCGGGCGAGATGGGGCGGCCCTGGGTGGTGACGATGGTCTCCTCGTCGTCGTCCAGGCGGGTGTAGTTGACCAGCCCTTCCGCCATGCCGAAGACCTGCTGGAGGGTGCAGCCGAGGGCCGGCCGGACCCGCCGGGCCGCCTCCTCGCTGAACTTGGCGCCGCCCACCAGGAGCACCTGGAGGCTGGAGAGGTCGTACTCGCCGCGCCCGGCCGCCTCGATCCAGGCGAGGGCGAGCGGCGGGACCAGGCCGGTGAGGGTGACCCGCTCCCGTTCGATCAGCGGGAAGGCCACGTCGGGGCTGGGCTGCGGGGCGAGCACGATGCGGGCCCCGGCGTACAGCGCGCCGAGCGTGCCGGGCGAGCTGAGCGGGAAGTTGTGCGCGGCGGGCAGCGCGCACAGGTAGACGCTGTCCTCGTCGACGGCGCAGATCTCGTTGGAGCCCCACAGCGAGTACAGGTAGTCGTCGTGGGTGCGCGGGATCAGCTTGGGCACGCCCGTGCTGCCGCCGGACAGTTGCAGGAACGCCAGGTCGGAGGGGGCCGGCGGGTCGGCGATGGGGCCGGGCTCGGCGGCCAGTTCGTCCAGCGGGGTGTGCGCGCCGGCCTCGCCCGGCGCGCCGGCCACGAAGACGTGCCGCAGCGTGGGCACCTGGGCCCGCACCGTGCTGGCCAGTTCGCGGTAGTCGAACCCGCCGTGCACGGCCGGGATGACGTACGCGGCGGCCTCGGTGAACTCGCAGAAGTAGCGCACCTCGCTCTCGCGGTGCGCGGGCAGCGCGAAGACGGGCAGGGCGCCGATGCGGAACAGGGCGAACATCACGTCGAAGAACTCGGCGACGTTGGGCAGTTGCAGCACCACCCGGTCGCCCTTGCCGATGCCGCGGGCCAGCAGCCCCGCGGCGAGTCGGTCGGCGCGGGCGTCGAGCTGCCCGTAGCTGACGCGGCGGCCGTCGGGCGCGCCGGGTGCGGGCGCCGGGTCGATGACGGCGATCCGGTCCGGGTGCTTGGCCGCGCGTTCGCGCAGCATCTGCCCGAACGTTTCCCCGCGCCACCAGCCGGCGGCCCGGTACCGCTCGGCGAACTCGCTCGGCCAGGTCGGCGTGCTCACTGGTCAACCCCCACCGCGTGCAGGAACGTCTGGAACTTGGCGCCGGTCTCCGCTGTCTCGGCCTCCGGCGTGGAGGCCGCGACGACGCCGGCGCCGGCGTACAGCCGAAGCGTGCGCTGCTCTGCTTCGGCACAGCGGATGGTGACGACCCATTCGCCGTCCCCGCTGGCATCTTCCCAGCCCACCATGCCCGTATAAAGACCGCGGTCAAACGGTTCGAGCTCGCGGATGACCTCGCGGGCCAGCCCTGTGGGGGTGCCGCAGACGGCCGGTGTCGGGTGGAGCGCGCAGGCGAGTTCCAGGGCGGTGGCGGTGCGTCCGTCGCGTACGGCGAGGTCGCCGGTGACGGTGGTGGACAGGTGCCACATGGCGGCGGTGCGCACCAGGGTCGGCCGCTCGGGCACCTCCAGCGTGGTGCAGAAGGGGGCGAGGCCATCGCGTACGGCCGCCACGACCATGGCGTGCTCGTGCAGGTCCTTGGCCGACTCCAGGAGGGCGGCGGCCCGGCGGACGTCCTCGGCGAGGTCGGCGCTGCGCGGCGTGGAGCCGGCGAGCGGGTTGGCGACCAACTGGCCGCCGCGCCGGGTGACCAGGAGTTCGGGGCTGGCACCGAGGAGGGTGCGGCCGGCGCCGGCCGGCAGCGCGAAGGTGTAGCCGCCGGGGTCGCGGCGGGCCAGTTGCTGGACCATGGCCGGCAGGTCGAGGTCGGTGGGCGCGGTCAGTTCCAGCGTGCGGGCGAGCACGACCTTGCCGAACTCGCCGCGCTGCATGCGGGCGACGGCGGCGGAGACGGCGGCGCCGTACTCGGCCGGCTCGGGGACCGGGCGGACCGACCAGCCGGTGGGCTCGGGCCTGGCGACGGGCAGCGCGATCAGCGGGTCCTGGGCCAGCGGCGGGGCCCAGCGGACCGTCTCGGGTACGGCGAGGGCGGCGGGCGCGTCCTGGTCGAAGGCGACGGCGCCGACGACCAGCGGGGGCCGCCCGTCCACCGACGGCTGGCCGGCCAGCGCCTCGGCGACCCGCTCGGGCAGCGGGCGGGCGTCGTGCGGGACCTCGGCGCGTACGCCGCGGGCGAGCAGGGTGCGGGTGGGCGAGGCGAAGAAGCGTGCGTCGCCGGCTGTGTAGGCGTCCAGCAGGGCGGTGGCCGAGCCGACCGCGGCGGCGTGGATGCGGTCGGTGCGCTGGGGGCCCTGCGGGGCGCGGGCCGGCCCGGCCGCGGCGGCCACGGCGGGCGCAGCCGTCGCGGCGGGCTCGGCGGTCTCACCGGCATCGGTGGCCCGCTGTCCCGCGGTGGCGGGTGCGGCCGGGTTCGCGCCGTGCGCTCCGCTCGGCCCCGAGGTGGAACCCGGCGCGGGCGGGGCGGATATCGGGCGCTCGGCGACCTCGTGTGTCGTCGTCACCTGCTACTCCATTCCTTCGGTGCGGTGGCACCGGTCGGGGTGTCGTGGGGAGGCCGCCGGCCGCGACGGGCCGGGTCCTCGGCTGCCCGGGCCGCCGCTCGATGGGGCGGCCGGCCGGCCGGTGGGTGGGTGGGGGCGCGTCCGCTGGTGGGCCGGGACGCTTCGACGGGCGGGGCGCGTCGTTGGGCCGCCGCCGGTGCGCTCAGGCGCGCAGGGTGGCGCCGCCGTCCACGTACAGGTCGTGCATGGTGATGTGGCGGGCGCGGTCGGAGACCAGGAAGGCGACGGCCTCGGCGATGTCGGCCGGTTCGGCGATGCGGCCGAGCGGGATGCCCACCCGGTAGCTGGCGGGGTCGCCGTCGATGACGCGCAGCGGGGCCTGCGGGTCGGTCCACAACTGCCGCTGCATGGCGGTGTCGGTCGACCCGGGCGAGACGACGTTGCAGCGCACGCCGCTGCGGGCGAGTTCCAGGCCGAGGCACTTGGTGAACATGGTGGCGGCGGCCTTGGAGGCGGCGTAGGCGGCCATGCTGGTACGCGGCACGCCGGCCGCGTTGGAGCCGACGGTGACCACGCTGCCGCGGCGGCGTTCGCTCATCCGGCGGGTGACGGCGCGGCAGGTGTGGAAGACGCCGGTGGTGTTGACCGCGAAGGTCTCGTCCCAGTCCTGGTCGGTCAGTTCGGCCACCGGTGCGGGCCGCAGCACCCCGGCGACGTTGACCAGGATGTCGATCGGCCCGGTGGCCTCCTCGACGGTCGTCACCAGGGATTCCACGGCGGCGCTGTCGGTGACGTCGGCGGTGTGCGCCTCGATGCCGGCGCCGTAGTCCTTCGCGAGCGCCGTGACGCCTTCGGCGTTGCGGTCCACGGCGGCGACCTTGGCGCCCTGGTCGGCGAGCATTCGGGCCACCGCCTCGCCTATGCCCTGACCGGCGCCGGTGACCAGCGCGATCCGGCCGGAAAGTTCGGGCTGCTGCACGGTAGTTACCCCCCTAGACCTACTCAGACATGACCTTACTTAGGTAACCCTAACTTAACATGCACTCTCGGCCTGCCCCAGGTGACGGGCCTCTCACAGGTAGGGATACGGGCTCCGCGACAAGGGGCCCCGGCACCATGGACGGAGGCTCAGCTTCCGCTCGGGCGTGACCGGATGACGTCGGCTCATGACGGGTGGCCCACCGCGCAGGACGGGACGGACGTGCCGCGTGGGGCGACCGTGGCAGGCCCAGCGCGACCCGCACTCCGGGGCTGGGGCGTACGGCCTGTGACGCGTACGCCATCGGCCCGCGATCCGTGGCCGGCGGCCCGTGCGCCTTCTCGCACGCACCCCAACCCGCCGGCGGCCTGCACCGGCTCCGCACCGAGCCGCTACGCGCCCGCCACGGGGCCACTCACCGCCGCACGCCCCACCACAACGCCAAGCGGTGGGCGGCAGGCGCTCCCTCGCGCCGTGCCGCCCACCGCCGTCCTTCGACTACTTGGCGCCCATCGCCTTCTCGATGTCCTCCAGTACGGACATCGCGGCGAGCGAGCCGCCGAGGCTGGTCCACTTCGAGCCGTCGATCACCGACACCTTGCCGCCCTTGACGGCGCCGAGCTGACGGTAGGCGGGCTTCTTCTGGAGTTCGCCGAACAGGTCGGCGTCCTTGCCCTTCGACGCCAGGGTGCCGATGAACAGCCAGTCGCCGTCGATCTGCTGGATGTCCTCGTCGCTGATGGGCGTGGAGTGTCCGGCACCCTTCTTGTTCTGGAGCTCGGGACGCTCAAAGCCCAGGTCCTTCAGCACGTCGCTGATGAACACGCCCTGCTGCATCACGGCCGTGCCCTTGGCCGAGTAGCGGGCCACGCTGACCTTGGCGCCGGCCTTGCCCCCGAGGCCCTTCTTGACCTCGGTGACGCGCTTGTCGTAGCCGGCCAGGAAGTCCTTCGCCTCGGTCTGCTTGTTCAGCACCTCGCCGGTGAGGGTGAGCGCGGCCTTCCAGTCCTTGGCCTTGCCGACGGTCACCACGGTCGGCGCGATGGCCTTGAGCTGCTTGAGCACCTGCGCGTCGGCTATCTGCCCGGCGAGGATGACGTCCGGCTTGGCGGTGGCGACCTTCTCCACGTCGGGGCCGGTGACCGCGCCGACGACAGTGATGTCCTTGGCCTTGTCCGCCAGGTACTCGGGGGCGCCCTGCTGACCCCGACCCGCCGTCAGGCCGACCGGCTGCACGCCGAGCGCCAGCGAGCTGTCCAGGTCCATCTCACTGAGGACCACGACCCGCTCGACCTTGCCGGGCACCTTCACGTCGGCACCGGTGGCGTCCTTGACCGTTCGCGCATCCTTCACCTTGTCGCCACCCTTGTCCGAATCATCCGACCCGCAGGCGGACAGGGCGAGGGCGGAGACGAGGGCCAGGGCGGTCACCGCGGTCAGCCGCGCACGGGGCGAACGCACCGCAGCCGCGCGGCGCTCGGCCGGAGCCTGGGACGGGGACAGGGGGGACGAGGTCATGCGGTTCTCCGAAGTCTCAGCCGGCGTACGGGCGTTGCCGCCACCGGACCTGCCATGCGGGCCCCGCCGCTGGTCGCAACGGAGGTCCCGCACCACCGGGGCATGGCGAACCACAGGTGGGTCCGACGACCCACCCGGCGCCCCGGATCACATGCGAGGTTAGGCTAACCTCATGTCCGTTGCGCAAGAGGCCGGGCCTCCTTTCGACGTGACGAGGCCCACGAACCGCTGGCACCGCCCCACCCTGTGGGCTGCCGCCGCGCTGGTCGCGGCCCTGCTCGTGCTGTGCCTGCTGTCACTGCTCATCGGTTCCGGCAAGACCCCCATGGGGCGCGCGCTGGACTACCTGCTCGGCGACGCATCCGCCCGCTCCGACGCCGCACTACGGCTGGCCGTGGTGGACGTGCGGCTGCCGCGCACCATCGCCGCGGTCCTGGTCGGCGTCGCGCTCGGCGCCGCCGGCTGCCTGCTCCAGGCCGTCACCCGCAACCCGCTGGCCGAGACCGGGTTGCTCGGCGTCAACTCCGGAGCCGCGCTCGGCGTGGTCATCGGACTCACCTACTTCGACGTGGAGTCGGCGTACGGCGTGCTGGTCTGGGCACTGACCGGCGGCATGGCAGCCAGCGCGGTCGTGCTGTTGCTCGCCGCCTCCGGCCGGGCCGCCGCATCGCCGCTGCGGCTGGTGCTCGCCGGGTCCGCGCTCGGCGCCACCTTCCACGGCATGACCTCGTACGTCCTGCTCGGCACGCAGTCCACCTTCGACGTGTACCGGTACTGGACGATCGGCTCGCTGGCCGGCGTGGAGACCCGGACCGCGCTGTCCATCGCCCCGCTGATCGTCGTCGGACTGGCCGTCGCGGTGGGCGCCAGCCGCCCGCTGTCCGCGCTGGCCCTCGGCGACGACAGCGCCCGCGCACTCGGCCACCACCCCGGGCGCATCCGGCTGGTCATCGCGGGCGCGGTGACGCTGCTGGCCGGCGCCGCGGTGGCGCTCGCCGGCCCGATCGCCTTCCTCGGACTGCTCGCCCCGTACGCGGCGCGCCTGGTCACCGGGCCCCGACTGACCGCCCAACTCGCGCTCTCCGCGCTGATCGCCGCGAACGTGATGCTCGCTGCCGACATCGCGGCCCGGATCGTCATCCGCCCCTGGGAGACCCCGGTGAGCGTGCTGCTCGCCCTGATCGGCGGGCCGCTCCTGATCTGGATCGCCCGCACCAACCGGCTGCTCGGCCTCGGCACCCCCGGAGGCGGC
Source organism: Streptomyces sp. 796.1 (assembly GCF_047525675.1). NCBI lineage: Bacteria > Bacillati > Actinomycetota > Actinomycetes > Kitasatosporales > Streptomycetaceae > Streptomyces > Streptomyces sp. 796.1. Next base: position 62,054 of record NZ_JBLIWA010000001.1, on the reverse strand, counting down.
TCGTGACCGGCCAGGAACCCCACCCGACCGCCGCTCCCGGCCCGGCCGCCGCTCCCGACATTCGGGACATCTCCCGTACGGCGCAAGGCGCGAGCGGAGGCAAGGACACCCGGCACGCCTCCCCCGCGGCGCAGGCCGCGCACGCCCTGCGGGTCGCGCCGACCGACAGCATCGTGCTGCGCACCGGCACGCTGTCCTGGCTCTTCCCGCGCCGGGCCGCCCTGGTCTCGCTCGGGCTCTCCGCGCTCACCGCCGTGATCGTCGCGCTGGCAACACTCGCCAGCTCCACCGGAATGAGCGCGTCCGACTCGCTGAGCGGCCTGCTCGGCACCGGTGACTCGCTGACCGTGATGCTGGTACAGGAGTTCCGGCTACCGCGGATCGTGGTCGGGCTGCTGGTCGGCGCGGCGCTCGGGATCGCCGGCTGCCTCACCCAGACGCTGGCCGGCAACCGGCTGGCCACCCCCGACGTCATCGGCGTCAACGAGGGCGCGACGGCCGCCGTCGTCGCCTCGGTGGTGGGCAGTTCCACCGCCATGGTCGGCGACTGGTGGCTCGGCCCGCTGGGCGCGGCCGGCGCCGCGGTCCTGGTGGTCCTGTGCGCGGGCGGCGCCGGCACCCGCGGCTACCGGGTGCTGGTCGTCGGCATCGGCGTCTCCACCGTCATCGGTGCCGTCAGCGACCTGGTGATGTCCCGACAGAACGACAACACGGCGGGCGGCGTCTTCCTGTGGAGCGTCGGCAGCCTCAGCGGGCGCGACTACGGGGTGGGCGAACCGCTCGCCCTGTGCCTGCTGGTCCTGGTGCCGCTGGCGCTGGTGGCCGGGCGGCGGCTGGACGTGATGCGGTTCGACGACGACGTGGCCGCGGCGCTCGGCCTCAACGTGCCGCTGCTGCGCGGCCTCACGCTCGCGCTCGCCGTCGCCCTGGCCGGCGTCGCGGTCGGCGTCGGCGGCCCGATCGCCTTCGTCGCCCTGGCCTCGCCGGTCATCGCCACCAAGCTGTACGGGCCCGGCCGGGTGCCGATCGTCGGCTCGGCCCTGGTGGGCGCGGCGCTGGTGGCGGCGAGCGATGCGCTGGGCCGGATCGTGGCCCCGGTGGAGATCCCCGTCGGCGTCATCACCAGTGTGCTTGGCGGACCGTTCCTGCTGTGGGTACTGTTCGGCGGCTCCCCGTCCAGAAAGGCTTGACCGTGGAACTCGTCGTCGAATCGCTGAAGGCGGGCTACCCGGCGGGCGCCACCGGCAGGTCCGGCCCCGCCCACCTCGCCGTGCGCGGCGTTGACCTAACCGTGCCGGCCGGCCAGGTGGTCGCCATCGTCGGCCCCAACGGCTGCGGCAAGTCCACGCTGCTGCGCGCCATGGCCCGGCTGCACGAGCCGCACGCGGGCACCGTCCGGGTCGGCGGCGACGACATCTGGCGGCTGCGCCAACGCCAGGCCGCGCACCGCGTCTCGCTGCTGCCGCAGTCCCCCCAGGCCCCGGAGGCGGTGACGGTGGCCGGGCTCGTACGGTACGGCCGCCATCCGCACCAGGGCCTGTTCCGCCAGTGGTCCCGGGAGGACGAGCGCGCGGTGCGCGCCGCGCTGACCGCGACCGGCGTCGCCCCGCTCGCCGACCGGCGCCTTGACCAACTCTCCGGCGGCCAGCGGCAGCGCTGCTGGCTGGCGATGGTGCTGGCCCAGGAGACCCCGGTGGTCCTGCTCGACGAGCCGACCAGCGCGCTCGACCTCGGCCATGCGGTGGAGGTCCTGGAACTGGTCCGCGAGGTGGCCACAGCCGGCCGTACCGTCGTGATGGTCCTGCACGACCTGACCAGCGCCGCCCGGTACGCGGACACGATCGTCGCCATGCGCGACGGCGAGGTGGTCGCGGCCGGCCCGCCCCGCACGGTGGTGGACGCGGCTCTGGTGGAGCGGTTGTACGGGGTGCCGGCCGATGTGCTGGCCGCCCCGGTGGACGGCTCGCCGGTGATCGTCCCGCGGCGCGGGGCGGGGGCGGCGGCAGCCGCGGAGCGCGGGGAATCCGCGGAGCCCACGGGGCCCACGACCGGCGAATCGGAGTCGGCGACGGCCACCGAGCGCGGGGAACCCGCGGGGGGCGAACCGAAGTCGGCGGCCGAGGACGCGGTCACGGTCACGTCCACGAGCGTGGGCACGGACGCGGTCGAGGTCACGGGCAAGGACGCGGGCACGGGCGCGGCAGCAGGCAAGGACGCGGACGCGGTCACGACGACCACCTAGCCGGCCGGGCGGCCGACAGGCCCTGTCCTGCCCGGCCCGGCTCAATGGCCGGGCAGGCCCGCCGCGCGCCGCCCGCGCCCCACCGGCCGCGGGTTCGGCCCGCCCTCACATCCCCAACTGCGCGGCGACGGTGGCCGCCGAAGCCGCCACGGCGGAGACCGCGACCGCGTCGCCGAGCAGCGCTCGCAGCCGCCGCAACCGCCCCTCACCCGCGCTGCCGGTCCGGGTGATCTCGTCCTCCGCGTCCGCGAGCGCCGCATCGAGGTCGGCGGAACCGTCGGTCGGCTCCGCCCGGGACAGTTCCGCCCGCAGCTCCCGCAGGGCGGTCAGGAGGTCGTCCGTCGCCTGGTCCGGGGCCGCGCCGGTCCCGTGGTAGCTCCTGGCCTCGGCATGGCTGCCGATGGCGAACGTGCTGCCGGACACCTCGCCGATGTGGATCTGGGGCTGTGGCTCCGTACTGCTCATGGCAGTCGCTCTCCTCCCCGGCGGCGTCAGCCCGCCGTTGGTCGTGGTGGCTGGCCACCGGTCGCGGTGGCCCGGGCGTGGTCGCCCACCGCGAAGGTACTGCGGTCCACGGAGTCGATGTTGATGCCGCCGTTACTGATGTAGATGACCTTCTGCGCGAACTCGTCCGTCTGGTAGCCGGCCGCCACGAGCGCCGTCTTCACGCCGTACGCGATGCGGTCCTGCACACTGCGCAGGTAGCGGTCGACGTCCATGGTCTGGAAGAGCGACCCGCTCGGCTCCGCGGCGAGTTCGCGCACCGAGAGGGCCGGGCCCTCGGGGAGTTCGCCGCTCCTGGACTCCCCGGTGAGCCACCGCCAGTTGTGCACGGCGCGCCGGCCGAAGGCCATCAGCGCCTGCCCGGGCGCGCTGGCCGTCTGCGTGAGGACGTTGACCGACTTGCCGAAGAGGTTCTGATTGGCCAGCCGGTACGCCTCGTGGTCGGCGTCCTTGAAGTCCTCACGGATGGGCAGCAGCACGTGCGGCGCCACCTCCAGCATGAGCATCCGGCCCTGGGTGTGGACGCGCACGAAGACCGTGACGACCAACTCGTCCTCCCAGCCGTGCACGCGGATGCGCAGGAAGTGGCGGCGCATCTCGCCACCCTCCTCGATCGCCTGGAGCCGGTGCTGCTCGAACGCGCTCGGGCCGTACCGGGCCTGCTCCCGGCTCGACAGGCCCGCCACGGGGAGGAACACGCACTCGTCGATCTGCAACTGGCGCAGCCGGTCCCGTACGACGCGGTTCCGCTGCCCCGACGCCCCGGACACCTCCCGCAACTGTTCGAGGAAGGGGCGCACCGCGGCCAGCACCGTGGCGTTGTCCAGGGGTTGCTGCTGCGCCGCCGGGTTCGGCCGGAGTTCGACGGCGAGTACCCAGGTGTCGTACGCGATGCCGGCGCCACAGAACGGACGTGCCTCGTGATAGCGGACCAACGGGGCGTGCTGCTCGCGCCGGATGAGCCGCTTCGCTCGGGCGAACCGGCCCCTGTGGATCCGTTCGGCCGGGTCATCGGCGAGCTCGGGGAACCGCTCCGGGGACAGTTCACCGCGCAACACGCAGGTGAAGTGCATCTGTTGCCCGGCGACGCACACCGCCATCGCCAGCAGGACGGCCAGCGCAGACCATGCCTGGAACGGGGAGTCCGGCGTGAAGGCCGAGTCGGGGAACAACAGGTCGGAGGGGGAAGGGAGGTCGAAGGGCGAACTGTCCTCGCCGCCGTCGCTGGAAGTCTCGACCTCGGCCTGTCCGTCCCCGGTCTGTGTGGGCCAACCCTCCTCAAGCTGGTCCGCTTCGGACTGATCCTCGTTGGTCTGGCCCTTATCCGACGTGTCCTTCTTGGGCTTGTCCTTCTCGGACCTTTCCCGACCGAAGCCGACCCGCAGGCTCTGGAAGACGAGGTAGACGAGGAGGAATCGACCTCCCCAGTGCAGGGCGAAGGCGGATCGGCGGCCACGGCCCCGTGCGCCGGCCCCGCTCCGCAGCCGCTGTCCGAAGGTCAGCAGGAGCCCCGGCAGCACCAGGACCAGCAGCCACCCCCCGGACACCGCAGCCCCGACCACGAGCAACCCCAAGACGCCGCACAGCCAGGCGAGTTCGACCCGTCTGGCGCGCACGGCGTGGGCCAGGACCCGGGTGGCGTCGAAGCCGAGGGAGGGCGCGACGGTCCGGTGCTCGGCGCGGTAGAGCTCTTCGATGACTCGGTCCCGGTACGCCGCGTCCAGGTAGGTCCCCGTACACAGCAGCCGGGTGGCTTCGCTCGCGTGCGGGGCGACCACCGGGGGCGGCGGGTTGGGGGACTGAGGTGGGGGCTGCGGCGGCAGGTACGGGTTGGTCATGGCCCTCCACACATCGTCGGTCCGCCGACGCAGCAGGCCGACGAACCGCTCCGGATCGGCGCCAGACAGCATAGGTCGCGGCGCCGGGCGGGGCACGGAGCACGGCCGCTTTTCGGTAACGCCCCCTATCGCAGGCGGGTTCTGGCTCCAGGAGCGCAGCCACGGGCCCTCCGCACCGGCCAGACGGGCCGGCCGGGCCGGGAAGCACTCCGTCAACTCCCGGAGGCGCCCCGGCCCGACCCGACCCCGTACGGATCACCCAACCCGGCCAACCCGAGCCCCAACCGCCCCGGCCCGACGCCGAACACACCCCCGGCCCCACAAGAAACCCACCCCCAAGCCCAGCCCTACGGCGCCAGCGTCACCCCCGGTACCTCCTCCGTGGGGAAGCCGAAGACCTGCCCGTACAGCGAGATTTCGGCCTCCAGGGAGCGCACCATCGTCTCCGCGCGGCGGAAGCCGTGGCCCTCGCCGGCGAAGGCGAGGTACGCGTGCGGGACGCCGCGGCCGGCCAGGGCGGCGAGGAAGCGCTCGCACTGCGCCGGCGGGCACACCGCGTCGTCCAGGCCCTGGAGCAGCAGGAACGGCGCCCTGAGATGGTCGGCCCGGTGCAGCGGGGAGCGTTCGCGGTAGCGGTCCGGCACCTCGGCCAGCGGGCCGACCAGGCCCTCCAGGTACTGCGACTCGAAGTCGTGCGTGCCGTCCGTCGCCCAGTTCACCAGGTCGAGCACCGGGAAGAGGATGGTGCCGCACGCGTACAGCGAGGTGCTGGTGAGCGAGGCCGCGGTGGTCCAGCCGCCGGCGCTGCCGCCGCGGATGGCCAGCCGCTCCCGGTCGGCGCCGCCCTCGGCGGCCAGCGCCTCGGCCACGGCCGCGCAGTCCGCCACGTCGACCACGCCCCACTGCTCGCGCAGCCGCTCCCGGTAGGGACGCCCGTAGCCGGTCGAGCCGCCGTAGTTGACGTCCACCACGCCGATGCCGCGCGAGGTGAAGTACGCGGCCTGGAGGCTGAGCACCAGCGGGGAGCGGCTGGTGGGGCCGCCGTGCGCCCATACCACGTAGGGCGGGAGTTCCCCTTCGGGCGCCCGGTGGTCGGGGTTGCGCGGGGGGTAGAGGTGGGCGTGCACCTCCCGGCCGTCGGGGCCGGTGAAGGTGCGGGCGACGGGCTGCGGGTAGTAGGCCGGGTCCACCACGTCCCGGTGCGGTTCGCCGATCACCCGGGCGTGGCCGGTACAGGTGTCCAACTCGACGACCTCGTAGCCGGTGTGCGGGCTGGCCGCCACGCCCACCACCCGGGTTCCGTCGACCGCGAGGGTCGGCAGCCACTCGGTCCACGGGCCGACCGCGTCCGCCGGCCGCAGCTCGGCACCGCCGCCTGCCCCGCTGTCGGCTGCCCCGCCGCCGGCCGCGGCGCCCGGCGCCGGAGTGGCGTGCAGGTCGAGTATGCCGAGGGTGAGCGCTCCCCGGCCGTGCAGGGTGGCGACGAGCCCGCCGGGCAGCGGCGCGAACCAGCGGAAGCCGACCTTCCACAGCGGCCCTGCGAACTCCTCGTCGCGCGGGCACAGGTTGACCGCCGCGCCGCTGTCCGGGTCGACCCGGTACAGGTTCCACCAGCCGGTGCGGTCGCTGGCGGCCAGCAGCGTCCCGTCGGCCGCCCACTCGGCCTGCGGGATCGACTCGCCGGGCCCGCCGATCAGGGTGCGTACGCCGCTGAGGGTGCCGTCGGCGGTGATCTCGGCGGTCTTCAACTCGGTGCCGTCCCACGGCATGCGCGGGTGGTCCCAGGCGATCCACACGGCGCGCCGGCCGTCGGGCGAGCGGCGCACGCCGGTGACGAAGCGGTGCGTGTCGTCGGTGAGTTCGCGCACCGCGGCGCGGTCTTCGGCGGCCGAGCCGTCCAGCGGCACGGCGGCCAGCAGCCGACGCACATCGGTGGGCGCGGGCCCGGTGAACTCCTCCAGGACGCACCACACCTCGCCCCGTTCGGGCACCAGCACCGGGTCGATCCACCGCAGCCCGCCGCCGAGGTCCGACACCGGCGTCAGCGGCGTGGGCTCGGCGCCGGCGCGGTCCGGCTCGTACGCGTACAGCCGCTGGTCGTCGAAGTGGCTGAAGACCAGCAGCGGGCCGCCGGCGGGGCGGGCGGTGGCGGCCCAGGACGCGCCGCCGTACTCCATGACGCGGCTGCGCACGTTCCACGGGTCGGGCAGCAGCGACTCCTCGGTGCCCCCGGGGCGGCGGCGGACCAGCGTCCGCCGGCCGCTTTCGGCCGGGCGCGGCGAGGTCCACCACACCTCGTCGCCGACCACGCCCACATGCTCCGGGTTCCCGTCGTGCGCGGCGATGTGCCGCGCCCCGATCGGGGACCGCCAGGCTCCGTACGGGGCCGTGGTCACCATCTTCTATGCCTCCCGCAGAAAGTGGTCGAGGACGCGGACGCCGAAGTGCAGGGCCTCGACGGGCACCCGCTCGTCCACGCCGTGGAAGAGCGCCGCGTAGTCGAAGCCCACCGGGAGCTTCAGCGGCGAGAAGCCGTAGCCGACGATGCCCAGGCGCGAGAACTGCTTCGCGTCGGTCCCGCCGGCCATGCAGTACGGCACGACGTGCGCGCCGGGGTCGAAGCGTTCGACGGCCGCGCGCATCGCGGCGAAGGTGGGCGAGTCGACCGGCGCGGTCAGCGGCACCTCGCGGTGGTGGTACTCCCAGTCGACGTGCGGCCCGGTCAGCGCGTCGAGCGTGGCCGTGAACTCCTCTTCGCCGCCGGGTACCACCCGCCCGTCGACGAAGGCGGTGGCGCTGCCGGGGATCACGTTCACCTTGTAGCCGGCGTCCAGCATGGTCGGGTTGGCGCTGTTGCGCACGGTCGGCTCGACCAGGGTGGCGGCGCTGCCGAGCCCGGCGAGCAGCGCGTCCACGTCGAAGCCGGGGTCGGGCCCGGCGTCGGGCCCGGTGTTGGGCCCAGCCACCCCGTACAGCGCGGCGAGTTCGGTCAGTGCGCTGCGCACGGTCGGGGTGAGCCGCACCGGCCAGCGGTGTTCGCCGATCCGGGCCACGGCGGCGGCCAGGTGGGTGACCGCGTTCTCCCGGTTGGTCTTGGAGCCGTGGCCGGCCCGGCCACGTGCGGTCAGTTGGAGCCAGGCGGTGCCCCGCTCGCCCGCCGCGACGGGGTAGATGCGGTGCGTCCGGTCGGAGCCCGGCACGGTGCCGTGGAAGGTGAAGGCGCCGGACTCGCTGATGCCCTCGGTGCAGCCCTCGAACAGTCCCGGGTGCCGGTCGGCGAGGAAGCTGGAGCCGGCGTCGGCGCTGTCCTCCTCGTCCGCGGTGAAGGCGAGCACGACATCGCGCCGGGGCCGTACGCCGAGCCGCTGCCAGGCGCGGACGACGGCGAGCATCATCGCGTCCATGTTCTTCATGTCGATGGCGCCGCGGCCCCAGACCACGCCGTCGCGGATCTCGCCGGAGAAGGGGTGCACGCTCCAGTCGGCGGCCTCGGCCGGCACCACGTCCAGGTGCCCGTGGACGAGCAGTCCGGGGGCCGCCGGGTCGCGCCCTGCGATCCGGGCGACGACGTTGGTGCGCCCCGGCTCCCCTTCGAGCAGGGTGGCGTCCACGCCCGCGGCGTCCAGCCGCTCGGCCACGTACTCGGCGGCCGGCCGCTCCCAGCAGGAGCCGCCGCCGCGGTTGGTGGTGTCGATCCGGATCAGTTCCGAGGTGAAGCGCACCGCCTCGTCGAGCGCCTGCTGGTCGAGCGCGGGCCCACCGGCGGCTCCGGTTTCCTCAGTCGCTTCCATGGCTCCCCCCGATCAGCCGTACTGTTCCTCGACCGCCGCCGCCACGACGGTGGTCACCGCCTTGAAGCAGCGGATGCCCTCGTACATCGACGGCGAGGTGTAGACCACCCGCCGCTCGCCGTGCCGCTCCACGCCCGGCACCACCGTCGCGGCGCCGACCAGGTGTTCGGCGTCGAACTCCAGCTCCACCTGGTACGGGCCGCCGTTGCGGGGCGCCTCCCGGACGGCGAGTGCGGTGGCCTCCCGGGCGGCGGCTCTGATGTCGGCCGCGGTACGGGCCGGCGGCCGGCACACCGCCGCGTACCGCGACACGTAGTCCTTGACCGCGACCGCCTGCGCCCGCGGCGCGTACCCCTTGGCGTCCTCGCAGGTCAGGTCGTCGCCGGTGACCAGCACGACGGGGACCCCGTACTCGGCGACCACCAGCGCGTTGAGGTGGCCCTCGCTGGCCGGCACGCCGTCCACCCAGACGCCGGTGATGGAGTTGGCGAGGTAGGTGTGGGCGAGGACGCCCTCGGTGCCGGCGCCGGTGTGGTAGCCGACGAAGGCGATGCCGTCCACGTCGCCCCGCTGCACCCCCTCCACCATGCTCAGGCTCTTGTGCCGGCCGGTGAGGAGCTGGGCCCGTTCGTCCAGCCGTTCCAGGAGCAGGTTGCGCATGGTCGAGTGGGCCTCGTTGATGAGCACCTCGTCGGCGCCACCGTCGAGGAACCCGAGCACGGCCGCGTTCACGTCGGAGGTGAACAGCGTGCGGCAGCGCTCCCACTGTGGTGTTCCCGGCAGGACGTCGGCCGGCCAGGTCACACCGGTGGCGCCCTCCATGTCTGCGGAGATGAGGATCTTCACCATTCACCCGTTCTACCGCAGGCCAAAGGTCCGCGCACTGACCCTGACGGCAGTATTTGGCCCGCACCACGGAATCGCCGCACGCCTCCCCCACCTGGCGCAGACCGGCGGCAGCCCGCGGCGCCGGCGGGCGGGTGCGCGAACGGGGGCGGGCGGGTGCGCGAACGGGGGCGCGGGGAGGCAGCTCGCCTCGCCCACGCCCCCGTTCTGGAGCCGTGCTCCGGGGCCGCGGCCCCCGGTGGGGACCGTGCCCCGCCCCGGGCCGCGCCCCGGCGGGAGCCGTACCCCAGGTTCGGGGCACGGCCACCGGATCAGCCGCGGCTACCGGATCAGTCGCGGTTGGCGGGTTCCAGGTCGCGCTCAGCGGTGCCGGCGTCCGGCCGCGGGGCCGCGCTGGGCAGCGGCTGGGCGTCGCCCTCGCGCAGACCGATCTTGGCGTGCAGGGCGCGCAGCGGCCCCGGCGCCCACCAGTTGGCCCGGCCGGCCAGCCGCATGAACGCGGGCACCAGGGCGCCACGCACCAGCGTGGCGTCCATCAGGACCGCGAGCGAGAGACCGACACCGATGGCCTTCATGTAGCTGATGGAGCTCATGATGAAGCCGAGGAAGACGATGGCGATCAACACGGCCGCGGCGGTGACGGTCGACCCGGTGTGCTCCAGACCGCGCGCCACCGCCTTGGTGTTGTCCTTGGTGAGGTCGTGCTCTTCCTTGATGCGGGAGAGCAGGAAGACCTCGTAGTCCATGGACAGGCCGAAGGCGACGCAGAAGAGCAGGATCGGCACCGTCCAGGTGATCGTCCCGGTGACCGCGAAGTCACCCACCCAGCCCTCCAGGTGACCGTTCTGGAAGCCCCAGACCAGCACGCCGAGGGTGGCGCTCAGGCTCAGGCAGTTGAGCACCAGGGCCTTGAGCGGCAGCACGATGCTGCCGGTGAAGAGGAAGAGCACGATGAACGAGCTGATCGCGATGACACCGAGGCCGAGCGGCAGCTTGTCGCTCATCGAGCCGATGGCGTCGTGCAGTTCCGCGGCGGGACCGCCGACCTGCACGTCGTACGGGGCGTCGACGGCGCGGATGTCCTTGACCAGCTCGCGGCCCTTCTCGGACAGCGACTGGCTCTTGGGCACCACCGACAGGTAGGTGCTGTCCGTGGTGCCGAACCGGTCGGCGGCCGGGGTCGGCGGGGCGACCAGCTTGCCGCCGGCGAAGGTGCCGATCTCGGTGTCGACGCGGGCGACGTTGTCCAGCCGGGAGAGCTGCTCGGCGTAGCCGGCGATGTTGCCGCGCTCGCCCTTGCCGGGCGTGTCGTTGAGGACGACGTTGAGCGCCTGCGTCTCCTGGGCGTTGAAGTCCTTGCGGATCGTCTCGCCCACCTCGCGCGACTGGGTGCTGGTCGGCAGCACCCGCTCGTCGGCCAGGCTCATCTTCAGGTCGAGGAAGGGCGCGCCGAGGAAGAGCAGCAGCCCGATGACGACCGCGGCGACCGGCAGCGGGAAGCGCATCACGGTGATCGCGGTGCGGTGCCAGAAGCCCTCTTCCGGGTTGGGCGCGGTGGACCTCTTCTTGCCGAGGATGCGGCCCTTGTCGATGCGCGGGCCGAGCGCCTTGAGCAGCGCGGGCAGGAATGTCACCGACACCGCGGCGGCGATCAGCGCGGTCGGGATGCCCGCGTACGCGAAGGAACGCAGGAAGTAGAACGGGAAGACGAGGAGGGCGCCCATCGCCAGCGCGACGGTGATGGCCGAGAAGACGACCGTACGACCCGCGGTGCGCAGCGCGATGGAGATGGCGCCGTCGATGTCGACGCCCTTGCCCAGCTCTTCCCGGTAGCGCTTGATCAGGATGAGGCTGTAGTCGATGGCCAGGCCGAGTCCGAGGCCGGTGGCGACGTTGGTGGCCATCACCGAGACGTCGGTGAAGAGCGTGAGGATACGCATCGTCAGCAGCACGGCGACGATCGTCAGACCGCCGACCATGAGCGGCACGGTGGCCGCCACCAGGCTGCGGAAGACGAAGAGCATCACGATCAGCAGGACCGGGAAGGTGATCATCTCGATCTTGATGAGATCCTTCTCGGTGATGTCGAAGATCTCCTTGTTGGCGAGTGCGGACCCGCCGATCTTGACCTCGACCCCGTCGACCTTGCCCTCGTAGCGGGACTCGAACGCCTCGAAGCGGTCCTGGATCTGGTCCTCGTCACCGAGGACGCGCGCCATCACCAGGGCGCTGTTGCCGTCCTTGCCGCGCAGCGACTCGGCCTTGCCCAGCGACCAGTACGAGACGGCCTGTTCGACGTGGGGTTCCTTGCCGAGCCGTGCGGTGATGTCCTGCCCGGCCTTGGCCACCTCGGGGGCGTCCACGCCGCGCTTGTCACTGATCAGCAGGATGACGTTGGGCGCGCCCGCGTGGAACCGGTCCTCCATGACCTCGGCGGTCTTGGCCGACTCGGTGGAGGTGTCGACGAAACCGCCGGTGGACAGCTTGGAGATGACTCCACCGCCCAGCGCTCCCGCGACGAGGAAGAGGATTCCTGACAGGTAGAGGACGAGTCTGCTGCGACCGGAGGTGAACCGGGCCAGGGAAGCGAACATCTGACAATTTCCTTCAACTCGGACGATCAACCGGGGTTGCTGGTGGCGGCGAGGACGGGGGTACGTGTCAGAGCCGCCCGCCCACGGACTGTGGAACAAGCTGCCCCTGTGGAACAGTCTGCCCCACAGGGTGGGGCCTCGCTACAGGGCCCCCCTGTTCACCTCGCGCGCCCCCCGTTCCGGAGCCGCCGGAGGGCGCGCACCCGACACCGCCCACCCCTCCCACTGGTCGGACATAGCAGCGGGAATACGGATATGACCGTCCGTCACCCCGAACAGGGGTGTGGGCGACGGCACAGCTTTAGACCGTGAACGTGGACACCTCAATCGTTACGACGCTGTGCTGTGATCAGCCTCCGGCCCCGCCCTGCAACGGTCGTTGTCGGCCCACCGCCACCCGGCTGACCAGCCGTTTCTCGGGCAGGGCAGGGCCCGTCAGGGCAGCGGGGCGGGGAGGGCGGCCGACCGGGCGGGCACCGGGTGCGTACGTGCCGCGGCGGCCAGGGCCCGGCGCCCGGGCCGTTCGGGCAGCCGACCGGCCGTCAGGCTCCGCTACGCGGCCCGCACGTGAGCGGACCCCGCCCGGCGGCGCCCCTCAGGCGCCGCGGGCCACCAGCCACCAGGCCGACGGCAGGGTCAGCGGCCTGCCGTCCGGGCCGTACTCCGTGGTGTTCAGCGGGAGTTCGCCGGTCGCCAGGGTGTTCAGCCGCGCGGCCCGCAGCAGCGCCGGGACCGCCTGGTCGGAGACCTCGCCGGGGGCGATGCCGTGCTGGAAGACGGCCGCGAGCTTGGGCGGCGGGCCGGCGGGGCCACCGGCGAGGCCGCGCAGCATCTGCCCGGCCGCCTCGGCCAGTTCCACGACGAAGGCCCGGCCCCGGTCGCCGACGAGGACCGCGATGGCCTCGGCGACCCGCGGCAGATCGCGGCTGTCGCACTGGTGCAGGACGCCGCGCAGATAGATGTTGACGTCGCCGAGTTCCGCGTGCAGCGCCCGTACGGCGGGCAGGTCGGCCGCGTCCAACTGGCGGTAGCTGGCGACCCCGGCGCTGTCGTCGGCGCGCGCCCTGGCCACCGCGGCGTGCGCCAGGTCCACGCCGATCACCTGGCCGAACTGCTCGGCCAGCCGCCGGCTCTGGGTGCCGTTGCCGCATCCCACGTCGAGCACCGGCAACTCGGGGTCGAACTCGTTCTCGAAGAGGGGTAACTGACGCACCACGGTCTCCTGCGCCGGAGCGTCCCAGAAGACACCGCCCGGCTCGATGGGCGCGTCCCGCCAGTACTCTTCCCAAGCCCGTGCGTAGCCGGTCGACTCAGTCATGCCAAATTGCTAGCGGCACGGGTCGATGTGCACAAGCGGACGATCAAAAGTTTCCCCATTCCGCCACCGGCCCGCCGCCACGTAGCCGCCCGATCCGGTGCGTACCGCCACCCCGCCCCGTACCGGCGGCCACCCGGTCGACGCGGGGCGCCGGCCGCCCACCGCACGGCAGTCGACCGGCATGGGCCACCGCCGGCCGGCCGGGCCGATCGGATGCGGGCAACGGGCTGCCGGCCCTACGGCGATCGGGTGAAAGGCCGGGGCGAGGGGCGCGGCCGACGGGCACCGCGGCGGCCGGCCGCGGCCCCGGCGGGGCTACCGCAGCGGCTGCTCGAACCAGACCGTCTTGCCGTCGGCCGTACGGGCCGTGCCCCACTCCCTGGCCAGCCGGCTGACCACCTGCAACCCGCGGCCGTACTCGTCCGTCGGCGCGGTCTCCAGCAGGGTCGGCAGCCGGTGGTCGTCGTCGCGCACCTCGCACAGCAGCGCATCGGTGCGCACGAGCCGCACCCGCAGGTGCTCCCGCGCATGCCGGACCGCGTTCGTCACCACCTCGCTGACCAGCAGTTCAGCGGTGGGCACGGCCTCGTCCAGGCCCCAGTGGCAGAGTTGTTCGCGGACCTTGCGGCGAATGGTGCGCACGCTCTGCGGGCGGGGCGCCACCTCCCAGTCGGCCACGTCCTCGGCGGCGATGCCGTTCAACCGGGCCATCAGGAGCGCCACGTCGTCCTTGCGCCCGCCACGGCCCCGGTTCAGCGTCCCGGCCAGCGCGCGGATGATGGTGTCGCAGGCGTCGTCCATGGAGGCCGCCGGATGGGCCGCCGACTCGCACAGCGCGGCCAGGCCCACGGCGATGTCCTCGCCCCGCACCTCCACCAGGCCGTCCGTGCACAGCACCAGCCGGTCGCCGGGCTCGACCGGCACCCGCACCGTCTCGAACGGCACGCCGCCCACGCCGATCGGCGCGCCCGTCGGCAGGTCGAGCAGTTCGCTGCGGCCGTCCCTGGCGCGGACCAGAACGGGCGGGATGTGGCCGGCGTTGGCGATCGTCAACTCGCCGCCGATCGGGTCGTAGACCGCGTACAGACAGGTGGCCAGGTAGTGCTCGCCCAGCCGCCTGGCCAGGTCGTCCAGGTGGCGCAGGAGTTGGGTGGGTGAGGTGTCCAGCCCCGCCATGGTCTGCACCGCGGTGCGCAACTGGCCCATCATCGCGGCCGAGTTCAGGCCGTGGCCCATGACGTCGCCGACCACCAGGGCGGTGCGCGAGCCGGGCAGTTTGATGCTGTCGAACCAGTCGCCGCCGACCCGGCCGAGCCGGGTGCCCGGCAGATAGCGGGTCGCGGTGTCACAGCCGGCCATCCGCGGCGCGATGTGCGGCAGCATGCTGTCCTGGAGCGTCTCGGCGACGTTCTCCTGGTGGGTGTACATGCGGGCGTTGTCGAGTACGAGCCCGGCGCGGGCGGCGAGTTCGGCGCCGGTGACCCGGTCCATGTCGTTGAACTCGGCCCGCTCCCGGTGCCTCAGCAAGATCATGAAGCCCAGGACCACCTGCCGCGCCTTGAGCGGCACGACCAGCATCGAGCGGTTGTTGATCAGCGGGCTGATGTCGCGCTTCTCGAACTGCGCGGCGATCGCCCGCCCCATCTCCTCCGAGATGCGGGGCACCAGGACCGGTTCGCCGCTGGTCATGCACTGGAAGAAGGGCGTGTGGACGGGGAACGGCATGGATTCGCCGACCGGAATCACATCGTCCCAGCGGCCCGGCTCGTCGTTGTGCTCCACCGCCACCCGGTGCCAGAGCGTGGTGGCGTCCGGCGGGCCGTCCGGGAATCCCTCACCGGCCACCACCTGTTCGCGCAGGTACGTGCCGGCCACATCGGTGAAGCGCGGCACCACCGCCGCGCTGACCTCCTCGATGGTGCGGGCCAGGTCGAGCGAGGTGCCGATGGCGCCGCTGACCTCGTTCAGGAACTCCAGGCGCTCGCGCACCGCCGCGTATTCCAGGTCCGAGTCCAGCTCGGCGGCTGCCGCGGCGGCGACCTTCGGGTCCACCGCCTGGTCGGTGGCGGTGCGCAGCAGCCTGGTGCGCCGCTCCACCCGCTTGGGCACGCCCCAGTCGGGGGTGACCGGCACCCGCTCGTGCTGGCTGATCTCCAGGACCGGGTAGCCGAGTTCGAGCACCTGCGCCACGATCCTGGCGCTCTCCTGCGGGCTCATGCTGGGCAGGATCTCGGGCAGCCGCCGGGCCAACTCGGCCGCCTCGGCGAACTCGGTGTGCAGCGCGAAGCCGGGCGCCACCCGCTCGTACCAGCCCTGCTCGTCGGTCAGTTGGGTGGCGTCGGCGGCGAGCAACAGCAGTCGCTCGGGGCCCGGGCCGACCAGCGGGTAGGCCCACCAGAGCACGGCTCCCGGGCCGGGCTCGCCGTCGGCCAGATGAGCCCGGCCCGCGGTGGTGTAGCAGGATTCGCCGCCCAGCGAGGCGTCGAGTTGCGGGCCGAGGTGGCCGAGGTCGGCGGGCTGTCCGGGGTGCGTTCCGGTCGCCGGGCCGCCCTCGGGGTCCGGGTGGTCGATCAGGTCCGAGCCGTCTCGCGAGGCGCCGGCGCGGCCGGGTTCCGCACTCTCGCGGGGACGTTCGTGCTGGTGGCGAAGGGCGCCGGAGACCGGCATCAGATCGCTGGCCAGGGCGCCGACCGCTGCTTCGCGCGAATGGCCGAACAGCTTCCGCGCCCCCACGCTCCAGTGCGTGACCAGTCCGGCGCCGTCCACGACGACCACCGCGAGCGGTATCCGGCCCAGGGCAGGCGACTGCGCCGCCCGGGCCCGTGGCACCTGGGCCACCCTGTCGTCGCCTTCGTCCGGCGACGCGCCGTGGTTCATTGGCGGAGTCTCCTTCGTACGCGTACGCAAGATCTGCGCCCCCACGGCTACGGTACGGCCTGCGTGCTCGACGGCGCGGGCCAATGCCGGAAGAGGAGTGCGCGAGGGCGCACCGACCGCGCCCCGCGCCCGGAGGGGAGGTCCGGGGGCGGGGCGCGGTCGGTGCGGCTGCCGCAGGAGGGCCGGTCGGCCCGGGGCGCCGCGCGGGGTCAACGCGGCCGGTTCACCGCTCGTCTTCGTACCCCAGGTGCAGGTCACGCTCGGTGCGCCCGCCGCCGGCGACCCGCAGTACGGTGGCCACCGGCGGGTATCCCGCGGCGATCACGGTGTACTCGCCCGCGGACAGGTCGATGAAGCGGAATCCGCCGTCGGCACCGGTGGTCGCCGTGTCCACGACGTTGCCCGCCGCGTCCAGCAGCGTCACCCTGGCGTCTTCCACGACCCGCCCGCCGCCGGCCCGCACGGTGCCGCGCAGCACCGCGCCGCCCGCCAACTCGATGTCCTGCCGCGTCTCGCGGGCGGACTGCACGGACACCGGCAGCGCGGCCGGGCGGTAGGCGGGGGCGCTGGAGGCCAGGGTGTATTCGCCGGCCACCAACTCGGTGATCAGGTAGCCGCCTTCGCGCCCGCTGCGGGTGGAGGCGACGACCTCGCCGCGCACGTCGGTGAGGGTGACCATCGCGTCGCGCACCGGGGTGCCGTCGGCGGTGTGCACCGTGCCGGCCAGCCGGCCGGCGCCGCCGAGCACCACGTCGAGTTCGACGGGCCGTTCGCCGACGGTGACGCTGACCGCCTGCGGCTGGTGCCCGCCGGCCGCGGCGATCAGCACGTACGCGCCGGCGCCCGGCGTGCTCAGCGCGTACCGCCCGTCCTCGCCCGTCGCGCCCCGCCCGACCTGCCGGCCGCCGACGTCGATGAGGGTGAGCGCGGCCCGCGGCACGGTGCTGCCGTCGTGGTGCGCGACGGTCCCGCACACCGGCGCCCCGGCGACCGGCGGTCCTTCCGTGCGCGAGGGCGCGTCGGCGCGGGTCAACTCGGCGGCGTAGCGGCCCGCGTGGCCGTCCGTCCGGTACGCGTCGGTGCCGTAGCCGATGTCGTACGGGTCGGTGGTGCGCTGCTCGGCGGGGAGGGCCGGGGCGCCGTTGGTGAGGGCGTCCGGCAGGCCGCGGGCGGCGGGGACGGTCGCGTCGTGCTGATCGGTCTGGGGGGCCACGGGAATCTCCTTGAGCAGCAGGGCCAGCAGGAAGCCGAGGACGAGCACCGGCAGGAGGTAGAGGAAGGCGCGCGGGACCGGTTCGAGGTAGGCGGCGAGATAGCCGTCGCGCAGCGCGTCCGGGAGCGCGCGGACCGTCTCGGGGAAGAGGTCGTCGGTACCGTCCGGCAGTTTCCGGCGCAGGTGGGCGGCGGTCCGGTCGGCGAACAGGGTCAGGAAGACCGCGGCTGCGGCGCCGCCGCCGATCCGCCGGGCGCGGCCGGTGGCGCCGCCGGCCGCGGTCGGGCGCGCGGCCTGCCGGACGGCGAGCACCAGTGCCGGCAGTACCAGGCCGAGGCCGAGGCCGAGCAGGCCCGTGCACAGGCCGTACAGGGGTCGGGAGTCGGCCGCCGCGGGGCGGCACAGCAGCCCGATGCCGACCGCGGCGAGCGCGCAGCCGAGAACCGGGCAGGCCCGCAGGCCGCGGGAGCGGCCGGTGCGGCCTACCAGCCGTCCGGCGCCGGTCGCGGCGACGAACAGGCCGCCCAGCAGCGGCAGCAGCCACAGCCCGACCGAGGCGGCGGACGCGCCGTCCAAGCGGTGCAGGTGGGCCGGCAGACAACTGGCCGCGCCGAACAGCGCGACGCCCAGGACGGCGCCGACCAGGGTGTCGACGGTGCACAGCGACTCACGGGCCAGCCGCAGCGGTGTGACCGGCTCGCGGGCGAAGTACGCCACCGCCACGCCCACGATGACGGTGCCCAGCGCGCCGAGGCCGAGGCCGAGCGCGATCCGCCCCTCCCAGGTCCGCTCCGTACCGCCCCAACTGGTCAACAGCACCAGGGCGAGCGCTGCGGCGGCGGTGAACAGCGCACCGAAGACCTCGAACCGACCGCGGCGCGTCGGCCGCGGCAGCCGCAGCGCGGGCAGGACGAGGGCGAGGGCCAGCAGACCGAGCGGCACGGTCAGGTAGCAGCACCAGCGCCAGGAGGTGTGGTCGGCGAGGTAGCCGCCGAGCAGCGGGCCCGCGGCGGCGGCGAGGCCGCAGGCGGCGCCGAGCAGGGCGGTGGCACGGCGGCGGCGCGGCAGCACCGCAGCCGTGATCGCCAGCGCGCCGATCAGCACGCCGCCGGCGCCCACGCCCTGCACGGCGCGGAAGACGATCAGCTCCCCCATCGTGCGGGACCAGCCCGCCAGCGCGGAGCCGCCGGCGAAGACGAGGGCGGCGAAGCAGAACACTCCCCTGCGGCCGAGGAGTTCGCCGAGCTTGTCGCAGACCGGCAGCGCCACCGCGGCGGCCAACAGGGCCGAGATGACGGGCCAGGTCGTGCGGTCCGCGCCGTGCAGGTCGGCGGCGATGGCGGGCAGCGCGGCGATCGGGCCGGTCAGCGCGAAGGCCACCACCACCAGCGCCAGCAGCAGCCCGGCACCGGCCAGCCGCACCCGACCCGGGCCGAGCGGGAGGTCCGCCCCGCGCTCCTCGCGGGCGCGCCCGGGCGTGAGCCGCCCGTCCTGCGCGAACGCGTCGTACGGTCCCAACTGGTCGTACGGGGCGGACGCGTCGTGCGTGCCGAACACGTCGTACGGGCCGAAGCCGTCGAGCGCGCCGGGCTCCTCGCGTGAGCCGGACGCCGCCTCGCGGGGCGCGAACGCTTCGTACGGGCCGAACTCGTCGTACGGATCGGCCCCTTCGGAGCGGTCGCCACCGGCCCGGTCAGGTGGCGTGTCCGTCGTGGTTCCGGCGGGCGGTGCGCCCGCCGGCCCCCGCGCGTCGCCGGCGCCCGGCGTCGGATCGGGGTGGGGCCGCACCACCGTGCCCGGCGCTCCGCCGCCGGCCCCCGCCCGGTGCGCCCTCGTGTGGTCTTGCGTCCCGGAGTCCGAGCCGAGCGCCCCGCTCGGCTCGTCCCGGTCCGCCAGGGTGGTCCCGCCCACGTACCGCTCCCGTCGTCACGTCTGCATCAGCGACCATTTCTCGCATTACGCGACAACCGCGAGCAACCGAGACCATTCTCCGAAACAACGCACCAGCCCGCGTCAACTCCCGTGTCCCGCCCGCCGATCCCGCGCCCATCAGGGCTTTCCCCGCCCGCAGGGGACCGTGGGCCGTCCCGGGCGCGGCCGGGAAGTCCACTCGATCCGGTGAGTGTGACTGCCTGGCTGGTGGGGGATACGACGGGGCCACCGGGGGGTGGGACGGGGACGGCCAGCGGGACTGGGCAGGCCCGACGGGCAGGCGGTCAGCAGGCAGCCGGGCGGCCTGGCGGCGGCGCGGGGTCGGGTGGGGCCGCGGGACACGGGGCGCGGGTGCGAGATGCGAGGTGCGAGGTGCGGTGGGGCCGTCGGCACCGTACGAGAGGCCCGGCCGCGGAGTGCGGGGCGGCTCCTTGGTAGGCCCCCGGCGACGGCCCACCACGGGGGAAACCACGGCCCGATGCGCACGCATGTGCGCGGACGCGCGGCGGCGCCCCCCGTCGACCCGATCGGGGCATGGACGCATGCCCGTACGTGCGGACGCGCAGCGGCGCCAGGACAACGGGGCCACCCCGCGGCGCCGCCCCGCCCCTGCCCCGCTCCGGGCGGAGGGAAGCAGGAGCGGATGACCACAACCGCGGGGGCTCAGGGGCGGTGGAGACGGAGGGGCAGAGCGGCGGAGGGGCCATGCCCGCAGGCTCCGCGCGGCCGGGTCGCAGTCGCGCTCCGCCAGCCGCGCGGAGCCCGGGGCCTGCACGGAGCCCGGGCCCCGCGCACGCCCCGGAGGCTACTTCTCCGTCTCGGCGGCGAGCCGCTCCAGGACCGCGTCGTAGATGCGGCCGAGGCCCTTGGGGGCGAAGGTGCGCTCGAAGAAGCCGCCGATGCCGCCGGCGCCGGTCCAGACGCTGGTGACCTGGACCCGCGACTTGCCCTCGCCGGCCGGCGTGACGATCCAGGTGGTCACCATCGAGGAGTTGCGGTCCTTCTCGACGAGCTGCCCGTCCGTCGGCTCGGTCACCTCAAGGAGACAGTCGCGCACCCGCTTGCTGGTGGCCTGGAGCTTCCAGTGCACCAGGGTGCCCTCGCCGTCGCCGCCCTCGCGGACCTCGTACTCGCTGAAGTGCTCCGGCAGCAGACGTTGCCGCGCGCCGCTGTAGTCGGCGAGCGTGTCGAATACGTCCTCGGCCTTCGCCGTGATGATCCGCTCCGTCGTGGCCTCTACCTGCGCCATCGCTGTTCCTCCGGTCTTCCGCGGGTGCTGTGGTGCTTGATCGGAAAGCCAACCACCTTCCGCGCATCGGCCCAAATCGGGGGTTGACGCCCATCGAGTAGCACGTATGTTCTATTCTTGAGGATCGGATCGCAGAGGTCCGGCTGAGGAGGTGGACATGCGCTGGGAGAACCTGGCCGCCGAGCCGTCCGCACCCGCACTGTTCGGCGTGGACAGCGTCACCCGCACCTTCGACACCCCCGAGTTCCGCGGCATCACCTTCCACGAGGTGCGGGCCCGCTCGCTGGTCAACCGGGTGCCGGGGGCGTCGCGGATGCCGTTCGAATGGACCGTCAACCCGTACCGCGGCTGCTCACACGCCTGCGTGTACTGCTTCGCGCGCAAGACGCACGGCTATCTCGACCTGGACACCGGCATCGGCTTCGACTCGCAGATCATCGTGAAGGTCAACGCGCCCGACGTGCTCCGCCGCGAGCTGGCCGCCCGGAGCTGGACCGGCGAGCACATCGCCATGGGCACCAACGTGGACTGCTACCAGCGCGCGGAGGGCCGGTATCGGCTCATGCCCGGCATCCTGTCCGCGCTGGTCGAGCGGTCCAACCCGTTCTCCATCCTCACCAAGGGCACACTGATCCTGCGCGATCTTGAGCTGCTGCGGGCGGCTACGGCGCGGGCGGAGGTGGGCGTCTCGATGTCGGTCGGCTTCGTCGACCCGGCGCTGTGGCGCACCGTCGAGCCGGGCACGCCCTCGCCCGAGCGGCGGCTCGCCGCGGTGCGGACGCTGACCGAGCACGGCATCGACTGCGGCGTGCTGATGGCGCCGGTCATCCCCTATCTGGGCGACTCCCCCGCGCAGTTGCGCAGTACGGTGCGGGCGATAGCGGAGGCCGGGGCCACCTCCGTCACCCCGCTGGTGCTCCATCTGCGGCCCGGCGCCCGGGAGTGGTTCACCGCCTGGCTCGACCGCCACCACCCGCGGCTGCGGCGGCGCTACGACGCGCTGTACGCAGCGGGTGCGTACGCGCCCACCTGGTACCAGCGGCGCATCACCCGGCAGGTGCACGAGTTGGCCGCCGAGTACGGCATCGGTCCCGCAGGGCCCGGTGCGGCCCGGGCGCTGCCGCCGCCGGACGCCCGGGCACCCGACCCGGCCACGGGCACGCAGTTGGCCCTGCTGTAGAACAACGGGACCGGCCGGGGCCCCCACGGCCGAGCCGCCCACCGCGTAAGGAACCCCATGGCAGAGCACGTCAAGCACCTCGCACCACAGGGCGTCGCGCCCGGCAACGGCTACAGCCACGTCGTCCTCGGTACCGGCACCTTCGTGGCGATATCCGGGCAGATCCCCCTGGACGAGGACGGCCAGTTGGTCGGCCCCGGCGACGCCGAGGCGCAGGCCAAGCAGGTCTTCGAGAACCTCAACCGCTGTCTGGCGGTGGCCGGGGCGACCTTCTCCGACGTGGTGAAGCTGACGTTCTACGTGACGGACGTGGCCCACCTGCCGGCGGTGCGGATCGCCCGGGACGCGTACATCGACGTCGAGCACCCGCCGGCGAGCTCCGCCGTGCAGGTCGCAGCCCTGTTCCGGCCCGACCTGCTGCTTGAGGTCGAGGCGTTCGCCGTCGTCAACGGCTGATCGCATCCCGGCGCGACCTCCACGCCGACGGCGCGGTGCGCCCGCGCGGGGAATCGCGTCCGCGGTACGGAGCGCGTCCGCGATAGGGGTGCGCGCCGGGCGCGGCGCACCCGCGGTACGGAGTGTGCCCGCCGCACCCCCGAGGCGGCGGGCACACCCTCCTGGGGCCTGCGGCCCCGGTGCGGCCCGGGCCGACGGCGACACGCGCGCCGGCCCGACCCGTCACAACATCGCGGCCAGCAGCTCCTTGGTGTAGTCGTGCGTCGGGTGGTCGAAGACCTCGTCGCGGGTTCCGGTCTCCAGGAGTTCGCCGCCGCGCAGCACCGCGATCCGGTCGCAGAAGTGCCGCACCACCGCGAGGTCGTGCGAGACGAAGAGCAGCGAGAGCCCGAACTCGTCCCGCAGGTCCATCAGCAGGTTGAGGACCTGCGCCTGCACCGACACGTCCAGCGCGGAGACCGGCTCGTCGGCGATGAGCAGCCGCGGCTGGGGCGCGAGCGCCCGGGCGATGCCGATGCGCTGGCGCTGACCGCCGGAGAACTCGTGCGGATAGCGCGCGAGGTGCTCGGCGCCGAGCCCCACCCGCTCCAGCAGCCACACCGCTCGCTCCCGCCGCTCGTCCGCACGCTGCTGCGTGTGCACCACCAGCGGCATGGTGACGATCTGCTCCACGGTGTGCCGCGGGTTGAGCGAGGCGTACGGGTCCTGGAAGACGAGTTGCACCTCGCGGCTCAGCTCGCGGCGCAGCTTGGTGTTCCGGGCCGCGTCGGAGATGTCGCGCCCGTCGAAGCGGACGCTGCCGGCCGTCGGCCGCTGGAGCCCGGCCAGCACCCGGGCCGTGGTGGACTTGCCCGAGCCGGACTCCCCCACCAGGCCCAGCGTCTCACCGGGCCCGATGCCCAGGCTCACCTCGCGCACCGCCCTGATCGGCGGGCGCCGCAGCCCGGGCAGCCGCGGGCCGCGCGCCGCGAACTCCACGGACAGGTTGCGCACCTCGGCGATCGGCGGCAGCGGCATCCCGGCGGCGTCTGCCGGGCCGGCCGAAGCGCCGCGGCCGGTGGCGCGGGCGGACCCGGTCGCGGCGGCTGCGCCCGGGTCCGGGGTCGGGTCGTCGACCGTGGGCAGCCGGGTGCCGGGCACGGTCTTGAGCGTGGGCGCGGCGCCGATCAGGGCGCGGGTGTACGGCTCGCCCGCCGCGGTCAGCAGCTTGGCCGCCGGGCCCTGCTCGACCTCGCGGCCACCGCGCAGCACCAGCATCCGGTCGGCCATCTCGGCGACCACGCCGACGTCATGGGTGACCAGCAGCACCGCGGTGCCGTGCTCGCGGCGCAGCTCGTCCAGCAGGTGCAGCACCTGGCGCTGGACGCGGGCGTCGAGCGCGGTGGTCGGCTCGTCGGCGATCAGCAGGTCGGGCGAGTTGATCAGGGCCATGGCGATCATCACGCGCTGCCGCATGCCGCCGGAGAACTGGTGCGGGTAGTCGCGGGCCCTGGCGGCCGGGATGGCCACCCGCTCCAGCATCTCCGCGGCCCGCTCGCGCGCGGCGGCCCGGCCGGCCTTCGGGTGGTGCAGCCGGTACGCCTCGGCGAGTTGGGCACCGACGGTGTGGAACGGGGACAGGGCGGCGAGCGCGTCCTGGAAGACCATCGCCACCCGGGCCCCGCGCACCGCGCGCAACTGCTTCTCGCCAGCGCCCACGACCTCGGTGCCGCCGATCTCGATGCTGCCGGTGATGGTCGTACGGGCCGGGTCGTGCAGCCCGAGCGCGGCCAGGCCGACGGTGGACTTGCCCGAGCCCGACTCGCCGATCAGCCCGAGCACCTCGCCCCGCGCGACCTCGAAGGAGATGTCGCGCACCGCGGGCACCTGCTCGGTGCCGCCGTGGCCGCCGCCGTGCGCCCGGGTGAAGGAGACGGACAGATCGCGGACCCGCAGCGCGGGGTGGCCTGCGTCGGCCATGGGGGCTTCCTCTCGGGGCGGGCGGCCGGGGCGCCGGGTCACGGCGGTCATGCGAGCCGCACCCGCGGGTCGAGCCAGGCGACGACCAGGTCGGCGATGGCGACGAAGACGACCACGCACAGCGCGGCCAGCAGCACGGTGCCGACGACGGTCGGCAGGTCGTTGCCGACCACGGCGTCCACCGCGAGCTTGCCGACGCCGCCGAGTCCGAAGACCGTCTCGGTGATGAAGGCGCCGCCGAACAGGGCGCCCGCCTCCAGGCCGAGCAACTGCACCAGCGGCGGCGCCGCGCCGCGCGCCGTGTACTTCAGGTGGGCGCGGCGGGCGCTGAGCCCCTTGCCGCGGGCGGTGCGCACGTACCCCTCGTGCATGACTTCCAGGAGTTGGGCGCGCGAGAGCCGGGCGAAGACCGCGGCGTTGACGAAGCCGAGGACCAGCCACGGCAGCAGCAGGCCGGCGGCCCAGCCGCCCGGGTCGTCGGCGAACGGCACGTAGCCGGGCAGCGGGAACAGGTCGGTGCTGTACACCAGCAGGTACTGGAGCACGTAGCCGAGGAAGTAGATCTGCACGCTGGCGCCGATCAGCGTGAAGCCGGAGAGCAGTCGGTCGGTGCGGCTGCCGCGGCGCAGCGCGGAGACCATTCCGGTGCCGATGCCGAGCACCACGATCACCACGAGCGCGCCGACGGCGAGCGAGAGGGTGACCGGCAGGTGGTCGGCGATGGCCTCGGTGACCGGCTGGTGCAGCGTGTACGAGTAGCCGAGGCAGGGCGCGCCGCAGTCGATGGGCGTGCCGTCGACGTCGTTGATGGTGCGCCCGCTGACCAGCCCGCCCAGGTAGTCGACGTACTGCGCGGCGATGGGCTGGTCCAGGCCCATGCTGTGGCGCACGGCCTCGACCTGCGCGGTGTCGCACTTGGGTCCGCAGGCGATCAGGGCCGGGTCGGACGGTGCGGCGTAGAAGAGCCCGAAGGCGGCGGCGGTGATCGCCAGGAGTACCGCCGCCGCTTGGAGGGCCCGTCGGAAGACGTAGCTGAGCATGGGGTGTGGGCTTTCGGGATCAGGAGTCGGCGCGGTAGAGCCAGGCCGCGCTGATGCCGCCGTAGATGGGGTGGATGAACGCGCCGCCGATGTCCTTGCCGCGCACCTGGGAGACGTGCGGGTACATGAACGGCACGACGGGGGCGTCCTTCATGACGACCTGCTCCAGGTCGATGAGGGCCGCGGCCTTCTCCTTGGCGTCACCGATCTTCTCGATGCGCTCCAACTCCTTGTCCACGGCCGGATTGTTGTACCGGATGCCGTTGGACAGCGCGTCCAGCTTGCTGTGGAAGCCGTCGGGCAGCAGCGTGGAGGGGGTCGGCCAGTCCACCGAGTTGGTGGAGAGCCACAGGTCGTACGGGGCGGGGCCGCGGAAGACCTGGTTGGTGAAGGAGGCCGGGTCCAGCGGCTTGGTGACCAGGGTGATGCCCACCTTGTCGAAGGCGTCCACGAGCACCTGCGCGAGCCGGTCCTGCACCGCGTCGCTCTCGTACGCGTACGTCAGCTTGGTCACCGGCTTCTTGGCCTTGGCCAGGTGCTCCTTGGCCTTGGCGATGTCGCCGGTGGGGGCCGCGGGGAAGTGGTCGTACTTCTTCCAGCCGACCACGGCCGGCGAGGAGAGGGTGGTGGCGAGTTCGCCGGTGCGCGGGCCGCCCATCACCTGGCGGGCCTGCTGGCGCGGGAACAGGTAGGCGATGGCCTTGCGCACCTCGGGGTCGGTGACGCGGCTGTTCTTGATGTACAGGTCGTTGACGTACGCGCCCTGGCGGCCGTTGACCACGAGCTTGCCCTTGGCCTTGTCGCGCTCGGTCTCGCGGAACAGCTCGGGCGGCAGGTCGGCCTTGGTGGTGACGCTGGCGGCGCCGTTCCCGCGACCGGCCAGGATCTCCTGGCTGATGTTGAGCGCGATCTTGCCGAAGGTGAACTCGAAGCGGTCGGCGAACTGGTGCCGGATCGGGTCGGTCGCCGGCTTCCAGTGCGGGTTGCGCTCCAGCGTGAGGTGCTGGTTCTGCTTGTGCTCGACGATCCGGTACGGGCCGCTGGCCAGCGGCTTGATGTCGTAGCCGGTGCCGGTGTCCTTGTCCTTGCGGACCGGGGAGGAGGAGGACTGGGCGGCCATGTAGGGCACGTCGGCCTGCGGCTGCGGGAAGTGGAAGACGATGGTCTTGTCATCGGGCGTCTCGATCGCGTCGAGCTCGCCGTCCTTCGGGCCGCCGTACTTCTTGACCGCGGCGGTGCGGTCGGCCGAGCCGGTCAGCCACTCCGGCCAGTAGGTCGGGCCGAGTTCGAAGCCGGGTGCGAAGGTGCGCTCGATGCCGTACTTGACGTGCTGCGCGGTGATCGGCTTGCCGTCTTCCCAGGCGATGCCGTCCTTGAGGCGGTACGTCCAGGTCTTGCCGCCGTCGCTTGAGGTGCCGGTGTCGGTGGCCAGGTCACCGACGAGGGTGGCCTTGCCGTCCACCACCTGGTACTGGGTGAGCTGACGACCCCACAGCAGCGAGGTGTTGTACGCCTCGCCGGCGTAGATCTTCTGCGGGTCCAGGTGGGCGTAGCCGGTGGGGTTGGAGACGTGGATGGTGCCACCGTCGCGGGCCCCTTCGACCTTGGGGGCGGGTCCCGCGCTGTCCTTCGCGGTGCCGAGCGAGGCCGTCAGCGGGGCGGTCTCCTTGGGCGCCGGGTCGCTGCTGCCGCCCTTGCCCGCACCGGCGGAGCAGGAGCACAGCAGCGTGGCGGCAACGACGGCGATGGCCGGCACGGCCACGAGGCGCGGACGGTGGCTGAGCTTGCTGGGCATGCGGAACTCCGATGCGGAAGGTGCGGATATCAGGGGTGTTGGGTTGTGGGGGTGACCGTGGGGGGAATGCGGGGCCCGTGGGGCCTGGGGGGGTTGGACGCGCCGGGGCGTGGGGGCGCACCCGGCGCGCGTTCTTGGGGGTGGCTCAGCGAGCCGTACGCGGGTCGATGGCGTCGCGTACGGCGTCCCCGAGCAGGTTGAAGGCGAGGACGAAGACGAGGATGGTGACGCCGGGGAAGACCATGTAGGTGGGGTCGTCGTAGAAGACCTCGGAGCCGCGGGCGATCATGCGGCCCCAGTCGGGGATCGGCTCGTTGATGCCGACGCCGAGGAAGGACAGCGCGGCCTCGGCGGTGACGATGCCCGGCACGGCGAGCGTGATGTGCACCAGGACCGGCGCCCAGACGTTGGGCAGCAGCTCCCGGAAGATGATGTGCCGGCGCCCGGCGCCCACCGCGCGGGCCGCCTCCACGAACTCCCGCTCGCGCAGCGACCGTACGGTCGTCCGCAGCACCATGGCCAGCGGCACCCAGCCGAAGGCGGAGAACACCGCGATGAGTACGGCGAACTGCATCCAGGCGGGTTCGTTTTCTCCGGGCGAGACGAACCGGGTCTGGATGATGGGGCTGAGGGCCAACAGGAGGAGCAGCGTGGGGAATGCGAGGAGGACATTGCAGATAAAGCTGAATACCCGGTCGGCCATTCCGCTGAGATAACCGGCGGTCACCCCGAGGACGATGCCGATGACGGCGATGACGGCGACCGAGGCGAGGGCGACGAGCAGCGAGGTGCGCATGCCGTACAGGAGTTGGGTGAACACGTCCCGACCGAGTCCCGGTTCGAGCCCGAACCAGAAGTCGGCGGAGATGCCACCGTTCGGCTGCACCGGAAGTCCCTCGGGACTGAGCAGGTCAGGCGCGTTCTGGCCGTAGTGCTCGGTGGGGTTCTTGCCGTAGAGCGCGGCGATCAGCGGGGCACACGCGGCGAGGACGGCACACAGCACGACGATGCCCAGGGCGACCATGCCCACCCGGTCGCGGCGCAGCGCGCGGGCGGCGGTGACGAGTGGGCCCGCGGGCGCACTGGACTTCACTTCGGCCATCACTTCGGCCATCGCTGCCGTTCTCCTGAATCTTGGCGGGCGTCTCCCGCAGCCGGTTCGCGACCATTAGAGCGATGGCTCGATGCACAGGCAAATCATCGTTTTCAGAAGTCAATAAACGACGAAGAAAACATTTCAGGAAGGCCGCTTCATTTCACACGTCCGCAATATGCACGAAACAAAACTCCCCACAAAAGGGACATAAGACCCCCCGTACGTCACACGCGAAGGACATGCTGAGATACCGCTCACAGAGCCTTCACTTCCAAGGTTCAACGAACAAACGACCTTGGTTGAGTAGATGCCGAGCGGCACACGCCTGTCCATCAGTGGATGCCTCGGGTGACGACGTCGCGATCCGGCCGAACCCCGCCCACCACCCCGCGGGGCGCCGCCACGCCATCCGAACACCACCACACTCCGCCACCCTCCCGCCGCCCCAGGTCCCCGCCCCGGACGCGACGACCCGTCACTCCATCGCAGGGAAACCGTCGGCCACCGTTCGATTACCGATGGTGACTTGAAGTGGTTAGCCGTGCATGCACTCACCCCACGCATCGGCAAGACTCCGGACCGTATCTGCCACCTCGAACAAGGGAGTGTTCGACATGCGGAAGACCCTGGGGGGATGGGCGCTGGCCGCCGTCGCGGGCCTCGGTGCGCTGGCCACCGTCGCCGGTACCGCCCACGCGACGCCCACGGAGGCCACCTCGCTCTACGCGCCGTCATCGCTGGTGCTCTCCGTCGCCGACGGGGACAGCGCGCAGGCCACCGTCACCCGCGCGGTGACCCTGACCTGCCGGCCCACGGCCGGCGGCGACCACCCGGCACCGCGCGCCGCCTGCGCCGAACTCCAGGCCGCCCGCGGCACGTTCGCCGAGCTGACCGACCTGACCACCGGCTCGGTCTGCACCCGCGAATACGCACCGGTCACGGTGGTCGCCCAGGGCGTGTGGGAGGGCCGGAACGTCTCCTTCTCGCACACCTTCGCCAACTCCTGCCTCCAGCAGTCGGCGCGGGGCACGCTCTTCCACTTCTGATCCGCCTCCGACCGTCAGCCCCGACGGCCCGGCAGGCGAATGGCTCCCGGACGCGGTGGGTGTCCGGGAGCCATTCGGTATGCGGGGCGCCGACCGGGCGGCCCCGGTGGGGCGGGGCCGCGTACCACCTGCTGCTCGCTGCCGGCAGCCGGCGGTGCGGGCGGTAGGTGGTCAGGTCGGTGCGGGTGCGCCGGAGGCCGGCCGACCTCCCTGCCGGCCGCGGGTCAGCAGATCTCGGTGCTGACCGGGGTCAGCCGATCTCGGTGGCGGTCGGGGGTCAGCCGATCTCCGTGCCGGTGGCCTGGAGCGCCTCGGTGACCGGCTGGAAGAAGGTCTCCCCGCCGGAGCTGCAATTGCCGCTGCCGCCCGAGGTCAGGCCCAGCGCGGTGGAGCCGTCGAAGAGCGAACCGCCGCTGTCGCCCGGCTCGGCGCAGACGGTGGTCTGGATCAGGCCCTCGACGGTGCCCTCCTGGTAGTTGACGGTGGCGTTGACCGCGGTCACCGAGCCGTCGTGCACCTGGGTGGTGCTGCCGCTGCGCGTGACCTGCTGGCCGACGGTGGCGTCACCCGCCTGCGAGATCGACTGCGTACCGCCGTACAGGTTGACCTCGCTCGGGTGCGGCACGTCCGCCGTGTACTTGGCGATGCCGTAGTCGTCACCCGGGAAGCTGCCGCCCTGGGTCGCGGCGACCTGCTGCCCGCCCTGCCGGTCGGACCAACTGGCGACGGCGTTGGTGCAGTGACCCGCGGTCAGGAAGTACGGCTCACCGCCCTTGGTGACGTTGAAGCCCAGGGAGCAGCGGGAGCCGCTGCCCCAGATCGCGTCGCCGCCCGCGAGCAGCGGCTTGAGCTCACCGGCCGTGCGCTTGACGGCCACCCGGTCACCGAGCGACTTGGTGACCTTGCCCAGCCGGGCCAGCTTGTCGCCGCGCACCGTGCGGTCGGCGGTGACGACGACCTTGTTGGTCTTCGGGTTGATCGCCCAGGACGTGCCCGGGATGGTGGCCTCGGCCTTGAGGGTGGCCCGCGCCTCGTTCAGCGCGGCCAGCGAGTGCTCGACGAGCCTGGGTTCGGCACCGGCGGCCCGGACGCGATCCGCGGCGGCGGCGTCCACGACGTTCACGACCAGCTTGCGGTCGTCAGCGTCGTAGTACGAACCGGCCGCATCGGCTCCGAGGTCGGCGGTGATGTCGGTGGCCAGGGCGCCGGCGGCGGTGGCCGTCAGGGGGTCCGGGGCGGTGGGTGCCGCCTGGGCGCTCTGTAGGGTGAAGGTGCTGATCAGGGCCGCCACGCCGGCACCGGCGACGACCGTACGGCGTACGCTTGCGCGCTTCAACTCAAAACCTCCAGTGGGGGGATGGGCCCGGCGTTGTGGGGGTTCGGGCCCGGAGGAGGCACGTCCGCGCCCCGTCGGGGCGCGTCCATGCCAAGTTGCTTCGCTGAGTATTCCCAGGCGCTCGTGCGGCACACAAGGTCGCGTTCAAGTCGCCACCATCGTGCGCCCCGCGCGCGGTCCCGGTCACAGACCACACCTACCCCGGCCACGTCACGGGCGCACCCGGACACCCCCGGTGTGGGGCCGTACACCTGCGGTGATGGATGTGACTGGCCGGTATTGCCGGGCGTCGAAACGGCGAACGCGGGTACGCCGCGCCCGCGCGCCGGAGGGTCAGTCAGGTGAACCGGGGGTGGGCGCGGCGGAAGGCCCTCCGGGGTTCGGGCGGGGCCGATCGGGGCTCAGGGAGCGGTCGGGGTTCGGGGAGCGGTCGGGGTTCGGGGAGCGCCGGTCGGGGCTCAGGGAGCGGTCGGGGTTCGGGGAGCGCCCGTCGGCTCCGGCGTGTCCGCCGCTGGGGTGTCCTGGGCCGGCTGCTGGGCCCGTTCCAGGAAGCGCAGCAGCTCCACCGGGAACGGCAGCACCAGGGTGGAGTTCTTCTCCGCGGCCACCGCCACCACCGTCTGCAACAGCCGCAACTGGAGCGCGGCCGGCTGCCGGGACATCTGCCCGGCCGCCTCGGCGAGCTTCTTGGACGCCTGGAGCTCGGCGTCCGCGTTGATCACGCGCGCCCGCCGCTCACGGTCGGCCTCGGCCTGGCGGGCCATCGAGCGCTTCATCGTCTCCGGCAGCGACACGTCCTTGATCTCCACCCGGTCGATGTGGACGCCCCATCCCACGGCCGGGCTGTCGATCATCAGTTCAAGGCCCTGGTTGAGCTTCTCCCGGTTGGAGAGCAGGTCGTCGAGGTCGCTCTTGCCGATGATCGAGCGCAGTGAGGTCTGCGCCATCTGGGAGACCGCGAACCGGTAGTCCTCCACCGCGACCACCGCCTCCGGGGCGGCCACCACCTTGAAGTAGACGACCGCGTCCACCCGTACGGTCACGTTGTCCCGCGTGATGCCCTCCTGCGCCGGCACCGGCAGGGTGACGATCTGCATGTTCACCTTGCGCAGCCGGTCGACCAGCGGCACCACCAGGGTCAGCCCGGGTGGCCGCACCCCCGGTTGGAGCCGGCCGAGCCGGAAGACCACGCCACGCTCGTACTGCTTGATCACCCGGGCCGCCAGCGCGGCGTACCCGATGGCGCAGCAGAGCAACACCACGCCCACCGTCAGCAAGGTCTCGATCATCACGGCCACCTGCCGTCTCCACGCAGGACACTGCCCCGTTCGGGGGCTTATGTCCACGATAATCCGGCTGCGGGCCGGGGCGGAGGTCGGCGGATGGCGGCCCGGGCGGCATCGGCGGGCGGGGAGCGCCGGGAGCGGCCGGGCGCGGCGTTGCGGCCGGGGGCGGCGGGGGCGGCTGGGGAGCCAGCGGGAGCAATCTGGGCTGGGGCGGGCGGGAGCGATCTGCGCTGGGGCCGGGCGGGAGCGATCTGCGCTGGGGCGGGCGGGAGCGATCTGCGCTGGGGCGGGCGGGAGCAACCTGGGCCGGGGCCCGCGGGAGCGGTCGCGGTGGGCAGCCGACCCGAGCAGGACGGGCGGCTGCCAGATGGGTTACGACTACCGTGCGGGGGGTCGGCACGTCGCAGCCCCGCGCGGCGCTCCTACGCTCAGTACACGTCGACCCGGTAGTGGCGCAGCGCCTCCTTGACGGGCTGGAAGAACGTCGTCCCGCCGTCGGAGCAGTCGCCGTTGCCGCCCGAGGTGAGGCCGAGCGCGGTGTTGCCGGCGAACAGCGGGCCGCCGCTGTCGCCCGGTTCGGCGCAGACGGTGGTCTTGATGAGGCCGGAGACCACCTCACCGCCGCCGTAGTTGACGGTGACGTTCAGGGCGGTGACCTTGCCGCTGTGCAACCCGGTGGTGACGCCGGTGCGCTGCACCTTCTGCCCGACGGTGGGGTTGGCCGCCTTCTTGATGTCGCGCGTCGCGCCCTTGCCGTAGCTGACCACCCCGGTGTGCTTCAGGCTCCGGTTGTCGTAGTTGATCAGCCCGAAGTCGTTGCCGGGGAAGCTGGAGCCCGAGGTCTTGCCGATCTTGGTGCGGCGGCTGCTGCTGGTGTACCAGGTCGGCTTGCCGTCGGTGCAGTGACCTGCGGTGAGGATGAAGTACTGGTTCTTGGAGTTGCGTACGTTGAACCCGGCGGAGCAGCGCCAGTCGCTCGTGTAGATGCCGTCGCCACCTATGGCGAGCTTGCGGAAGGCGCCGGGTGCGCGGTCGATGCGCAGGGTTGCCTCTTGGGAACCCGCGGCCCGCTTGACGCGGGCCAGCTCGGCCGCGCTGACGGTGCGGTCGGCGGTCACCACGAGGGTGTGGGTGGCCCGGTCGACGTACCAGGCGGTGCCGGCGACGTCGGCCGCGCGCACCGCATCGCCCGCGGCGACGGCCCGCTCGGTGGCCTGGGCCGCGGCCCGGGTGGTGGACTGCCCGGCAGGCGCCTGGTCGGCCGCGTCGGCGACCGGCACGGCCAGCGTCGACACGGCAGTCAGGGCGCCGGCCACGCCGACGAGCCGGCTCCGGCTACGGCGACGGGGCAGGAGTGTGGTGCGGGGGTTTCTCAACTCTTCCTCCGTGGAGATCGTGGGCCCGCTGTTCGGCCGGGCCCCGGTGGCGCGGCCACGGGGGCGCAGACGTGCGTGATCGCCACGATGTCCCCCCTGACACGTGCAATCAGGAGTATTCGCGGTGGAGTCAACTGAGCACAAGTGGCTATCAGTTGGCCGACTCACCGGCAGCGGCAGGCCACCTCACCGACAGCCGCCGTCCGCGTCGCCACCCACCCGCCGCCCAGCGACACCCACCCGCACCGGCCGCGCCCCGTCAGCCAGGGCCAACACCCACCGGCCGCCCGCCCAACCCCGCCGGCCCGGGTGAACACCCACCGACACCCGCCCGACCCGCGCCCCCGCGCCCCCACACCCGCGGGCCACCCAACCCACACACACCCACACAACGGCGCACACCCGCTCCGCAACACACCCGCGCCCCCACCGCGGCCGGTGGGCCGGGGTGGGGGCGCAGGGTGGGACGGCGGGCGTCCGGTTCGTCAGTCCGTGGTGAGCGTGGTGCGCTCGCCGGCCGTGAGCGCGAACGGCAGGGTGTTGCCCGGCGGCGGGAAGGGGCACAGGGAGTGGTCGGTGAAGGCGCACGGCGGCAGCAGGGTGCGGTTGAAGTCCAAGGTCAGCGAGGCGTCGGCGGCCGGCGCCCCGGGCCGCAGGAAGCGGAACGGGTAGCTGCCGCCCGCCTCCACCGGCCGGGTGCTGGTGGCGTCGGCCAGCACGATCCACAGCGCGCCGTCACCCTCGTCGCCGGCCGCGAGCGCGTACTCGACGCCGTCGACCGTGAAGACCACCTCACCGGTGAGGCCCAGGCCCCGGGTCACCCCGTCGGCGTTGGCCACCTGCACGGTGCGGTCCGCCGGGTAGGCGCGGAAGGTCGCCGGCACCACCCAGCGCTCGGCGTGCTCGTACACGTCGATCCCGGCGAACGTGCGCCGCGCCGCCGCGTCCGGGTCGAAGACGCGCACCGCCCACAGTCCCTCCCGGCGCAGCACCACCAGGTGCCGGTCGCCGCTGGTGACCCGGGCGTCCAGCGGGCCGTGCTCGGGGCCGAGCCTGGCCTCGCCGTCCAGCGGCTGGCCGTCCACCGCGATCAGGTCCGCGGGTACGGCGCTGACCACCAGTTCCTCGCCGTCCTCGGTCCACCGCCCGGGCACCCCGGGCAGCCGTCCGTCGGGCGCATCCGCCAGCCAGTGGGTGCCGGTCACCGCCAGCGGCCCGTACGGTGCGGAGACCGCATCGGTGCGCTCCCGCCGCCAGCTACGCCATCGGTGCAGCTCGTCGGATTCGCCCGGGGGTTGTGAGATGGCGGTGGCCCCGGCCGGCAGGGCCGAGGTGACGGCCTCCTCGATGGTCGCCGGTATCTCGGGTTCGGTGCGCGGGGCGTGGTCGGCCCGGACGGCCGCGGTCCTGGGCGCGGCGCTGGGCCCGGCCGCGTTCCCCGGCCGGGTGGTCGCCGGGCGCCGGGCCGCGCCGGTCGCCGCGTCGCGCTGTGCCGCTGTCTCCGTCATGCTGCTGTGTCCTTTCGTGTGGGCTGGGCGAGCCCGAGGTGCGTGCGCAGGGTGCTGCCGGTGTACCGGGTGCGGAACGAACCGCGCTCCTGGAGCAGCGGCACCACGCGCTCGACGAATTCGTCGAGCCCTCCCGGGGTCAGGTGCGGTACCAGGATGAAGCCGTCGGCGGCATCCGTCTGGACGAAGGCGTCCATCTCGTCGGCGACCGCCGCGGGCGTGCCGATGAAGGACTGCCGGCCGGTGGCCTCGATCACGGTCTGCCGGATGGACAGCCCCTTCTCCTCGGCCAGCGCCCGCCAGCGGGCCACCACCGCGCGCGGGTCACCGTGCTGCACTCGGCCCTGGCTGAGCCCCGCGTCGTAATCGGGTTCGATGTCGGGCAATGGGCCATCCGGGTCATATCGCGATAGGTCCACGCCCCAGACCTGCTCCAGGGTGAGCAGCGCGGTCTGCGGGGAGATCTGCTGGCGCCGGATCTCGGCGGCCCGCTCCTGTGCCTCGGCCGCGGTGTCCCCGAGGACGAAGGTGACGCCCGGCATGATCTTCAGGTCCTGTGGGCGCCGCCCGTACGCGGCCAGCCGGGCCTTGACGTCGGCGTAGAACGTCCGGCCGGCCTCCAGCGTGCCGTGCCGGGTGAAGATCACGTCGGCGGTCGATGCGGCGAACTCGCGACCCTCGCTGGAGTCGCCGGCCTGGATGACGACCGGGTGGCCCTGTGGCGGGCGGGGCACGCTGAAGTGGCCCTCGACGTCGAAGTGCTGGCCGCGGTGGGCGAAGCCGCCGGCTGGCGCCGCGCCCCGGCCGCGGCCG
The DNA here is from genome assembly GCF_047525675.1 of Streptomyces sp. 796.1. Taxonomy (NCBI): domain Bacteria; kingdom Bacillati; phylum Actinomycetota; class Actinomycetes; order Kitasatosporales; family Streptomycetaceae; genus Streptomyces; species Streptomyces sp. 796.1. The sequence goes on along the minus strand of NZ_JBLIWA010000001.1, from coordinate 26,759 downwards.
GCCCCGACCGGCCAGGAGTCCCACAGCTCGCGCGCGGTGGCGACGAACTCGGCCGCCCTGGTGTACCGGTCGGCCCGGTCCAGGAAGCCGCCGCGGCGGAAGTTCTCGCCGGTGAACGCGTCGGAGGAGGTGACCACGTTCCAGGCGGCGCGTCCGCCGCTGAGGTGGTCCAGGGTGGCCAGCCGGCGGGCCAGTTCGTAGGGCTCGTTGAAGGTGGCGTTGACGGTGGCGGCGAGCCCGAGATGTTCGGTCACCGCGGCGAGCGCGCTGAGCACGGTGATCGCCTCGGGCCTGCCGACGACGTCGAGGTCGTGGATGCGGCCCTTGTGCTCGCGCAGCCGCAGCCCCTCGGCGAGGAAGAAGAAGTCGAAGAGGCCGCGCTCGGCGGTGCGCGCCAGGTGTTCGAAGGAGGCGAAGTCGATCTGGCTGCCGAACGGCAGCCGCTGGGCGGCTTCCCGCCCGCCCGGCTGGCCGGCGCCGGGGGCCGGCTCCGGTTCGCTCCACACGGTGGTGTTGTTGACGCCCGGGAAGTGGGCGGCGAGGTGGATGGTCTTGCGGGGAGCACCTGAGGTGCCTGCACTTGCGGTCATCGTGCGGTCGCCTCCCTGGCGAGGGCGTAGCGGTTGGCCGGGCGCGGCAGGCCCAGGTGTTCGCGGAGCGTGGCACCCGGATAGAAGTGCCGTACCAGACCCCGGTGTTGGAGTACGGGCACGGTGCCGTCCACGAGCAGGCGCAGATCGCGGTCGGGGTCCGTGAGTCGGAAGTGGAAGCCGTCGGCGGCGCCGTCGGTGTGCCAGCCGGCGGCGAGTTCGGCCAGCGCGACCGCGTCGGCCGATGCGTCCAGGTCCACCGTGAGCGAGGCCAGCACGATCAGCCGGTCGGGTTCCCGGCCGTGGCCGCGGGCGCGTTCGCGCAGTTCGGCGCGGACGGTACGGGCCGTGTCGGGGTCGTCGGTGCGTACCAGGGCGACGTCGGCCGAGCGGGCCGCGGTCTCGCGGGCGGCCGGCGCGGTGGCGTCGACGGCGGTGACCGGGTGGCCCTGCGGGGGCCGCGGCACGATGGAGGGGCCGCGCACCGAGAAGGTGGCGCCCTCGAAGTCGACGTAGTGCAGCTTGTCCCGGTCGATGAAGCGGCCCGTGGCCACGTCGCGGATCTCCGCGTCGTCCTCCCAACTGTCGAAGAGCCGGGTGACGACGTCCACCACCTCGCCAGCCTCGCGCCACACCTCCGCCAGCGGCGCCGCGGGGCGGCGGCCGATGAGTCGGGCGTCGGCCTCGGTGGTGGAGACGTCCGCGATCCAACCGGCCCGCCCGCGGCTGACCCAGTCCAGGGTGGCGACGGCGGCGGAGAGGTGGAACGGCTCGGTGTGGGTGGTGGTCACCGTCGGCAGTAAGCCGATGCGATCGGTGGCCGGCGCCACCCTGGCCAGTACGGCGAGGGCGTCGAGGCGGCCGACGCCCGGCGCCGGTTGGCCGAGCGAGTCGTCCAGGGTGACGAAGTCGAAGGCGCCGCGTTCGGCGAGCCTGGCCCGGTCGACGAAGGTGGCCGCCGAGTAGAGCGCGGTGCCGCCGAGGTCGACGGCGAAGCGGAGTGGACGGGTCAAGGGGGGCATGGGGTTCCTCGGGTTCGTGGGGTCATCGGCCGGGTGGGCCCGGGTCGGCTCGGGCGGTGCGGTGCGGTAGCGCGGCGGGCGGCGCGGCGGCGCTGACGGGGCGGCGCCCGCCGCGGGTCAGGCGCTCAGCCGCACCACGGGGGCGGCCTCGGCCAACAGGGCGAGCAGGGCGCGGGCGATCGCGTCGTTCTGCCGTACGGCCGGGGCGCCGGTGCCGGGCCTGGCGAAGGCGCCCACCACCCGGGCGTCGGTCGGCGCGCCGATCGCGAACCGGCGCGGGTGGGGCCGGCCGGCCCGGTCCAGCACCCGGCCGTCGTCCGGGCGGACCGCGAGCAGCCCGCCCTGGGTCTCCCGCACCCCGTCCGGGTCGTGGTCGTACAGGGCGCGCAGCAGCGGGTCGCGGGAGCGGGCCACCGACGGGTCCGGCAGCCTGGCCTCGACCAGTGCGCCGGCGGCGACGGCCCCCGGCGCGGACGCGCTGGAGGCGACGAAGGCGCCGCGGTCGGCGTCCGCCGTGACGGTCATGTCGGCCCCGACGAAGCGCACGATGCCGGCCCTGGAGAGCGCGAGGAGTTGCCGCAGCCGCGGCCCGGGCGGGCCCGACGCCAGGTAGCTGAAGAAGCCGTGCCAGTTCGGGCCGGTGTCGCCGAGCGCGGCCACCTGCCCGTACAGCGCCAGGAGTCCGAGGAAGACGGCCAGGTCAGCGCTGTGTGCGGGGTCGTGGCGGCGTATCAGGTCGGCGGTGATGTAGTCCCGCAGGCCCTGTTGGAGGTCGGCGTCCGATGCGAAGGTCACACCGGCCAGCGGCCGGTCGAGCCGGACCAGGTCGAGCCGGTCGGCGGGGTCCGGTACGGCGGCGGCGACCAGCGCCGCGAGCTGGTCGCTGCCTGGTTCGTGGGCGGCGTAGCCCGCTTCGAAGTCGGCCCAGCTCCCGACCGTGCGCTCCGGGTGCGCGGTGAACAGCCGGTGGTAGTGCACGTAGCCGAGCTCCCTGCACACCAGCGGCCACACGTCGCGCGCGTACTCCGCCGGCCGCTGCCGGGTGAGCACGTCGGCCACCTGCGCCGGCCCGAAGAAGCGGGGCAGCGGGGGCAGTTCGCCGTGCCAGTCGTAGCCGAGCTTGGCGTGGTACGGAACGCCGCGCCGCGATCCCACGTACAGCACGGGCTCCCGCCCCGACGGCCGGTAGACCAGCTCGGGCCCGTCCCCGACCGGCTCCGCCGCGTCGGAACCCGGCGCCGGTACGTAGCTGCCGCCGCGCCCCTCGGTGAGCAGCACCATCAGGTCGATGAAGGCCAGCCCGAAGCCGCGGACCAGCACCGGCTCCCCGGGCCGCAGCGCCGACAGATCGCTGTCGGCGGTGTACTCGGGCGGCAGGTAGGTCAGCCGGTGTTCGGCCGCGAATCTCTCCAACTCGCTTTCCTGCTGGCCTGGTTCGGCATCGAGGTGGCCCAGTGCGAGCACCACGGCGTCGGCGACCACGGGCAGCTCCTGCCCTTCGAGCCACACCCGCTGCGCGCCCTCGCGGGGGCCGCCGAGCCGCACCGCGCGCCGGCGGTGCACCCGCAGCTCGACGCCGGCCGGCAGCGCGGCCACCACCCGCTCGTACACCCAGTTCAGATACGCGCTCTGGAGCCGCCGGGTGGCGAAGGTGCGGCCGGTCAACGCGGCTACTTCCGCGGCGAGTTCGGGGGCGAGCGGCACTGTGAGGTCGCCGTCGCGGATGGCCTGCGCCCACTCGGCGAGCGAGGGCCCGGCGTACGGCGGCCCGTCTTCGGCCGCGTTCCAGCCGCGGCTGCCGTCGTCGAAGACGGACACGTCGGCGGCCATGGAGTTCATCCAGAGCAGCGGCGACTGCTGCGGTCGCCAGACCCGGCCGCCGCCCGGCGGGTGCGGGTCGATGAGGTGGATGACGAGACGGCCCCCGGCCGGCACCGGGCCGGTGGCTCGCGACGAGGCGACGAAGGACCGCCCGCCGGCCGCCGGGGCGAACCGGCCTGCGGGGGCGGACCCGACGCGGTGCGGGAGCGGCCCACCGGGCTGCGGTACGGACGGTATGGACGGCGCGGGCGGTACGGACGGCGCGGCGGGGACGTCGGGGCCGCTGGGAGCACGGGGGACGTCGGGAGCGTCGGCCGCCGGCGCGGTGGCGCGGGCGGCGATCCGGGCGATCAGGCCGATGCCGCGCGGACCTGCGCCGACGATCGCGATGGCCGGTGGACGGGGACGGCGGGGAAGCGGGGAGCTGGCCGGTGACACGGACATGCGAAGACTCCGTGGGTGCTCGGTTCGAGCACGCGTCCCTGCCGCACACCGGCTGCGCCCCTCAGCACAGCCGGAGTTCGAGGCTATGCGGTGGCCACGGCCTGCTGTCAAGGCTGTCCATGCGGCTGTCCATACTGTGAACAGCGCATCTCATCTCAGTTGACGCGCAAACGGAAGACTGCTCCACTTGGCCCATGCATTCAGGGCAGCGTCTGGTCACCCGCGGCCACATCGACTTCGGTCGGGTGTGGTCGTGTTCCTGTTCGGGCTGACCGCTGCCCCATCGCGCTGAGCGCCCGCCCCGTCCGGGCCGGCCGCGCTCGCGCCCCCGTGAACTCCACCGTCACGGCCCCCACCACCTGCGGGTTTCATCTCTCGCATCCGCGTTTCAGCACGCGTCCGCACACCGTTAGCGCTCGGCCTCCCCTCGCCTCGCTGTCGTTCCAGCTCCGCCCGGAGAAACCTTCCACCCCACTCGCCACCACCCTTCACACCCACCACACCTCATCCACCCATCCACCGACCGACCGCCTCGGCCCGCCCCAACTCGTCTCAGCCCGTCTCAACCACCGGACACCCGACCGGCCGCGCTCCCACCCACGCACCTAACGCCCGGGGCTTCACCTCCCAGCCCCACCCACCGCGCCACCTCCCACTCCCACCCAAACGCACCCCACCGCCACACCGCACCCCCAACTCCCCGCCCCAAGGCCGCAGTTGGGACACCACATAGAACTGCCGCGAGCGGGACGCCCTACTCCCCCGCACGCGGCAGCCCTTCCGTGCGCAACAGCCCCTTCCCGCCCCGGGACGCCCCGGCAACGCACAGCACCCACACCCACCGCACCCACAGCCCCACCCCACCGGGGGCAACCCCACCGACATCGGCCCGGCTCAGCCCACCTCAGCAACTACAGTCGCAGCCGCAACCATCGCAGCAATCACAGCAGTCACAGCAATCGCCACAGTCGCCGCAGTCGCACTTGTGGCACCAGCCGCCGCGCTGCTCGCCGGACCACGGGTCGTGGTACTCCTCGCGACAGCAGATCTGACAGGTGCAGCACAGGCCGAGCCAGACCGCACAGCCGGGCACCAGCCCGCGCCGGCGCGGCGGGCGCCCCGGCGAACCCTGCCCGTCCCCGCCGCCCCCGCCTCCGCCGAACCAGTCCCCGTCCGAACCGCCGTGCCCGGGCCCCGGATGCAAGGGCTGCGGCGCGCCACCGGCCCCGTGCGGCACGTTGAGTTGGCCGTTGCCGTACGGGGCGTACCCGCCGTCAGCCGTCGGCGCGCCACCGTGGTGCGGCGCCGCCGGACCGCCGTACGGGGACTGGCCGGGCGGCGGCCCGAACGCGCCGGTCGACTGCCCCGTCGGGCGCGCACAGCGGGGGCCGAACGCCCGCTCCACGGCGTACCCCAACTCGTGCACGAGGAGTACGTGGGCGAGCTTGCCGTCGGTGAACTCCGCGTCCCGCAGCGCCAGCCGTACGCCGTGCACCGCGTCGTCGCACAGCCGCCGGGCTTCGGCGAGCGTGGCGCCGGTGGCCAGCAGCGGGTTCCAGGCGCCGGTCCGCGCGTCCTCGTCCAGGTCCTCGACCGCGTCCAGCAGGTGCGCCAGGCGGCCGAAGAGCCGCCCGGCCTCCGCGAGCGGCGCCCGGTTCTGCGGCCGGTCGGCCAACACCGCGGTGTGCGCGAAGGCCGCGGCGGTCGCGGTCTCGGTCGGCTCGGTGATGGTCAGCAGCGGGGTGCCGCGCCCGGCCAGCGCCTCGATGCCCGACTGCCGGTCCACCGCGTCCACCAGGACGGCCGTGTCGAACCCCAGGTGGGATCCGGTGCGCGCGCCGGCCAGGTCCCAGCGGGAGGCCACCTTGCGGGCGGCGGCGGCCACCGGACGGCGGGCCAGCGCACCATCGCCGTCCGCGATGTGGTCCCTGACCTTGGCCGAGGCGAGTACGAGGGAGACGGCGGCGGCCAGTTTGGCGCCTTCGCCGCGGGCCACGGGCGCGGTGCGCATGCCGCGCAGCGGGCAGGGTCCGGCGGTGCGGCGGCCGGCGGCCCGGCGCTCGACCGGCGACTGGGCCTCCACCAGGACCGAGATGATCAGCCCGTCGTAATTGGTCGCTATCCGGGCAAACTGCCCGTGATCGGCGCGCAGCGCCAGGCACAGCCCGCACAGATGAGCCATCCAGTCGGTCCGCAGACGATCCGACAAGCGGTGCCGACATGGTCGGACAATCCCAAACAAAGCTTCCCCGTTCCCCCATACGCCGCGTGGCGTCACTCATTTAGCCGGCGAGTCTAACTACCATGCCGTCAGGCCCCTTGCAGGGGAGGAACTCTGGTTTCTGGGCACGCGTTGTGCACCAGTACCGTCACGAATCCCCTGTGCGGCGGCAATCCGCTTGGCACATCATCTACATCATGGCCGACCATAGAGGGGCGGACAGTACCCACCGCGTGTGAGAGGAGGCGTCCATGGGATCGGTGCGCAAGGCGAGTGCTTGGCTTGGCCTCGTCGACGACAGCGATGATGAGCGCTACTACGACGATGACTACTCCGAGGGACCCGAGCCCGGCGACGCCTGGGTGACCGACCCGCGGGTGCGGGTCGCCGACCAGGCCGCCCAGGATCAGGGATCACGCATTGCGACGGTCTCCCCCGACGGGTTCCGGGACGCACGCGCGATCGGCGAACTGTTCCGTGAGGGCATCCCGGTGATCGTGAACCTCACCGCGATGGAATCAGCCGACGCCAAGCGCGTGGTCGACTTCGCGGCCGGGCTCACCTTCGGTCTCCGCGGCTCCATCGAGCGGGTCGCCACCCGGGTGTTCCTGCTCACACCGCCCGACTACCAGATCGTCAGTGGCGAGGCCCGCAGGCGCCACACCGGCTTCTTCAACCAGAGCTGACCTCGGCGGCGTGCGCCACACAGCGCACGCCGCCGGGTCGGACCCGGCAGTCCCGCGGCTCGCCCCCGCATCCCCCGCCCGGTCCCACGTCTCCGCACCGAGACCTCAACGGGGTCTCATCGAACCTCATCCAGCTTCAGCGGGCTTCAACGAGCCTCACCGAAAGGCGTCGAGCCCGGTCAGGGCCTTGCCCAGGACCAGTTGGTGCATCTCCACGGTGCCCTCATAGGTGAGCACGGACTCCAGGTTGGTGGCGTGCCGCATCACCGGGTACTCCAGCGAGATGCCGTTCGCCCCGAGGATCGTCCGGGCCGTACGGCAGATCTCGATCGCTTCCCGTACGTTGTTCAACTTGCCGAAGCTCACCTGCTCCGGTCGTAGCCGCCCCACGTCCATCCGACGACCGAGGTGGTGCGCGAGCAGTACGCCCTTGTGGAGTTCGACCGCCATGTCGGCGAGCTTGGCCTGGGTGAGTTGGAAGCCGCCGATGGGCTTGCCGAACTGCTCGCGCGTCTTCGCGTACTCCAGGGCCGTCTCGAACGAGGAGCGCGCCGCGCCCATCGAGCCCCAGACGATCCCGTACCGCGCATGGCTGAGGCAGCTCAGCGGGCCACGCAGGCCGATGACTTCGGGGAGCGCCGCGGTAGCCGGCAGTCGTACCTGGTCCATGACGAGTTCGCTGGTCACCGAGGCGCGCAGGGACCACTTGTGGTGGATCTCGGGGGCGGCGAAGCCGGGCGTGTCAGTGGGGACGACGAAACCGCGGATGCCCTCGTCGGTCTGGGCCCACACGACGGCGACGGCCGCCACCGAGCCGTTGGTGATCCACATCTTGCGGCCGGTGAGCACCCAGTCCGAGCCCTCGCGCTTGGCCGTGGTGCGCATGCCCGCCGGGTCCGAGCCGTGGTCGGGTTCGGTCAGCCCGAAGCAGCCGATCGCCTCGCCCGCCGCCATCGCCGGCAGCCACTGCTGCTTCTGCTCCTCGGAGCCGTACCGGTGGATCGCGTACATGGCCAGCGAGCCCTGCACCGAGACCAGGGAGCGGATGCCGGAGTCGGCCGCCTCAAGTTCCAGACAGGCCAGGCCGTACTGGACCGCGCTGGCGCCCGCGCAGCCGTAGCCCTCCAAGGACATGCCGAGGGCGCCGATGGAGCCGAGTTCACGGGCCAGGTCGCGGATGCCGGGCAGTTCACCGCGCTCGTACCAGTCGGCGACGTACGGCAGCACGCGGTCGGCGGCCCACCGGCGGACGGTGTCCCGGACGGCCAGGTCCTCGGGGGACAGCAGGTCGTCGATGCCCAACGGGTCGGTCGGGTCGAACGGCGGCAAGGTGCGCACGGACATGGCTACGGCCTCCGGCTCGGGTGCGGGTCAGGGTCCGGGACCCGGCGGCCGGGGTCCCGTACCGCCTCGACGACCGGGGAGATCATCCCGTCGCACCCGACGCTACTTCCGGGTAGGAGACGGCGTCCAGCCCCCGTTTCCGCCGGCCCGGCCGCGGCCCGTGGGACGGCGCGGGGCCGGCCCGCTCAGTGGTGGGCGGGCGATCCGGTGCGGGTCTGGCCGTGCGGCGGCGTCTCACCCGGGCCCGGTCGCGGCAGTTCGACGGGGCCTGCGGCGGGCATCGGGACGGGCCCGGCCGGGTGCGGCGGGGTCGCCGGCGGCGGGACCTGGGCGCGCAGTGCCTCGTGCTCGCTGCCGTCGGCGCCTTCGGTGGTCTCAGCGGTCCGCGGCAGGCGCAGCGCGGCGAGCGCGCCGAGCAGCAGGAGGCCGGCGCTGACCACGAGCGTCAGGTGGAGGCCGATGACGAACGCTTCGCGGGCCGAGGTCCGCAGCGTCTCGCCGGCGGCGCCGCCGAGTCCTTCGGAGACCTGGTACGCCTCGCCGAGCGAGTGGCTCGCGGCGGACGCGGAGGGCTCGGGTATGCCGGGGGTTTCGGCGACGCGCGGTGCGTAGGCGGCGTTCATGACGCTGCCGAGCAGGGCTATGCCGAGGCCGGCGCCGAGTTGGTAGGAGGTCTCGCCGATGGCGGCGGCCCCGCCGGCACAGCGCGCCGGCGCCTCGCTGAGCATCGACTCGTACGCACCGAACAAGGTGGTCTCCAGGCCGAAGCCGAGCAGGACGAAGCCGAGGATCAGCAGGGCGGGGCGGTCCTGCTGGCCCATCGCGGTCAGCAGCAGGACGGCGAGCGCGGTGAGGACGAAGCCGGCGGCCACCATGGTCCTGGGGCCGAGCCGGTGCAGCATTCGGGAGCCGACGAGCCCGGCGGCCATGGCCGCGAAGGTCAGCGGCAGCAGTCGCAGGCCGGTCTGGAGCGGGGTGAGGTCGAGGACGAGTTGCAGGTACTGGGCGGCGACCAGTTCGAGGCCGACCAGGGCCAGCATCGCGAGCACGATGCAGCCGACGGCGGTGCCGAAGGCGGGCCTGGCGAACATCGTCAGGTCCACCAGCGGCTGGGTCCTGCGGCGCTGCCGGCGTACGAAGACGGTGAGCAGCGCGCCGCCGAGCAGCAGGGCGCCGAGCGTGCCCGGGTCGATCAGGTCCTGCCCGTTGCCCAGCCGCTTGACGCCGAGCACGAGTCCGAACAGGCCGAAGGCCGCCAGCAGGGCACCCAGTACGTCCCAGGGACCTTCGTGGTCGCCGGTCGACTCGGGCAGCAGCCAGCGGCCGACCGGCAGGGCGACGACCATCAGCGGGATGTTGATCAGGAAGACCGAGCCCCACCAGAAGTGCTCCAGCAGGAAGCCGCCGAGCAGCGGGCCGGCCGCCGCGCCGACGGCCGCGACCGCGCTCCAGACGCCGATCGCGACGGCCCGCTCGCGACGGTCGGGGAAGACCTGGCGGAGGATCGAGAGCGTGGCTGGCATGATCATCGCGCCGCCGACGCCGAGCAGGGCGCGCGCCACGATGAGCACCTGGGGGGTGCTGGCCAGGGCGGCGAGCGCGGAGGCGAGGCCGAATATCCCGTAGCCGAGGAGCAGGACGCGACGGCGGCCGACCCGGTCGCCCAGGGTGCCGAAGAGGATCAGCAGCGAGGCGCACACCAGGGGGTAGACGTCGACGATCCACAGCAGTTCCATCGCGCCCGGGCGAAGGTCCTCACTGACCGCAGGCACCGCGACGTGCAGCACGGTCGCGTCCACGGCGACCAGGAGCAGGCTGACGCAGAGCACCACGAGCACCAGCCAGCGGTCGCCGCCTTCGGCCGCGTGCCGCCCCCGGGCACCGTGCCCGGACCGGGGAACGCCCGCTGACCGCCGCTTGCCGGTCGTGGTCGTCCCGGTCATAGAGGTACCTCCCTGTGGTGCGCTCGCGGCGTGGGGCCTGCACGGGGCATGACGTCGACATGACGTCGAGGAGGCAGCCCGGTGACCCGGCGACTTGGGCGAGTGAGACGTCAGCGTACGCGAATCGCGGCAGGGGCCACGTACCTCACCTCGGGCGGAAGACCGTGCTCCACTTGCCGTCCGGCACGCCGCCGGAGACCGGCCGGTCTCCGCCCGCAAGGCTCTGACCTGCATTGACGGAGCCGTACGCCGGATGGGGCGGCGGCCGGGCGCGGCAGCGTCACCGGGCACGGGGCAAGCGGGTACGGGCCTTCGAGCGGCGCAGCCGTGATCGAACTGCGCCCTGCGGCCGGTGGGCCGGGCCGTTCCCGGCCGGTCGCCGGGGGGAACCCGACGGCGGGCGGGTACGCCGCCGGCGAGGCGCCGGGGCGCCGCCGGACCAGGCGGGCCCACCATGGCCGGATGCGATCGGGCGCCGGACCGCCACCGGGCGTGTGACCTGCGCGGAACCGCCCTGCGGCGATGATCAGCACGCCGCCGCCCGGACACCCGAGCCACGGCAACCACAGGGGAAACAACAGGGAACGCCGGGGCGAATCAGCGATAAACAGCGGAGCGCTAATAGAATAAACGGGTTCTAGCTGATCCTCTTGAGAAGCACCAACGGAATAGACAAGGACTCCCGGCATTCCGTGAAATCGTGAACGGCAATGTCGAGAACGAGACCCTCTCCACATCACATCGTCATCACAAAGAGACGTGATCGACCGATGTCACCTGTCACGCAATGTAATCTCGATTGAGTGCGTACCGATGACAAGCTTCCTCAGGCGGAGGAGCGCCCGACCAAAGTCGCGCGACCGCGCATGACGCGGACCCGCGGCTGGTTGCTGGGGACCACTCTCGCGGTCTACGTGGCCACGGTGGTCGGCGTGCTCACCACCTCCTGGCTGGTGAAGCTCGACTGGCAAGTCATGTTGTTCCGGCCGTACAAGCAGTGGCCGGAATTCCACACCTTCCTGGACTACTTCGTCGTGCTCGGTCAGCGCGGTCCGACCGCCGTCCTGGTGACCGCCTGGCTCGGCTGGTGCTGCTGGCGACAGCGCACCCCCCGGCCGCTGCTGCTGCTCGGCACCTCGCTGTTGCTGCTGAACGCCACCGTGGGCGCCGCGAAGTTGGGGATGGGTCGGCTCGGTCCGCACTACGCCACCGTGGTCGGCTCGAACGAGATGTGGGAGAACGGCGATATATTTCCCTCGGGTCACACCGCGAACGCCGTGGTCACCTGGGGTGTGCTGGCCTATCTGGCGACCACTCCACAGGCGCGCAGGATCGCCTCCGTGGCCGCTTCGGTCGTCACTTTCGGCGTGGGCATGACGACCGTCTACCTCGGGACGCACTGGGTCAGCGACGTTCTGCTCGGCTGGGCGGCCGGGCTGCTGATCCTGCTGGCGCTGCCGCTGTTCGAGGCCCCGATGGCCTGGGCCGAGATGGTCCTGTGCATCGCCTGGAAGCGGCTGCGGGCCGGCTCGCTGTTCACTCCGCAACCGGTGTCCGCGCTGGCCAACCCCGCTGTGAGCACGCTGCGGAGCGCGCCGGACGAGGAGCACCACACCCGGGAGCGGCTGCCGTTGGCCGGCCGGGCCGGTGGGGCCGCACGACCGTCGGAGAGCTGGCCGCACCACCCCGCGAGGCCGCACACGGCGCGCTCCGAGCGCACCCCGGTCACCCCGACCGGCAGCCGCCGCCCGCCGCACGCGGACCGGGCGCGCACCGCCCCGCTGGGCTCGGCCGGCGCCCCGCGCGGCCGTAGCGGCGGCTGACCGGACCTCGTACGGGCCGCCGCCTCCCCGTAGCGCACCTCGGGCCGCCAGCCGGCCACAGACGGCTTCCGAAGGCCCCGAGACTCCCCTGGAGCTCGGGGCCTTCGCCGTTTGCCCGGCGCGGTCGCACACGACAGCGGCGGGCCGGTTCAGCCCTGCCAGCAGCGCTCGACGACGCCGTCGTCAACGGTGAAATTCAGTCGGCCGCCCAGGTACTCCAGAGTGATGACGGCCCCCGGCGGCAGCGTCCTGACGGTGGTCCAGCCACGCGCCCTGGCCCGTCGTTCGGCAGTCTCGCCGTCGAGGCCGACATAGGAGTCAAGGTCATCGGCCGGCTCGGGCGAAGGAATCGGTAGAGGTGCCATGCCAGCCACCGTAGGCGCCACTCCCCGGGGACGGAAGGCCCGCTCTACGCGCGGAACCCCCGTCCGGCCGACCGTCACTGGTCACACTTGTGTCACAGAAAACAGGGCCCGGTTTGTCGTCATCTATGTCACCCGTAAGGACCTTCCGTTCTCGGCCGGAAGGCCCTGCGGAGTTCTCTGCAATAACGCGCTATGACGCCGGGAAAGGGCTTCCCCGCACATCACGCCGCATCTTCGGCGGCGGGAATTCGGTAGTCGCCAAAAACGCATACCGCATCACACGGGGAGCACACAATTCCACCACATTGATCTGGCCGTCCGTACACAGGTTTGGCCATAGCTGCGCATCTTGACTTCCTATCTGACACCCACATGACAGACACACCAGACAAGACCGACAACGAGCGCGCGAAGGTGCCCGGATAGCGAACCGCAGGCAGGACAGAAGGGGGCGAAACGGTATGCGTCCTGCGTGTCGCACCACAGTCCTGGCCGTGCGCGCCCCGCATCATGGCGGGTGCCCGCAGCCCGGCACAGTCGACGCCCAGAGGGAGCCACGCATGGGGACGGAGACCGCTCAGGCGGGGGCGGGAGCGGTACCGGAGCGGCGGCACGGGCGGGTGCTCGTGGACTGGCTCACCACGACCGACCACAAGAAGATCGGCCATCTGTACCTGCTCACCTCGTTCGCCTTCTTCCTGGTCGGCGGGGTACTGGCGCTGGTGATGCGGGCCGAGCTGGCCAGGCCGGGGCTGCAACTGGTCTCCAACGAACAGTTCAACCAGGCGTTCACGCTGCACGGCACGATCATGCTGCTGCTCTTCGCCACCCCGACCTTCGCGGGCTTCGCCAACGAGATCATGCCGCTCCAGATCGGCTCGCCCGACGTCGCCTTCCCGCGTCTGAACATGCTCTCGTACTGGCTGTTTCTGTTCGGCGGACTCCTCGTACTGAGCGGTTTGCTGGTACCGGACGGCGCGGCCGACTTCGGCTGGTTCGCCTACGCGCCGCTGAACAGCGCCACCCACTCCCCCGGCATCGGGGCCGACCTGTGGATCATGGGGCTCGCGCTGTCCGGCTTCGGCACCATCCTGGGCTCGGTCAACTTCCTCACCACGATCATCGCGATGCGGGCCCCGGGCATGACCATGTTCCGGATGCCGGTCTTCACCTGGAACGTGCTGTTCACCTCGATCCTGGTGCTCATCGCCTTCCCCGTGCTGGCCGCCGCCCTGCTGTGCCTGGAGGCCGACCGGCGGTTCGGGGCGCTGGTCTTCGAGCCGGAGTTCGGCGGGGCGGTGCTCTGGCAGCACCTGTTCTGGTTCTTCGGGCACCCGGAGGTCTACATCATCGCGCTGCCGTTCTTCGGCATCATCACGGAGATCATCCCGGTCTTCGCCCGCAAGCCGGTCTTCGGCTACGTGATGCTGGTCGGCGCGACGATGGCCATCACCGGGCTGTCCGTGGTGGTCTGGGCGCACCACATGTTCGCCACCGGCGCGGTGCTGCTGCCCTTCTTCTCCCTGTTGTCCTTCCTGATCGCGGTGCCCACCGGGGTGAAGTTCTTCAACTGGATCGGGACCATGTGGCACGGCTCCATCTCCTTCGAGACGCCCATGCTGTGGTCGATCGGCTTCCTGGTGAGCTTCCTGTTCGGCGGCCTGACTGGGGTCATCCTGGCCTCACCCCCGCTGGACTTCCACGTCACCGACAGCTACTTCGTGGTCGGCCACTTCCACTACGTGGTGTTCGGCACGGTCGTCTTCGCCATGTTCGCCGGCTTCTACTTCTGGTGGCCGAAGTTCACCGGCAAGATGCTCGACGAGCGGCTGGGCCGCATCCACTTCTGGACCCTGTTCGTGGGCTTCCACACCACGTTCCTGGTCCATCACTGGCTGGGCGTGGAGGGCATGCCACGGCGGTACGCGGACTACCTGGCCGCCGACGGGTTCACCGCACTCAACACCCTCTCCACCATCGGCGCCTTCCTGCTCGGCAGCTCCACGCTGCCCTTCCTCTACAACGTCTGGAAGACCGCCAGGTACGGCGAGCAGGTGGCACTGGACGACCCGTGGGGCTACGGCCGCTCCCTGGAGTGGGCCACCTCCTGCCCGCCGCCGCGGCACAACTTCACCGCGCTGCCCCGCATCCGCTCCGAGTCACCCGCCTTCGACCTGCACCACCCGCAGGTCGCGCAGCTTGACGAGGGCGTTCTCAGCCCAGCGCCCGATCGAGTCGGTCACGCATCGTCTTGAGGTGCCCGCGCAGTTCGGGCGGCTCGCGCACCTCGAAGTCGAAGCCCGCGAGCAGCACGTGCACGGCCAGCACGTCGAGCGTGTGCGCGCCGGTGTGCAGCAGGCAGGACTCCTCGTCCACCGCCTCAAGCACCCCGGCCGTCGGCGAGATGTGCTCGGCCGCGCGCTCGGCCGACACCTTGAGGAGCACCGTGGCGCGCTGCGCGTACGCGGCGATCGACACCCGCTCGGATACGTAGCCGCCCAGGTCGTCGGCGGGTGGCTCGCGGGGGTCGAAGCGCGGGCCGTGCGGCGGCTTGGGGGTGATCCGGTCGGCGCGGAAGGTGCGCCAGTCCGTGCGGTCGAGGTCCCAGGCGACCAGGTACCAGCGGGCCCGCGAGCAGACCAGCCGGAGCGGTTCGACGCTGCGCCGGCTGACCTCGCCGTCGTGGGCGCGGTACGCGAAGCGCACCCGCTGCCGGTCCCGGCAGGCGTGCGCCAACTCCGTCAGCACGTGCGGATCGATGGCCGGACCTGCGTGGTTGCCGGTCATCGGCACCGTGTAGGCGTTCAGGGTCGAGACCCGGCGGCGCAGCCGGTCCGGCAGCACCTGCTCCAGCTTGGCCAGCGCGCGTACCGAACTCTCCTCGACGCCCTCGATGCCGACCGGCGCCATCCGCAGGCCGAGGGCGACCGCCACCGCCTCCTCGTCGTCGAGCAGCAGCGGCGGCAGTTCGGCGCCCGCACCGAGTTGGTAGCCGCCGGCGGTGCCCGACACCGAGTGCACCGGGTAGCCGAGTTCGCGCAGCCGGTCCACGTCGCGGCGGACCGTGCGCGGCGTCACGCCCAGCCGCTCGGCCAACTCCGCGCCCGACCAACTGCGCCGCCCACCACCGGCACCGGAGCGCCCCGGTGGCGCCAGGCCGCCGTGGGTCTGGAGCAGGGAGAGCAGGCGCAGCAGTCGGGCGGAGGTCTCCAGCATGCGCAGCAGTGTGCCAGCCCTCGCGGACGGCTTCGGTCCGCGAGGGCTGGCGTGGGATGAACGGTCGGTGGTCCGGCCCCGTTCGGGACGGTCCCGGGGGCACCGGGCCGGCGCGGTCTGCGCTGCCGGGGGAACCGGCGTCGCCGGAGGCCGCCGCGGGGGCCGTCACCGGTCGCGGTCACCGCCGCTACGGGGACGGCTGACCGCCCGCACGCGGCAGGGCCGCTAGGTGTCCAGACCGCGCGGCGCCGGTAGGGGGCGGGGGCCGGCGCGGCGTGCACCGGCCTGCCGGGCGCCGTCGGACGCCCGGGCCGCCGCGCTCACCACCGGTACCAGCGTGAGCGGTGCCCACTGGCCGTCGTGGAGCGCAGCAGGAAGCCGAGCAGCCAGATGACCAGCACGGCGATGGCGATCCACCACAGGACCTTGATCGCGAAGCCGGCGCCGAAAAGCAGCAGCGCCAGCAACAGAACGAGTAGGACAGGAACCATGCTTCACACCTCCAGGGCCATCAGGTGCCCCGGTGGGCGCAGTTCATGCCACAACCCGGTCCCGGTCGGCGGTGCTACGCCCCCTCGATGCGCACCGACAGGTCGTTGTCGGCCGTGTAGTAAGGGGCGGCGCGCACCGATCCGCGGTCCGTGGTGAGGGTCAGCGCCGGGTAGGCGAAGACGGGCTTCTTGTCCACCACGTCATCCAGGATGCGCGCGATGCGCACCGCGTGCTGCGCGGTGGCCGCCGCCCCGGACTCCGTCTCAGGCTCTGCCTCGACCGCTGCCCCGTCCGCCTCCGCCGCGCCGTCGCCGGGTGCCTGCGCGTCGGCCGTACGGGACAGCCACAGGTCCCAGATGTCCTGCCCGCCCTCCCAGTGCGCGGCCAGGTCGGCGTACCCGAGCGTGAAGCCGAAGTCCGCGTCGTCCACCGTGACCGGCACGGTGTGCACCACCGACGGGTCGCGGCGCAGCCGGGCCCGCACCACCGCGCCGGCCAGCCACTGCGCCGGTCGCTCCAGCCGGTAGAGCCGGGCCTGGGCGCTCAGCGTGCCGTCCGCGACGCGCAGGTCCCCGGCCTCCGCGTGCGGCGCCCGCAGCCAACTGCGCAGCGAGAGGTTGCCGTGCTTGGTGGTGTACGGAATGCGGACGGCCAGCGGCGACAGGCTGGGGCCCGGGCGGCGGTCCACCAGCGAACGCAGGTCGTGCAGCCCGGGCGCCAGTCGGCGGGCCGGGGCCTCACCGCACGCCACGTACACGTCCCACCGGCCCTCGGGCAGGGCGACGGTGCTGGGCAGCACCGCGCGCAGCCGCCGCTCGCCGGCCGGCGACAGCGGAAGGCGCACCTCCTCGGCCCCGTGCTCGTCCCCGCGCAGCCGCAGCACCAGGGCGGCCTCCCCGCCGGCGTCCGGTGCCGGCGGGTCGACGATGTCGAAGGTGAGGCCGCCGGCGGAGTCGGCGACACTGTCCGCGCGCAGCGGCACGCTCGTCTCGGCCTTCGGCTCGGGGGCGGGCGTGGGCAGTTCTGCTGAGGTGGTCGTCATGCGGCACGTGCCTTTCTGAACGCCAGCCGCCCGGCGTCCTTGGTCGCGTACACGCCACTGAGCAGGGCGCCTCGCGTGCGGTGGAGCGAGCCGCGCAGTCCCCCGCGCGACAGCAGATCACTGAAGAGCGCCTCGTACCGCCCGGCGACCTGGGAGGGGTCGAAGCGGGCGGAGTCGGCCAGTGCGGCGCGGCCCATGCGCTGCCGCAGTTCGTCGTCGTTGATCAGGTCGAGCAGGGCAGCGGCGATGGCGTTGACGTCACCGGGCGGCACCAGCCGGCCGTCCACACCGTCGTCGATGATCTCGCCGGGACCGTGCGGGCAGTCGGTGGAGACCACCGGCAGACCGCAGCGCATGGCCTCCACGATGGTCATGCCGAAGGATTCGAGGCTTGAGGTGACGGCGGCGATGGAGCCCTTGGCCCACTCGGGGTCGAGCGGGTTGGCCGGGCCCATCAGGTAGACGTGGTTGTAGAGGCCGAGGCGGTCGATCAGAGCGCGCAGCTTGTCGCGTTCGGCGCCGCCGCCGTAGATCCGCAACCGCCAGTCCGGCCGCTGCTCGGTCACCTTCGCGAACGCCTTGATCAGCAGGTCGTACCGCTTGACCGGGGCCAGCCGGCCGGCCGCCACCACCCACTTGCCGGTGCCGTCGGCCGGGGCGAGTTGCGGCTCGGGCACGCTGTTGGGCACGGCTTCCACGCGGACGCCGGGCAGTCGCATCTGGCGGCGGTAGGTCCGGGCGTCGGCCTCGGTCACCGTGGTCACCGCGTCCAGCCGCGGGTAGAGGCCGCGCAGCGTCGCCTTCAGCGACCGGGAGTGCGTGCTGAGCGTGAGGTGCTCCTGACCGACCCGCACCACGCCGCGCCGCGCCTCGCGCGCGATGTGGCAGTTGAGGCCGGGCCGGGTGCCGACCACCACGTCGGTCTCCAGGGCGGCCAGGTGGTCGGCGATGCGCAGGTCGGTCAGCTCGCTGTACTGCTTGTAGCGGCCTTCGGACCGGGGGAACACGCGCGCGGGCTTGGTGTACCGCGGGTCGTCGCCCTCGTAGTGCGGGCTGCTCTTGCGGATGTCGACCAGATGCCGCAACGTCACCTTGGAGCCCGGGTCGAAGACCGGCTCGTCGCGGTGGCGGAAGACGGAGACGATCTCCACGTCGTGGTGTTCCGCCAGCGTGCGGGCGGTGTTGTACGTGGTGCGGATCGTCCCGCCGATCCCGTACGCGTTGTGAATCAGGAATGAGATATGCATCCGGCCCCGTAATTCCGACATCTGACGGTTCCCCACGGACGGTCCCTCGTCCGCCTAGCTCAGGGTAAGACGGGGAAAACGGTTGCCGGGTTGGCCGCCCACACCATCTTGTTCTCCAAGCGATGTGAAATCGGTAGCCGGCCCGGGGAACTTTCGCCCGTCGGACACCATCATGGCTGGTGAGCGCCGCCCGCCGGACATCCGCCGCGCCCCACCGGGGCCCGCCCGGCGGCCGTACCGGATGGTTTTCCGCCCCCGTACGGGCCTGCCGGCGCCAACCCCGACACCCCGCGCCGACCCGCCGCCCCTGGCCTGATCCCGGCCCCGGCCCACCGGCGCCGCCGTCCGGTCGCGTCCTGCCCGGCCCCTGGCCGCCCGGGCCCCGCGGGCCCTCCGCACCCCCGCGCACCTCCCTCTCGCTCGACGGGCCCGGCCCGTCCGCGCCCCGTGCGGTGGCCCCGGCGGTGCGCGCCACCGATCGCCGAGCGGGGCTCCCTGACGGCCCGCGCCCGACCCCGAGGGCGGATTCCGGCCGGGGCCGCGCCGGCCGCCGGGCCCCCACCGACCGCCCCGCCGTCGCCCCGGCCAGCGGCGCGACCGGCCCCACCGGGCCAGCAAGCGCTTTCACCACACCGCCACCCGTGCCCCGCTACGACGCGTTTCCGCCCCGTCGCCGGGCGTGACCCGCGCCGCCGTCTCCCGTTGAGTTCTTTACGAGCCGGGGAACCCACCCGGCACAGGGAAGACAAATTCGAGGAGCCACCCGTGCCGCGCATGCTCGACGTCAGCGACGACGTACGCGCCGAGATCGGCGACGACGAGGCCGAACGGCTACTCGTCGGCGACAACACCCCGGGAAACTACGACTGCACCTCCTGCCGCACCCCGGGCGACGCCGCCCAGGAGCCCACCAGCACGGTGCTCTTCGTCGGTGAGGAGACCGCCGTCCTCGCCTTCGCCCACGCCTCCTGCATCCCCTCGCAGGTGGTCACGGTCTCCGAAGAGCAGCTCCAGGGCGCCGTACGGTCGATCACCGCAGGCCAGGACGCCGACACGATCGCCAAGAGCGATCCCCGCCAAGCGGTGCTCGGCGTGACCAGCGGCCTGATCCTGCTCGGCGGTGACGTGCACCCGGCGCTGGTGGTCGAGCCGACCGGGCCCATCGTGCGCCCCGGCTCCGACAGCCCGGGCGACGACTTCCTGCCCCTCCTGACCGAGCAGGGCTTCCGCCCGGTGACCAACCTGGAGCAGCGGCCGGACGCGAACGCGGGCTGGTCGGTCCTGCTCGCCATGGGCCAACTGCACGCCATCCTCTCCCCCGGTGCCGACGGCAGCGCCTCCACCGCCTGGTGGCAGGCGCACCAGCCGCTGCACGTGACCGAGGGCTGGCGGGCCGCGGTGAACCGGTCCAACACCGTCTTCGTCTACGCCGCCCCGGCCGGGGTGATCGGCCAGCAGCCGCGCGAGGACCTGCTCCGCGAGGCCCTGGAGCGGGCCGCGAAGCGGGGGGCGCTGGTGGGCGCCGCGATGCCGCTCGCGGGCACGTGAGACCGACCGGGCCGGCCCGCGGCCCGGGGCACCCACAGGCCGGCCCGACCCCGCACGGCGCGGCGTTCCCGGTGCCGGCGCGGGGCCAGGCCCGTCCCCACGCTCACCCATATGCCTCACGAGCAGCGTATTCGCCGCAATTTCCGCATCCGACGGGCGGCCGGGTCGTTGGCGCTTACGTGCACACTTACGAGCCCGCCCCCCGCGATCCGTACCAGCCGCCCCCCATCCCCGGCATGCGCCCCTCGCACGAGGCGGCGACCGAGCACCCCAGGCCGCAGCCGCCGGCCGGCGCCTCGGCCACGCCGATCTTCGATGCCCTGTACGCGGAGTACCGCAGGTCCTTCCGGGCCCTGCCGGGGGACCGTACGGGTGAGGAGGACCTGAAGTTCACCGCCTTCGGTCCGCGCGAACAGCGCGGCGGGTGGGACCGACAGGGTGGCTGGGAGCGCACCGGCACCTGGGACGGCGGCCACTGGCGGGGCACCGGCCGCCACCAGCGCCCGGGACTGCCGGCGGCCCTGCCACCGGCACCGCGGGACAGCGGGCGGCACGGCCTCTGACCAGCCGTACCGGTGCGGCGCCCGTACCGGGCCCGTGCGGGCACGGGCAGCTCGCCGCGGGGCGCGGCAGCGGTACGTCGCACCGCCCACGGTGGTGGTCGGTCGACCGGGTCGACGCGGGGCGTGGCCGTAGGCACGCGAGCGGCCCCGGGGCAGTTGCCCCGGGGCCGCTCGGCCGTTCCGGCGTACGCATCGCGTTCCCGTGCGCGCGGGCCCGGCGCGCCCGTGCCGTCATGCGATCCGCACGACGGCTTGCGGTTCCTGCAGGGGCGTTCCAAGCTCCGTACGCCCGTGCCGCCCCGCGGTCACGCAGCCGTACAGCCACCCCGCCGCCCGCGCACACACCCACATGCGTGGTGTAGAACGTCGTGCAGATGGCGCCGGAAAACTACTTCTTGCGGCCCCGCTTCTCCCGCACCCGCACCGAGAGGTGGATCGGCGTGCCGTCGAAACCGAACTCCTCGCGCAGCCGGCGCTCCACGAAGCGGCGGTAGCCGGCCTCCAGGAAGCCGGAGGCGAAGAGCACGAAGCGCGGGGGCTTGGTGCCCGCCTGCGTGCCGAACAGGATGCGCGGCTGCTTGCCGCCGCGGATGGGGTGCGGGTGGGAGGCGACGATCTCACCGAGGAAGGCGTTCAGCCGGCCGGTGGGCACCCGGGTCTCCCAGCCGACGATGGCCGTCTCGATCGCCGGGACCAGCTTCTCCATGTGCCGCCCGGTGCGTGCCGAGACGTTGACCCGCTGCGCCCACGGGATCTGCACCAGGTCCCGCTCGATCTCGCGCTCCAGGTAGTAGCGGCGCTCCTCGTCGAGGGTGTCCCACTTGTTGTACGCGATGACCAATGCACGGCCCGCGTCCACGGCCATGGTGATGATCCGCTGGTCCTGCACGCTGATCGACTCGCTGGCGTCGATCAGCACCACCGCGACCTCCGCCTTCTCCAGGGCGGCTGCGGTGCGCAGCGAGGCGTAGTAGTCGGCGCCCTCCTGGAGGTGGACCCGGCGCCGGATGCCGGCGGTGTCCACGAACTTCCAGGTCTTGCCGCCGAGTTCGATCAGCTCGTCGACCGGGTCGCGGGTGGTGCCGGCCTGCTCGTTGACGACCACCCGCTCCTCGCCGGCGACCTTGTTGAGCAGCGAGGACTTGCCGACGTTGGGCCGGCCGATGAGCGCCACCCGGCGCGGGCCGCCGAGCGCGGTGCCGAAGGTCTGCGCGGGCGCCTCGGGCAGCGCGTCCAGGGCGGCGTCGAGCATGTCGCCGGTGCCGCGGCCGTGCAGCGCGGAGACCGGGTGCGGCTCGCCGAGCCCGAGCGACCACAGGGCGGCGGCGTCGGCCTCGCTGGAGGGGCCGTCGACCTTGTTGGCGCAGAGCACGACCGGCTTGCCGGCCCGGCGCAGCAGCTTGACCACGGCCTCGTCGGTGTCGGTCGCGCCCACGGTGGCGTCCACGACGAAGATCACCGCGTCGGCGGCCTCCATCGCGAACTCGGCCTGTGCGGCTACGGAGGCGTCGATGCCGAGCACGTCCTGCTCCCAGCCGCCGGTGTCCACCACCTTGAAGCGCCGGCCGGCCCACTCCGCCTCGTACGTCACCCGGTCGCGGGTGACACCGGGCCGGTCCTCGACGACGGCCTCACGGCGCCCGAGGATGCGGTTCACCAGGGTCGACTTGCCGACATTGGGGCGGCCGACGACGGCGAGCACCGGCAGCGGGCCGTGGCCGGCCGCGGCGATGTCGCTCTCCACCTCGTCGAGGTCGAACCCCTCCTGCCGGGCGAGCTCCATGAACTCCGTGTACTCGGCGTCGCCAAGCTCACCGTGCTCGTCGCCGGCGGGGATCTGGTCGTTCATGAAGTCTGTTCCTCGTCGTCCCTCGGCGGCGGGCCCTGACGGCCCGCCGCTCACGTCTGTCTAGCGGCCGGTGAGGCGCCTGGCGTCGGCCAGGTGCTCGCTCAGCCGCGCCTGGATGCGTACGGTCGCCGCGTCCAGGGCCGCCCGGGTCGCCCGGCCGCCGGAGCCCTGCCCCGGGGTGTCGCCGGTGGCGGAGAACGCCGGTCCGAAGACCACGTCCACCCGGTGGCGCAGCGGCGGCAGCGCCGCTATGGCCCGGCCGCGCCGGTCGCTGGTGCCGAGCACCGCCACCGGCACGATGGGAGCGTCGCCGCGCACCGCGAAGTAGGCCAGGCCCGCACGGAGCGAGGCGAAGTCGCCCTCGCCGCGGGTGCCCTCGGGGAAGATCCCGAGCACGCCGCCGCGGCGCAGTACGCCGAGCGCGTCGGTGATCGCCGCCCGGTCCACGCTCTGCCGGTCCACCTTGAGCTGGCCGATGGAGCGCAGGAACGGGTCGAGCGGCCCGACGAACGCCTCCTTCTTGATCAGGAAGTGCACCGGCCGCGGCGCGGTGCCCATCAGCATCGGCCCGTCGAGCCCGTGCGCGTGGTTGACCGCGAGGATGACCGGGCCGGCGGCCGGCACCCGCCAGGCGCCCAGCACCCGCGGGCGCCACAGCGAGTACATCAGGCCGATGCCGATCCGGCGACCGACGGCGGCGCCCGGCCCGCTCGGCCCCGGCTGCTCCCGGGTACACTCCGCCGCGGCCGTGCTCACGCGCCCTGCTGCTTGTCTTCGATGAGGGTGACGACGCACTCGATGACCTGGTCCAAGGTCAGCTCCGTGGTGTCCACCTCGACCGCGTCGGCGGCCTTGGCGAGCGGTGAGGTCTTGCGGCCGGAGTCGGCCGCGTCCCGCTTGGCGAGCGCCGCCTGCGTCGCGGCGACCTCCGACGCGCTCTTGACGCCGAGCTCACCGCTGCGCCGGGCGGCCCGAGCGGCCTCCGATGCGGTGAGGAAGATCTTGAGGTGCGCATCCGGCAGCACGGTGGTGCCGATGTCCCGGCCCTCGACCACGATGCCGCGCGGCGCCTCGGCGGCGATGGTGCGCTGGAGTTCGGTCAGCCGGGCGCGCACCTCGGGAACGGCGCTGACCGCGCTGACCGCGGCGGTGACCTCGGGGGTGCGGATGGGGCCCGCGGCGTCCGCGCCGTCCACGGTGATGGTCGGCGCCGCCGGGTCCGTACCGGAGACGAGGGCGGGCTTGGCCGCGGCCTCGGCGACGGCCGCGGCGTCGTTCACGTCGATGCCGTTGCTCAGCATCCACCAGGTGATCGCCCGGTACTGGGCGCCGGTGTCCAGGTAGCGCAGGCCGAGCTTGGCCGCTACGGCCTTGGAGGTGCTGGACTTGCCCGTGCCGGAGGGGCCGTCGATGCCGACAATCACTGCTGCCGGTACGGTCCTGGCGGCGGTTTCCACGGTGGCAGACACCTTCCTCATGCACGGGGCGTTACTACGGGGCGGACACGGAGTGTTCACGAATGGAGAAGTCACCGACAAGGTTACTTGTTGGAATGACCATCCCGTGCAGTCCCCGGCCCCTGGCCGCGGCCCGGAACCGCCCGGGGTCCGCGGCGAGCGCCCCGGGCGGGGGGCCCGGCGGGCACCGGGCCACGCCCCGTGCTCCGTACCGGCCGGCCCGACGGCTCACCGCCGCCGCCAGGCCCCGCCCCGCCGGTCACCGCCGGCGCGCGTGCCGGTGGTCGCCCGCGGTCGCCCGGCGGCTCAGTGCCGGATGGGCCAGCCCTGGTCGCGCAAGGTGGTGGTCAGCGGCTGCACCGCGCCCGGCTCGACGACGAGCTGGATGCGGCCCGCCTGCTGGCCGGTGGCGTGCTCGATGCGGACGTCCTCGATGTTGACGCCGGCCCGGTCGATGTCGGCGAAGATCCTCGCCAACTCGCCCGGCTGGTCGCCGATGAGCACCGTCACCGTGTCGTACGCGGCGGGCGCGGCCCCGTGCTTGCCCGGCACCCGGACCCGGCCGGCGTTGCCGCGGCGCAGCACGTCGGCGATGCCGGCCGCCCCGTCGTCGCGCTCGGCCTCCTGTGCGGACTCCAGCGCGCGCAGCGCCCGTACCGTCTCGTCCAGGTCGGCGGCGAGGTCGGCGAGCACGTCGGCGACCGGTCCCGGGTTGGCGGACAGGATGTCGATCCACATCCCCGGGTCGGAGGCAGCGATCCGGGTGACGTCGCGGATGCCCTGGCCGCAGAGGCGCACCGCGGTCTCGTCGGCGTGCTGGAGCCTGGCCGCGACCATGCTGGAGATCAGTTGCGGGGTGTGCGAGACCAGGGCCACCGCGCGGTCGTGCGCGTCGGCGTCCATCACGACGGGCACGGCCTGGCAGAGCGCGACCAGTTCGAGTGCCAGGTTCAGCACCTCGGTGTCGGTGTCCCGGCTCGGGGTGAGCACCCAGGGGCGGCCCTCGAAGAGGTCGGCACTGGCGGCCAGCGGCCCGGACCGCTCGCGGCCGGACATCGGGTGCGTGCCCAGGTAGTGGGTCAGGTCGCAGTCCTTGGCCTCAAGCTCCCGGCGCGGGCCGCCCTTGACGCTGGCGACGTCCAGGTAGCCGCGGGCCAGGCCGCGGCGCATCGCGTCGGCGAGGGTGTCGGCGACGTGCGCCGGTGGTACGGCGACGATGGCCAGGTCGACCGGGCCTTCGGGCTCGGTGTCGCTGCCGGCGCCCAGCGCGGCTGCGGTGCGGGCCTGCCCCGGGTCGTGGTCGGCGAGGTGCACGTGGACGCCCCGGCCGGTCAGCGCGAGCGCGGCTGAGGTGCCGATGAGGCCGGTGCCGATGACGAGAGCGGTTCTCACTGAGTGCTGTCCTTCTACGCGCTGCGGCTGGGCATGGTCACGTACCGCTTCCCCGCCACCCTAACCAGCCCCGGCACGCCGACCGGCCCGCCGCCCACCAGCCGAGACGGAATGCCCGGGTCCGGCCACGGCACGCCCCGACCGGCGGGCTTGCGGGCCGAGCGGGGGAGCGTGGGGGTACGGGCCGGAAGCGGGCGCGGCCGAGGGTGGGTGCCAGGGCTGGGTGCGGCCGAGGGGTGGGTGTGCGGGCACGTCCGTGGGGTCGCAGGGGGTACGCGGCGCCCGGATTCCGGTAGAACGTTCCGCATGATCTTCCACGTGGTTCCCCTGGACGACTGGCTGACCGCGCCGGACCGGCCGTACGCCCCGAGCTCGCTGGCCGACGACGGGTTCGTGCACTGTTCCCCCGACGAGGCCACGACGCTGGCGGTGGCCACCGCGTACTTCCGGGACACCGTAGGGCCGCTGATGGTGCTGCTCATCGACGAGGAGAAGCTGGACCCGATGGTCCGCTGGGAGGCCGCCGACCCCGAGCCGCCGCCCGGCGTGCCCGAGACGACCCGCTTCCCGCACGTGTACGGGCACGTCAACCGGGGCGCGGTGGCCGGCATGATGGAGGTCGAGCGCGATGCGGACGGCCGGGCCGTCGGGCTCGGCCCCTGGTCGTGACCGGGCGGGGCGTCCGGCCGGCCGGCGCCGTGGGCGCTGTGGCCCGCCGCGACGTCATCACGACGCCGCGGCCGGTCCGCGTCGCGACCCGTCGACCAGTGGCCGGGGCGGGCACACGGCCCGTCCCGGCGGCGACCGGCCCGCCGGTGCCCCGGAGAGCCGCTGCCCCTAGAGGTCGACCTCGCGCATCAGCATCCCGACCTCGGTGTTGGTCAGGCGGCGCAGCCAGCCCGACTTCTGGTCGCCGAGCGGGATGGGGCCGAAGCCCGTCCGGACCAGCTTGTCGACCGGAAAACCCGCCTCGGCCAACATGCGCCGCACGATGTGCTTGCGGCCCTCGTGCAGCGAGACCTCGACCAGGTAGTTCTTGCCGACGTTCTCGACGACCTTGAACTGGTCCGCGCGGGCGTAGCCGTCCTCAAGCTCGATGCCGTTCTTGAGCTGCTTGCCGAGGTCGCGCGGGATCGGGCCCTGGATCGCGGCCAGGTAGGTCTTCTTGACGCCGTACCTGGGGTGGGTGAGGCGGTGGGCCAACTCGCCGTGGTTGGTGAGCAGGATGATGCCCTCGGTCTCGGTGTCCAGGCGTCCGACGTGGAACAGCCGCGTCTCGCGGTTGGTCACGTAGTCGCCCAGGCACTGGCGCCCGTCCGGGTCCTCCATGGTGGAGACGACGCCGGCGGGCTTGTTGAGCGCGAAGAAGAGGTACGACTGGGTGGCGACGGTCAGGCCGTCCACCTTGATCTCGTCCTTCTCCGGGTCGACGCGCAGCCCCTGCTCGGTGACGATCTGCCCGTTCACCTCGACCCTGGCCTGGTCGATCAGCTCCTCGCAGGCGCGCCGCGAGCCCATGCCGGCCCGGGCCAGCACCTTCTGGAGCCGCTCGCCCTCCTGGTCGCCGAAGGTCTTGGGGAGGTTCAGCCGCGGCTTGTCGTGCCGGGCCCGGTTGCGCTCCTCGATCTGCGCGTCCAGCTCGCGCGGGCGGGCGGGCGCGGACCGGCCGCGGCTGCCACCGGGCCGCCCGGCAC